>CAYOVG010000071.1:0-22503 GCA_964407285.1 uncultured Syntrophobacteraceae bacterium
CGAAGTATCCCATCGACCAGTTTTTCCGCTCCCTTGCCATGGACCAGGACCACAAATCCATCTGTGTGGTCCTCTCCGGGACGGGAAGCGACGGGACGCTCGGCCTTCGGGCCGTCAAAGAGGCCGGTGGCCTCACCATCGTTCAGGACCCCGAGCAGGCGAAATTTGACGGCATGCCCAGGAGCGTCGTCGAGACCGGGCTCGCCGACCTGGTGCTTCGGGTCGAGGATATGGGCCGGGAGCTCCTCGCCTATACAAGCCAGCCGTACCTGATGGCCACGCTGGTGGAAGGAGGCCAAGACAAGCTCCTGCTCGACCATATTCAGAAAATCCTCCACCTGATTCGCTCGCAGACCGGAAGGGATCTCACCCACTACAAGCAGGTGACCATCCGCCGAAGGATCGAGCGGCGCATGGCCCTCCACAAATTGGAGGACATCAGGGACTACTACCGCTATCTTAGGGAAAACCCGGACGAGATCGACCGGCTCTTCAAGGAGCTTCTCATTCTGGTCACAAGCTTCTTCAGAGACCCAAAAGCCTTTGAAGCGCTTTCAGAAAAGGCCATCCCGGAAATTCTCCTCGACAGAAAGGGCAATGAGCCCGTGCGAGTGTGGGTTCCAGCCTGCGCCACCGGGGAGGAGGCCGTATCGATTGCCATTCTCTTTGAGGAAGCCATGGAGCGGCTGAACCGGCACACGACTGTTCAAATCTTTGCAACCGATCTCGATGCCGCGGCCATTCAGCGCGCAAGGGCCTGCGAATACCCGGAAAGCATTGAAGCGGCTGTTTCCAAAGAGCGCCTCAAGCGCTTCTTTGTCAAAAACGACCGCACCTACAGGCTCAAATCCGAGATACGCGAGCGACTTGTCTTTGCCGTGCAGGACCTGGTGGGAGATCCCCCTTTCTCGAACCTCGATCTCATAAGCTGCAGAAATGTCCTCATCTACCTGGACTCCACCCTGCAGCAGAAGGTTCTGGGCCTCTTCCACTTCACCCTCAACGATAACGGCCACCTCATGCTCGGCACCTCGGAGACCGTGGGGGAATCATCCGGCCTTTTCCAGGCAATCGACGTCAAAGCAAAGATCTTCAAGGCTAAGAAGGTGCTCTCGCCCAGGCAGTTCCCGGAGCCCAGCCCCATCGATAGCGCCCCTTACCGGCCGCCTGGCCGCGACAGAAGCGCAGCCTCCGGCAAGAGCGCCCGTGAGATCGTTGAAAGGATCATCCTCGATGAGTACGCACCCGCCTGCGTTCTGGTAAACGAAAAATTGGACATCCTCTTCTTCCAGGGAGTTACCCGAAAATATCTGTGTACACCGGAAGGAGAGCCGAGCCTCAATCTGCTCAAGATGGCCCCGGACGGGCTTCGCGAACGGCTCCCCCTGGCCCTCATGAACGTGTTTCGAAGCGGTGAGCCCCTCACTCTCAAAGGGGTTGAGATCAAGGAAGATGGAGTGAGAAGACCGGTCGATGTGAGCATCCGCCCCGTCGAGAAAAGGGCGGGTGCGCAGGCACTGCTGCTCGTCTTGTTCTCTGAGACCGTTCCTTCGGGATTGCGCAAATCCGGACGGAAGAAGGCTGGACCGACCGGAGAATCCGATCCCCACGCTACCGTCCTCGAGCAGGAGCTCCAGAGTACCAGGGATAACCTTCAGGCAGCCATCGAGGAGCTCGAAGCCTCCAACGAGGAGCTCAAATCGACCAATGAGGAGCTGCAAAGCGCAAACGAAGAGCTCCAGAGCATGAACGAAGAGATGGAAACCGGCAAGGAGGAGCTGCAATCGATGAACGAGGAGCTCATTACGGTAAACTCCGAGCTTCAGGCCAAGGTGGACGAGCTCACGGCCGTGAGCAACGATGTGGACAATCTTCTTGCCGGCACCGAGATCGGCACCATCTTTCTCGACACCAACCTTGGCATCAAGAAATTTACCCCCTCCATGACAAGGCTCTTCAACCTCATCCCGACGGATGTCGGCCGCTCCATCCGTGACATAACCTCGAAGATCAACAGCGAGAGTCTTTTTGTCGATGCCCAGACGGTCCTCGACACGCTGCAGGCAAGGGAGAGCGAGGTTGTGACAGGAGAAGGCAGGTGGTTTTCCGTTCGAATCCTTCCCTATCGCACCAAAGAGAATGTCATTGACGGTCTCGTCATCACCCTTACCGATATCACCCGACTGAAGCGCACCGAAGAGTCGATGCTGGAAGCCAGGCTCTATGCCGAAGCCATCGTCGAAACGGTGCGCGAGCCTCTCGTCGTCCTCGATGCCGATCTTCTTGTGACATCCGCCAACAAGGCGTTCTACAACGCATTCAAGGTTTCCCGCGAGGAAACCGAGGGCAGGCTCATCTATGAGCTCGGAACAGGCGAGTGGGACATTGCGAAGCTTCGAGAGCTTGTCGATCGCATCATTTTGGAGAACACAGCTTTTGAGGGTTTTGAGGTCGAGCACGACTTTCCCTCGATCGGACCGAAGAGGATGCTCTTAAATGCACGAAGAATCGCGCTGAGAGAGGGGCGGCCGCACCTCATACTGCTTGCATTCGAAGACATTACCGGAAAGACTCAAAGAGAGGCCGAGCTCTAAAGAACCGTGGAGGAGCTCAAGAGCAGGCTCGAGGCAATGGAACCCCGGCTGCCGAAATAGATCCACTTCGCCTGATAGCGGTATTCATTCAGGGAAGCAACAGCGAGGAAATCATGGATAAGAAGATACCGCCTGGAGACGATCTTCGAAGCAGGGCCGAACAAGCACTGAAGTCCGGGCAAGATCCGCCCGACGATTGCTCCTGCGAGGATATGCGCCGGCTGATCCACGAGCTTCGAATCCACCAGGTCGAGCTCGAGCTCCAAAACGAGGAGCTTCGCAGCACCCATGCCCGGCTCGAAGAATCCCGCATGCGCTATGCCGACCTCTACGACTTCGCTCCCGTGGGCTATTTCACTTTCGATGAGCAGGGCAGGATCGTCGAGGTGAACCTTACCGGCGCAAGGCAATTGGGTATCGAGAGGGGGCGCCTCATCAACACCCCCTTTACGGCCATGGTGATAGAGAGCGACAGGAAGGGGTTTCGCTCCCACTTGAAGAAGGTTTTCGATACCGGTGAGGGCGACACCTTTGAGGTGAGACTTAAAGTAAAAGGGGGCGCCGAGCCTTATGCGCGCCTTGACAGCTTATTCATGCGAGGAGCCGACGGCGCCGGCTTCTGTAGAACCTCGGTCACGGACATCTCCGGGAAAAAGCAAGCGGAAGAGGCGCTAAAGAAGGCTCACGACGAGCTGGAAAGAAGGATTGAGGAGCGCACCAGTGAGCTGGCCCAGGAAATCGTGGAGAGAAAACGCGCGGAAGAGGAGACAAGGCGTTATGCCGAAAAGCTCTCGCGCAGCAACACCGAGCTCCAGGAGTTCGCCTTCGTTGCCTCTCACGACATGCAGGAGCCGCTTCGCAAAGTTCAGTCCTTCGGCAGCCTTTTGATGGAAGAACACTGTCAGTGCCTCAACGAGGCGGGGCGTGATTACCTCGGGCGCATGATGAATGCGGCACAGCGGATGTCCGAGATGATCCGGTCTCTCCTGGACTACTCACGGGTTATGACGCAAGCCGAGGGGTTTCGAAAAGTCGAACTCACCCGTCTGGTCCGGGACGCAGTGAGTGACATTGAATTAGCCATCGCAAGAAACGGCGCACGGGTTGAAATAGCGGATCTTCCGGAAATAGAGGCGGACCCCGTGCAGATGCGCCGGCTCTTTCAGAACCTCATCGCCAATGCGCTCAAGTTTCATGGCAAGGAAGCACCGCTGGTCCGTATCCGGGCCGAGCTCACCACCGGCACGAAACCTGCCAAGGGGCGGGAAGCCCTCCAGTGCCGCATCTTCGTTGAAGACAACGGAATCGGCTTTGACGAAAAGCACCTCGACCGGATATTCACCCTCTTCCAGCGACTGCACGGCCGAAGCGAATTTGAGGGAACGGGAATGGGGCTTGCCATCTGCCGTAGAATCGTCGAGCGCCACGGCGGGAGCATCACGGCGAGAAGCAAGCCGGGAGAGGGGGCTACATTCATCGTCACCCTACCTGTCAAACAGCCTGAATCAGAGATATGACCGAAGAACGACCTCTAAAGGCGGTACCACTTGAGCGGTTCGTCCCCACTCGTGTGAGTGGACTGGTTCTATAGCTCGCATGGTATCCCTCGCTCAGGATCTCTGATAAAACGATATCCCTCCTCTACATTGGATGTGTAGTTGCCGGAAAACCTCAACATTTTAAAATCATAGTTGAAGTTCTCCGGCGTTTTGCTCATGACAAGATCACAAAAAGCGATATTTCGCAATGGCCTCCCTGCAACCCGGTCTCACTCAAGCGGATTCTCTACCGTGTCCATATTTTGCGGCGCCTGGATGGTGTCCGGCACAGATCCTTCTCCGATTCTAATTTCTTGGCAATGGAGTTCAACAGAACTGCCACTTTGCGTGCTTTCTCAAGTCCCTTCTTATCCCTGGTAATGCCCAGGGTTCCGTAGAAAGACACCTGATCCGTGCGGTTCTCAACGGTGAGATCTTCAAGAGGGTGCGTTTTCTTGCCTTGCCCGGATTTACGTTTTCAGGCTTGTCGTCCGGACCGTCGTCGTGAAAGAGCCGCACCCTACGGAATATGCCCCGTGCTCCAACACAGGGCATTCTCTTTCCGGAGGTAATAGCGACGTCCCTACCATGCGCAAGGATTATCTATCGAATTACGAAAAATCTACGCTGCTATTTTGGCCTTTCCCGCAGAATTATTTATGCCCTTTAGACATTCAGACCTAAATGCGCTGCACTCCCGGTAGCATTCATCAGTATCGTCGTCGTAGTGGCCGAAGCACTCGGGAGTAGGTGCACCTTTGTCTTTGGTCGGCTTTCGGATAATCTCTTCCGCCGATTCCCGCCGTTCCAGTACGGGTTCCCTCGGAATGTCGGAAGAAGAGACGGCTGCGGTCTCTTTAGTCTCCATGACCGCTATCTTAAGGCAGCATTCGATTCTTTTCAGTGCCTTTGTTCGTTGCGGATCATCGGGACTGATCCGGCGGATGCAACCGATTGCCTCATCTGCCAAGGCCATGGCGGTTGAGGGTTTTTCAGGGTTTGGCTCTTCCTTCGAAACGGGTTGTTCGTTACCGGGTGCCGCTTTCGGTTTGGATTTGGTCTTTGAAGGGACGGGAGGTGCGGTTTCCTGCCCTTCTGCCGCTTCCTTCTTGCGCTTCTTACTCGATTTTGCTTTCCCGGAAGTCCAATCGCTAATACGTTCTCTTGCCTTTTCCGGGTCCGTTTCTGCAAGCTTCCCGATTTCAACCACTTCCTTCTTCGGGATTTTCACATCCCCTGAAAGCAGGGCTTGTCTGAACCTATCGCGTTCCTCCTCGTTGGCCGCAAGATCCACGATAGCGTCAACCGATTCCTGGAATTCGGCATCCCGGCGTATAGTCCTGGGAGACACTTTGTGCTCTTTGGCAAGGCGTTCATGGGTCTTTACCAAGTGGTCATTTTGACCACTTGCTTCTGTCATGCGGTCGCCGCCATGCCGGTGCTTCTCCCGGCTATACTTCTTCCCTCTCAGGTAGCTCATACGTTCCGGGGTAAGGTTCCTTCTTCCGAGCTGGTTGTTGATGATCCACTCGATTGCATGCTGTCGCGAAGGAAATTCCTTCAATTCGACATTGAACGGGATACGGTGTTCCCGGCAGATCCTATAGCGGTTATGTCCGTCCAGAAGAACGTTGCCATGTTCCCACACGACAAGGGGGTCACGACACCCATCGGCAAGGAGATTGGCCTCCAGTTGCCCATATTCGTCTTGGGTCAGGGGGTCGATGAGATCCCTGAATTCCTTGTCGATTCTAATCTCTGATGTTTCTACGTTCATTTCTTGATTCCTTGTTTCCTCGCGGCTGATTGGGATGCCCGCCATTCTTTCCGGAATGGCGGGTTGTCCAATTACTACAGTTCGTCTCTCAACTCGTTCCAAACCTCGACGACTCCCGTCGTCCATCCGAGCAGGTATTCATTATATGGGAATACCTTCAATGGCGGAGTCGTTGTATAAAGGCCCACCTCGATAGATGCTGTGATACGTCCCTCTTGAAAGCTCCACAAAAGGGAGAGGATTCTGTCTATTCCATGGCAGGGCTTATTCATCTTCGCCCAGCAAAACATCGAGCATTCTCTGCGCCTTGTCCTCGCCAATCTCTGCGACCCACTGGAGGAAGGCCGCCTCTTCCGCTGCTCCGCCGGGAGGCGAATAGGCCACGGCCCCACCATGATTTACGTCGGAGTCGATGTTCTGGGTTGACAGGCCGAGCATCAGGCGGACGGCTTTTATTTTTTCCGCTCGTGCGGAGATCAGCGCCTTGATCTCGTGGGGTGTGAGCGCCATATTGAGCATGGGGCGCGAGACGCCCTGATCGTCCAGTTCGCAGAGGATGCGTCCCTCGGAATCCTGGGCGAAGAGCATCTTGAAGAGGAGCTTATCGGTCGTGGAGAAAAAGGCCAAATCCTCCTCTATCATTTTGGAAACCCGCTCTTCCATTATGGATGCAACACTCTCGACCATTTTCTCATCAATCGCTTGCCGCACGAGCGTCAATCGCTGCTCCCACCGGTCTTCCCGGCGCCACCTCGTCAGTGTCTGCCTGCTGGTGCTAAGCTCCCGCGCCAGCGCGGACAGACTGATCCGACCGCGAGCTTCCAGGAACCGCCGTTCGGCTTCCCGTCGAATCTCCGGACCTTTGGGGCTCCGGTCTATTTTCCTCGCTTCCGTCGTACTCATTGATTCCATCGACTATTCCTTTCATTGACCTTTGAAAACACGTGGAAACCCGGTTCCTCTTTGTACTTGTCGAATGGTGGGTTGGATACGGGACAACACATGGGTGCTGTTCCTGCGTTGGTAGGGAGTGTTTCCCCCCTGCAACTATGAATAGAGCGAAAACGCCTCCATCCTGCACCTCTTCGCTTCCTCAAACGATTTCCGGAAACCGGCGTATACCCATGTTCGGAGATCGAGACCGTTTTGAACTGCTTCACCAGGATCTTTCCCATAGGAGGTGGGGATCGGCCATCGCTTTGCGTTTCCAAAATGCTGCTTCCACCATTTGCTGTTTTTGCTTCCCGCCTCGTCGGCATCGAGTGAGATGAGAATACAATGGGTTCTTTTCAACAGCTCCGTTAACGCCGTATCCGGACGAGCAGCAGCGGTGCCGAGCGCCATGGCAACGCACATGTCGCCGGCATGCTGGACAAGAAGAATGGCATCGAGTTCGCTTTCGACGACAACAGGGTAATGGGGGCGGCAGTCGTAGTGAAAGTAAAGGCTACCTCGGTCGAAGTTGAGAAAACCGATGGTTTTTCCCGGCGCTGTTCCCCCCATTTTCCCCAGCATCATTGCTGTAGTCATCGAAGAGCCGGACACGACTATGTACTTGGGCTCCTCGTCAAATCTCCGGATGCGGAGTCGAATGATCCGATCGCCCACGAACGTGGGAATCACCAGCCCTCCGGGTAGCCAGAGCTTCTTCGGTCTCCCAGCATCGTTGAGTTCCTCCGGGAGTCCCCAATCGGATCTTTCCTGCCAGGTAGAGCTGGGATTGAAGCCCAAACGGCAATCGACCATGGTGTCCACGGTGATCCCACGAGCCTCAAGCCAACTCCTTGCCTGCTCGCCCTCCTCGGAATGGAGGTGATTAGTCGATTTGTTCAAAAAATCGGTTGCCCGGTTCATCCAAAACTCGGAAGGATACCTCGATTCCGCCGGTTCCCATTTGGGAGCGTGTTGCCTTTGGATTGCGCGGGCTCTCGGGTCTACTCCCGAGAAGATGAATGCCTCCTTGAGCGACATGCCCCTGAAGTCCTGAAGGTAGCGGACCACGTCACCGGCTTTGTTACACACTCGACACCAGTAGCGTCCGCCTTTCTCACCATTGGGCCAAACGCGGAAACGATCCTCTCCCCCGCATTCAGGACAGGGGGAAGCGTACTCCCCACCGTTCGTTGACGCCACCAGCTTTGTTTCGATTCCATCTTCCGATAAGAGGTCAAGAAGAGATTTTTCCATTGTTGTCCTCCGGTTGCAGCACGTGCAGTACTTTCACCACCTTTCCTTAAACCTTCTAAAAGTCAAAAAAGAGTTTTTAATATATGAAATGTTCTTGAAAGGGTGCTGTAGGTGCCGCAGGTGCTGCATGGATCGGTTAAGCGTCCTTGAGACGCACGCCGAGGTAGACCCGATTCCGCTTGGAATCATCACGCATGAAGCGGTCGAGCAGCTTCCTTGCGAGTTCATTCTTTGTGAGCGGCTTCTCCACCCCGCTTTCGTCGGCCCACTGAGTGTAGGCGAGCTGAATACTGCCCGCCTTGACCTGAGCGGAGGGCTCGAGCACGCAGCATTCGCCGAGGAACTGGCCGAAGGAGTCCTCCTCCTTTTTGTACGTCTCGGTTGCGTGAATTACGGCCGCGGGAGGATTGAGACCTTCTTCTTGCCACCGCAGGCATCCACGAACGAGCCATGCAAGGATGCCGGGGGCCTCCTTCTGAAGCTTTTCCAGGAGATCCGGGTCCCGTTTGCGCTCGTGGGGAACTTTGGGGTCATCGACGAAGGAAAACTCAAAGGGAACCAGATTGATTCTTGCCCATAGCGCGTAGTCGTCGGATTTGGCCTTCGGCTTGTGATTGGTCAGAAGAAGGAGTTTATGGCTGGGTACAAAGCTCACCACGTGATTGCTGTAGAGACCCCGACCTGTAATCCGGTCACCGCCGGTGAGCTTCTTCACGCGCTCGGAATTGAGTTCTTCGCCCTCTTGCGTCTCCGACGCCCAGACCAGCCGCATTCCCCGTAGCGCGAGAAGATCGGGAGCCGGAGCGGCGCCTGATCGGGCCTTGGGTCCTTCCATAATGGTCTCTGTTTGGATGGGACCGGCATAGTCGCCCAAAACGGCGGAGAGCGTTTCGAAAAGAGTTGTCTTGCCGTTGCGGCCCTTACCCCAGAAAATGGGCAGCACGTTATCCTTGACGATCCCGACTATCGAAGAGCCGAGCAGCCGGTGAACGTATTCGACGAGTTGGGGGGTGGCGAAAATGTCTCCAAGGAACTTCTCCCACGCCGGTGCGGTAGCATCAATCCCCTGCCACTCCGTCGGGCACACGGTCTTTATGTAGTCTTCCGGCCGACCTGGACGCAATCCCCCGGTCCTAAGATCGACCACACCGTTTCGACAGGCCAAAAGCCACGGATCATGGTCCCATTCATCACCTGTTATTCCCAGGCTATCTTTTCCGCTTGCCGCAAGCGTGAGAATGTTTTGCTTGCGTTTGAGGGTCTGGATCAACTGAACTCTCTTATAGAGTTTCTTGATTGTCTTATCATGCTCGTCTGCGGCCTTGTCATTCCCATCATGGAGCGCCTTAAGCCTATTCACAGAGATTAAATCAATGCCCTCCATATAAGTAGCCGTTATCTCGGCTACGCTGGAAAGCGCCTGACGGCCCTTGTCTTCCTCCCAATACATTGAATTCCAGCAGTACCATTTACCTGCTATATGGTCATAGCAGAACCGATTCTTGAACAGAGCCATGAACAGCATGGCGTCTCCGTCCTCGTTCTTATCGAGGTAGGAACGTATGCTTTCTACCCTGGACATACCGTCAACAGGGCCATATTTATCCGATTCACGCCTAATCTCGGCATTGACCTCCTCCTCCATTGCCTTGACAATTGAAGGATCAAATGATGGTGCTGACATTGTAATGACCTCATATCTATAAAGAACTTCGCCAAGAGCCCGGCTGAAGCGGGGCTCTCGCTATTGGCTGGATCTTCCACTCGAAAGCAACCCGACCACAAATTCCGGTGTCATCCGCTTCGAAGGTTGCTGCTTCCTGACGTTTCACCGAAGCTTTCCGGCTTCCGCCATTTCAAAGAGCTTGTCCATGTCCAGGAACAGTTTGCCCCCGACTCGCCGGAACAGCTCGGGAAACCGCTTGCAGTGGTGCCATTTGTATCCCGTGGAGGTCCTGATCGGACTTCCGGGCGTCTCGTCGAGCTTGGAAACCTGAACCCACTCCCGCATGAAAACGGTGCGCTTCTTTTCTTCATCATGCCGGGCTTTAACCAACTCTTTGATTGTCATAGTGCTTTCCCTTTCTCATATTGTGTTTGATCGATCGGTTGGCTTTTCGCTCTTTTTGCCTCAATAGGCTTACGCGCCAATCGACGGCGCAAACACGGCGCAAATGCGCCAAATGACGGCGCATCGACGGAAAAATGATTTTCTTGAGAGCAAAGGGAGTGTGCTCCAATGAATGGCCGGCCCCTCTCGCTCGGAATCCGAGAACTCAATCGCCGTGACACGCGACAAGGACAGCTCGACCAACGAATTCCAAGGCATCGGGTATGGGGAATGGTTTTAGGGAAATCGCTGGTTGGATCTGTCCGGTTGATATGCGCGAACTGCAGAAATCGCATAGCACGGCGGTACGATTGTTATCCGTCGGGGACGAGAACGGGGTTGCTTGCCGCCCTGGATTTTCTTCCGCGATTCGGGAGGTTCGAAAGATTGAGGGAAATGCGTGCGTGACCGAGAGCAAGAAGCCAACAGATGGTGTGATGGTTCCTCCCCCTCATGCTCGGCCACGCATGGGACTACTGACGATGGAAGGACGGCGGGATTATTCCTCTGACCGTGACCGCCTGAACCAACTCCTATCTGGTTCCATACTTGATCATCGTGAATGCGTGTTGTGTGGACTCTTTGGGAAACGCCGTATTCTCAGGAATGGTAGAACTTCCACTCCGCTTGTCCGCTGTAAAAGCAATAGTGGCCCGTCTTTACATAGCCTAGCTCTTCAATGAGTTCGGGAGCGGAGGCTGTCAATTGTTCTTGGATTGCTTCCTTCGCCGCGCTGATATTCTTTTCAAGATTCTTGCGAGCGTTTTCATGCTCCTTGGTGTAGATGTTTCTCTTCCCTTCTTGAATGTACTTTTCCAAATGCTTTATTTTTTCTCCCCACTCCTCTCGCTCTGTAGGGTCTTCGGCCGAATCGCGCCGTTTTTTCAATCCGTCTATTGCTTTGACGGCATCACCAAGCGCTTTTCCATCGAGGCCGGCCCCTGGTATGGCGGGGTAGCTCGGTCCGTCGAAAGTCCGTAAATCCGCAACCACGTTTTCATCAAAAGTATCGGACGGCGCCTCGAATTTTCCTAAATTATAAGCGATCTCCGCCAGTACTTGCTGGTTCCGATGTTGTAGGAGGAAATGGATGTAAGCAAACCCTTTACGATGTTTAAAGTGATGCTCTTTGCCGTATCGGCCAATAGCCCACATGCTGCCGTCCTGATAAAAACTGAATTCCGGCACACTTGCTCGACTTGAGCCGGTGATTGCAGAATTCGGCCTTTCTGGAGCAGTCGAAAAATTTATATCTGCTAAAGCTTCCCTCTTGCTTTTCTCATCAAGCTCATCCATCGGGAAATACCTCTGGACTTGATCCATATCGAATTGCAGATTCACCACTTGATTGATCAGCTCCTGAAGTTTCTCATCATCTACAGCGTCCTTTTCAAAATATTTCCAAAGCCGTAGTTCAGGATCTTCCTGCTTTATTCGTTGCGCATCCTCCCAGGCAGATCTGATTGCTATAGTCAGCTTTTCCCAGTCTGCTTTCTGACGCTTGAACTCCTCCCAGATGAAATCTTCATCAAGGACCTGAGCTTCATGCTCAAAGCTCTCTATCTTCTTAGTAATATTTTCCCACTGTTGGAATAATGATTTATGTTCCTTCATCCTTAGTGAGTACTTGTGGTACTCAACAGGTAGTCTAAATTCTCTACCCGTTGGTCTATAGGGTTGAAGTCCACCATCAGCAAAAAGATCGAAGATTCTAAGGGCATCAACGCGCCAGAATCTCATGATCTTTTCGCCGCTAATCAGCTTGGGATATTCATAGGTCATGTCCGATACTCTCCCGGTGAATCTTTCCTGAAAGGAACGGCCGGGTGGATGTCCGACCCCCACGGAGACTCACAAACTCTAAAACCACAATCTGCACTTGGGTCGATTCAATCATCATATCCCACGTTGTGGCGGATTCCAACAGTCCGCCAGAAGGGTGCGGCTCTTTCACGACGACGGTCCGGACGACAAGCCTGAAAACGTAAATCCGGGCAGGGCAAGAAAACGCACCCTCGCTAAGGCGTCGTTCCAAAAGAGCCGCACCCCCGCCAGAAGGAGAAAGACCGTCACAATGGTTGGCTCATGAAGTGGCTCAAAAGGGGGAGGCTATTCGAGAAAGGGTATGTTCACAGGAAGGTTTATAGAAGCGATTCAGCCATCACTACTTACCAAGAAACGACATCGCGGAGTGTACTTCCGGCCCTTCGCTCTTGACGGACATCGTGGTATGGATTCCCGCGCCGCACGTCCCGGCACGGCGTTGGTAGGATGAGCGGGTAGTCGATGTACTTTTCCCCGGCCGGTATTGCCCACTCCACCGAATCCGGGTGCTCACCCGTGCCCCACGCTTGCATGCACACCGACGTGAATCAAAGCGCTCAAAATGCATTCGTGCACACTATGTGCACACCAACAAAAAAGGGGAAACGAGCAATCCTCGTAACCCCTTGAATTTTCTGGAGCCGGCGATGGGATTCGAACCCGCGGCCTGCTGATTACGAATCAGCTGCTCTACCCCTGAGCTACGCCGGCTCAACGAATGTCCGGTCTTCATATCACGTTGCTCCCGGCCAGGTCAAGAGAAATCCTAACCGGCAAGGCGGCCCCGCAAGTCCTTCTCCCCACAATGCTGTTTTTGATTCAGGCCCCACACGGTCATTCCCGCGAGCGGGAATCCGGGCTTTCCAGCATTTCCCGGCTCCCCCGCGTAAGCGGGGGCGACGTTAGGCCGACAACATCGCCTTCTCCCCTACCCCATCAGCCCGAGGGTCGCCATCAGGGCGATCAACACGCCCATGAGGCTTTCTCCCGCGATGATGCCCGATGCGACCGGGATGGTGAACCTGTCCGCAAGTCCCGGCGCCTTCCTGGTGAGCGCCCACGCCACCGCGGCCCCAATGAATATCGAAAGCGTGTTCCAGAAGGGAATGACGAACGAAAGCCCCAGCCCCATCGCGGAAGGGACGAACGGCCGAAGCCGCGCCGGCAGCGCCCGCTCCAGCACCGGCAGCGCGACTCCCACGCCCGCCCCGACGGCCAGCGCCCAGCGGGCCGTCTCGTGCAGACTCCGCAGCCCGTTTGCCAGGAGTTCCGCCACGCCTTTCCATACCTGCGCTCCCGGGGCCGGGAATACGTCGCCCCCCAGCACGTCGGCGCTGGGAACCAGCAGGTAGAACCCCGAGACGATCGTAACCGCCCCCGCAAAGATGCCCAAAAACTGGGCCAGGAACTGCATGCGCGGGTTGGCGCCCAGCAGGTAACCGGACTTGAGGTCGGTTAGGAGGTCTGCCGACGACGACGCAGCCCCCGCGGTCACGCACGCGGTCATGAGGTTAGTGGTCGTGTCGGCGGGCGCCGCCACGCCGTAGAGAAGTTGCGTGATCTTCCCCATGGCCCCTACCGGAGTTATGTCCGTTTCTCCCGTGGCGCGGCACGCAACCACCGACAGGAAGAACGTCATGAAGACCGACACAACTCCCATCCACCAGGAAATCGAGAACGCTTCGACCTGAATCCACACCACTCCGACGGTCGCGACCGCAATTCCCAGGATGAACCAGGACCCCGGAACCTCGATCGCCTCCATGGCCGCAAGGCGTTCGTCAAGGGGACGCCTGTCAGGGCCGGCAACGCCCCCGGCGTCCCCCCGGCCCCCGCTTCGCCCTCCTCGCGTTCCCCGCCCTCTCCACACCCTCGAGAGCCCGGTGATCCCGGAGAAAGCCCTTCCTATCGTGCGCCACTGGAACGCGAAGGCCAGGAGCCCCGACGTGACCATGACAGCCGTCCCGCCCCACAGACTCCAGGAGACGATCCCACGATATCCCAGTTCCGTGAACGCGCCCCTCTCGTACATCATCGGAGCCAGGTAGAAGTAGTTGAACAGCCCGCCCAGCAGCATGCTCAGGGCGACCCGCACCCCGATGATGGCCCCCGCCGCAACCATGATGAGGCTCATCTCCCAGGATATCGTCCACCGGGCCAAGGCCTGCCCGGCAATAGTCCCCGGAAAATGGAGCATCTCCGGCGCCTTCAGCCCCGCGGGCCACCACGAAAAAGCATTGTCGCGGGCGAACACCAGCAGCGCCCCGACCACGCCGGATATGCCCAGCGCCCGCGCCTTGACGGCGGCCTCCCGCCCCTCGGCGTACAACGAGCGAAGGGTCTGCGCCGCCGCAATCCCGCTCGGGAACCTCAACTGCTCCACGTTGATCATCTGGCGCTTCATCGGGATGGCGATCACGACGCCCAGTATGGCCAGAAAGACGATCCAGAGAAGGAGCGTGGCGTAGGGAAGGTGCTCGCCGCGAATCATCAGCAGCGCGGGAACGGCGCTCACAAGCGTGCTGCCCGTCGAGTACCCCGCGGAACTCGCGGTCGATTGCATGCAGTTGTTCTCGAGGATGCTCAGGTTACTCCGAAGAAGGCCGAACTTCGCCATCATCGCCCCCAGCGAGTAGGAGAGAATGCAGGCCGTGATGGCGATCCCGATGCCCCAGCCGGTCTTGAGCCCGATGTAGAGATTCGACAGACTCATGACCGCGCCCAACACAGACCCCATGAGCACCGCCCTCGCCGTAAGTTGAGGGATACTGCCCTGGTAATGATTTTCAAACCATTCGAGTTCGATCTGCCCGGGCGACTTCCCCGTCCGGTCGATCCCCACGAATCCGGCATCGCTCTCCTGAATCCCCTGGATCTCGCTCATCCCAACCGCTCCATCCCGCTCGCCGCCGCTCGGCTACATGGAATCGGAACCTTGCTTCCGGTTCTCCCGACGCCTCAGGCAGTTCTTGCAAATCCCGTCCAGCCGAATCTCCATCCTCCGTATCAAAGCCGGAAACGTCTCCTGGAATGCCTGGACGTCCAGGGGAATGCTCTCCGGGTTCAGACACTCCATGTTCCCGCAACGCGTGCAGAAGAAATGGGGATGGCTCGGATGGTTGCTGTTCGCCGCCAGGCCGTAGCGGAAAGACCGGTCGCCGGCGCTGATGCGGTCCACGACCCCGCTTTCGACGAGGATATCGAGAATCCGGTAGAGCGTCACCCGGTTGATCTTGTGGGAGCGCTTCATGGTCATGAAAATTTCCTGCGCGCTCAGCGGATAGCTGCTGTTGCCGATGATCTCGAGGACCTTCAACCGGTTATGCGTATGGGCTATACCGGAGTTTTCGAGAATGCTCGGGTAATCACAACGCTGGCACATGAGCTTCATCCTCCGCTTCTGAAGGGCGCCCGCCCTTGGTCTTCCGGTTCTTCGATTCCATTACATTGATTCCACCACATTCCATCCGATGCTATTCCGTTGCCCGCGGACAGTCGTTCTCATCCCTCCACCACCTGCCGCCCGACCTCCGCCGCATCCGCCGCCCAACGACGCCAGGCATCTCTTCCATGTTCCATCCCGCCATCTTCCGCAATCGGCTATCCGCCATCAGCTATTTGCCATTCGTTACTCGCCACCCATCGCGGCTATGCCTCCTCCGCGGTCCTGAACCGGTCCACCAGCAGCGACAGGAAGAAGAAAAACGCCGCCACCATGATGATGGAAGCCCCGGAAGTCAGGTTGAACGAGTAGGAGAGCCACAGGCCGATGAGGGTGAATATGGAGCTGAGTATGGTGGAAATCACCATCATCGTCCCCAGGGACCTGGAGTAGCGTTCGGCGATGAAGGGAGGAATGGTGAGAAGCGCAATCACGAGAATGAGCCCCACAATCCGGATGATCATCACCACGGCGAGGGCGATGAGCACGAGCAGAGCGAAGTAGAGTATCCGGACCGGGACCCCCATGGCCGCCGCGAATTCCTCGTCGTAGGACATGGCCAGGAAATCCTTGTAAAACAGGGTGACCGTAAGGATAATGAGCGCATCCAGCGGGACCATGAGCCGGATATCGCCGGCGGGGACCGCCAGGATGCTCCCGAAAAGATACCCCATGAGGTCCGCGTTGTACCCCGGGGTCAGGTCGATGAGGACAATGCCCAGGGCCATCCCGATGGCCCAGAGCACTCCGATGATCGTATCCGCCCGCTGCTTGTTCCCGAGTGTGACTCCGGCCATGATGAGCGCCACCACCAGCGAGAAACCCAGGATGCCCAACGTGGGCGAAATTCCCAGGAAAAAGGCCGCCCCTATGCCTCCGTAGGCGGCGTGGGCGATGCCTCCGGAGATGAAAACGATCCGGTTCACCACCACAAGGCTTCCTATGACGCCGCATGCGACGCTTATGAGGAGGCCCGCCATGAGGGCGTTTCGCATGAAGTCGTAGCGGAAGGCTTCAATCAGCGCATCAAACATCATCACCATCCTTATGTACGTGCAGCACACGGTGAGGCACCCCATGCGCGATCACTTCCACGGGACAATGATAGGCCGTCTGCAGCATATCGGAGGTGATTTCCGCGCCGTTGTGGTAGTAAAGCGTCTGGTTCACGCAGGCTACGGACTTCACATAGCTGGACAGCACGGTGAGGTCGTGGCTGATGACGACGATGGTGACCGTCTTGTTGAGTTCCTTGAGGAACTCGTAGAGGTCGGTCTGAAACTGCCTGTCGATGCTGGAAGTGGGCTCGTCGAGGAAGAGGATCTTGGGTTCGGACGCCAGCGCCCTGGCGATGAGCACTCTCTGGCGCTGCCCCCCGGAAAGTTTCCCGATGGGGCGGTCCCTGTAGTCCCACATGCCGACCCGCTCGAGGGCGGCGTCCGCAATGGCGCGGTCCCGGCGCGAGTAGCGCGAAAACCGTCCGACATGGCCGATCCTGCCCATTATCGCCACATCCCTCACCGATATGGGAAAGCTCTTGTTGAGAGTCGTTTCCTGGGGAACGTAGCCGATGCGGTCGGTCACCTCGGAGGGTTCGGCTCCCAGGATGCGAACCGTGCCGCGGTCCGGCTTGAGAATCCCCAGGAGCACCTTGATGAAGGTCGTCTTGCCGCTCCCGTTGGGACCCAAAACGGCAAGAAACTCCCCCTGGGTCAACTCGAGGTTCACATTCTTCAAAACTACCTGATTCCCGTAGGAAAACCAGAGGTTTTCCACTGCTATGGCCAGAGGGTCCATCGTTCCTTTCCTGATGAAGAACCAGTTACGGGCTTCGCGTTGCGGGCTTCGCGTTGCGAGTTGCGAGTTACGCGTTGCGGGTTTGGGTACTCGTAATCTATGGGTGTAAACCGCATTCCGAGTTCGGGCTTCGCGGTGCGGGTTACGGGTTAGCGTTGCGGGTTGCGGGTTCGCGTAAACCATGGGTGTAGACCGCGTTGCGAGTCAGAGTACTCGTAAACCGTGGATGTAAGACCGCTACGGGTTGTGATTCCGATAAGCCATGGATTTTCCTGGTGGTTTATGGGTACCCCCAAAATGGTATTTCACCGGAGGTTCGAGCTATGCAGCAGGGTTGCGTCCGGTTCCCGCGCACGCGAGCACCCATTCACCCATCAACCATCCATCCCACTCACCATCTCTTCCTTCCCCCGCCCCTCATCCCGGACTCGCCGTCGCCGCAATGTTCTTTGCCACTTCGCGCAGATTGTTCGCCCAGTCCGGGGCCAGACCGTCGGCCACCACGAGCCGCGCGCCGACGGCGTCGGCTATCGTCTGGGCGCTCTTCGTCGAGAACTGCGGCTCCACGAAGATCACTTTGACTCCCAGCTTGCGGGCCTTCTCGATCAAGTCCTTCAACTCCGCAGGTTTGGGCTCCTTGCCCTCCACCTCGATGGGGACCTGTTTCAGCCCGTAGGCATCGGCAAAATACCCCCATGCGGGGTGGAACACCATGAACTGGAGGTTCTGTCCCTTGCCGTGGAACAGGTTCCTGATCTCGTTGTCCAGTTCAGCCAGTTCAGTGACGAAGCTCTTGAAATTGGCCTCGTAGACGTCTCTATGTTCCGGATCGACCTTGATGAGGCCGCTCAGTATGTTGCGCGCCTGCAGCATCACGAGCGGAGGCGACACCCAAATATGCGGGTCGCGCACTCCCGCGCCATGGTCGTGATCGTCTTCCGCGCCGGCTGCTTTCGAACTGCCCGCATCCTTGTCATGGTGGTGATGGTGGGATTCCATCACTCTTTTCTCTATCCCGGCATCCGTGTGCACTATGGTCATGGTCGGATTGGCGGATGCGATATTCCCGAGCCACATCGTTTCAAAGGGAACGCCAAGGGCGAAATAGGCTTTCGCCTTCGACACCGCGACCATCTGTTGAGGCTTCGGTTCGTAACTCTCGACGCTCGCTCCCGGCGCGACCATGACGAAAACGTCTACAAGGTCGCCTCCGATCCTCTCCAGAAAGTACTTTTGCGGAAGAATGCTCGCGGCGACGGTAATCCGGTTCTCCCGCGCCCCCGACTGCAAAGCGAAACCCAGCACTGCCCACAAGCATACAACTGTACCAAGAATTCTTCTCATTCGCCTCATAGAGCATCCCTCCCGTCTTTCGCCGTCGTTTCCCGTCCCCTGCCGATTTGCATGCGCCGCTCCCCGGTATTATCATCTGTCCCGGGCGCTGCCCTACAGAGAGCCCCGGTCCATTATGCAACACATTTGCCTGGACTTTCAACACCAAAAAGGGCTTCATTCCATCGCCATCCAGGCCCTGCTGTAGAATACAACTTGTTTGCTCAACCATACCTAAAACTATAAGACCCCGCAATTCATTTGCCAACGGGCATATCCCAAAAAGGGACCGCAAACGGATTGCATGCGCCCCGAGGGCGGCCGGATTGGACTGAGTCCTGCCGGAAGATGAGCCCCCCACAATTTCTCTCTTCTTGGGTCGGACATTCCAGGCTCAGACCAGACACCCGGAAACAGATGAGGAGGTTCTACTCAGTGGGTTGAATATCGGCGGGATATATGGCTTTTCCATCGTAGGCGCCGGTTACGCGCACCATCTGACCAAAATAGGACCTTACGAGATCCTCCATTCCTTCAGATACTGATACCTGAAAAGATGCTCCGTCTTCAGCAGTAAGGCCGATAAACTTCTCTCTGCGGTTAACGGCAAAATCGAGTTCCCCTATCACATCTATGGGTTCGTCCTTATTTAGAATTGTCAAATCAGAGACTTCAGCGGCAGCACCCGGAGGAATATCGATTTCGGTACGGACCTTAGCAAACTTGACAGAATTTTTAGAACTCACGAGCCCCATACAGCTAATTTGATCACCGTCAGGAGCCATGTTTTTCGCCATATGGAGAAAATGCCTGAAGTAGGCTTCATCGTTTATATGCTCCCTCAGACCTTCTATATCCGAGTTATTGATATATTCGAAACCCGTCAGAACCTCATTGATTATCCTTTCCGGTGATGCGTCAGTCAGTTCGACCTGGTGTACCTGGCCTTTCGCAACCATGAGTTTGACTGCTATCGAAAAGCTGCCGGGTTGAGGGATGCAAATGGCGGGAGTAATCCGCCTGTACTTCTCCGGAATTCTACCCCCCGGGGTGTACGGTCTCTTCATGAGACGTTGTAACGTTTTATTGATGATCGGCGGAATGTTATTTATCCTCTTTATAAACTCTTGATATGGCACCGTACCCAACCCCACGGCACTCCCATACATGACAAGTTGCAGATCATCACTTGCCAGGCTCGCCTGGTTCTTTTCAAGATACTCCTCAAATCTGACGGTCTCCACAAGTTGCAGCATCTCGTCTTTAACGCGCTTGGGTGGATAGCCGGCCAACCCCATGCCTACGAGCCTCAACGCAAGAGTGAAGTCCCTTGCCTGGCAAGCCAGGGAGGCGGCGCTCCTGTAGAGAATGGATCGAGTAGGTTCAGAGGAAGAATCCAAAGGAATGAGTTCAGCAGCTCTCATTTCATAATCACAAGCCTCTCGAGCGAGCGTTTCGGATCTGGCGGGCTCTCCCTGCTCGCGGGCAATCATTGCGAGTTGAGCCAGCTTCATTGCCTTATCGTGTAGAACTCCTACCTGGCTCATCGGGCCTCCACCATCTTTGACCAGGGTTTGCTGAACTCCACCACTACAATGAAAGTGGGCATCCCATCTTCTTCTTTCAACCTTTCGAGCTTCTCTTTGATCCTTCGATCGACGCTGTTTTCGGGCGTTTCGGTCAGAATTCCCGAGACTTCAAGACACGCCGCGTCATTGAAAATGAGATCGCTGTCGCTGTCCTCATCTTTCGGAATGAGGTAATAATCCACTGTTGTTCCGACAATGGATTGCCTATAGCCAGTATAATCGGTCATCTCGCGCGTGAGGAGCAAAGCGATTGCGCAAGCGGCCTGATCGGTAGCGCGTCTTAGATCCGCATAGCACCTCCGGAGTTGCTCAGTTGCTTCACCCTCCCAGCAAATCTCATACCAGTGGTTTCGCTCTTTGTAGATTACCTGGAGATTTACTCCACTTCGATGGTTGCGATTGTCAAAGCAAACAATGCAATTGTGACAAAAAAAAGGTACCGCGTCGGAGTCGATTACAGGGATATTCTCCAAAGATTCCAGGTTCAACCTTTTTGATTCGGGAGCATCCATACCGCGCATCCATACATATTCAGAAAAGGATAACGAGAATTATTTCACATCCACGACGTGAATTCTGTATCACGGCTCGACTCCTGTTCCTAGAATTTTTCTCATTTTTCATGCGAATCTTCCTCCGTTTAATAATAACAACCTACCCACAATAACGGGATCTTAAAGGAACAAACGATTTCCCGACACCTTCGGGGGCAGGCTGTGCCGCTGAATCCCGGCAACGGGCATATCTCCGCAAGGACCCGCAAACGGATTGCATGCGCCCCGAGAGCAGCCGGAGCGGACTGAGTCCTGCCGGAGAGGACCAAATCCTTTGGTGCAGGACGGATTGTTCGAATTCCTGCGCCATCCGCCCTCTATAAATCTTTTTGTGTCGCAGGCTTGCGTGCACGCGCTCCCGTCCCGGCAGCCGGCACGAATATTGTTTCCAGGAAGAGTCAGGAAGCAATTTTCCAAAACTTAACGCAGTACGACACGGGGGGGTGAAAATGAGTTCCTCAGAAGAACGGTCGGGACCAGGGTGTTTGGCGTCAGGCAGATGTACGGTATCGGAAATTGCCGCCGAAATCGCCGAAAAGCTGCAATACGAAGATTTCCGCAATGCACTGGACAGGTTTCTCTCCAGGTACCCGAAATACGAGAAATACAAAGAATCTCTGCTGAATGAAGGCACCTGGGCCATCATTGCATGCGCCGTGGCGGCATCCTGCCATTCGCTGGGCAACCCGAGAATATCCGGAGACATAGTGGGGCATATGGAACTCCCGCGCATTGAGCCGGAGCGGAGCCTTCCAAAGCGCGGAAGAAGGAAAAGGGATGATTCGGTTCCCGATGGAGTATCCAGAATCACGGATTATATTTCGGTATTTCGCTACGTCCTGACCAGAAGCCGGAACATCGACCCGGACGGCAATCATCACTTCCCCACATCCCTGAAGTCCGTCGGCCTTCTCATGGTGAAGAACGTCCTGATGGACGAGCACGCCATGAGCAGCGATTTCGAAGACACCGTCCATCTCCTGGACGAACTCATATTGCCCGTACTGACGGCCACTTTCATTAAATTCACGGCCCCCTTCGGGCAGCACGCTTTTCGCCTGCCGCGGTTTACCCACAGCCTGTACGGCACTTGAAATCGGGTTGCGGATTGCGAATCCGGTTCCTCGACCGGGTCGGGTCCTGCGTCGCGGGCTGCGGATTTGGTTCCCGTACGCCGCGGCGTATTCAGATCGTTACCGGATTCCACCCGGTGACCTGAACATCTCCGGTAGTGAATAATCGAAGAATTCGCACCCATATTCCACTTCCATCTCCACGATCTGTCCGCCCCCCGTGCTCAAGGGGGCGGAACCTCACGTCATCGGCCGGTATCGGCCGGGACCACGTTCGACCGGCCCGTACCGGCTTGCCGGGGAGCCGCCGTGGCTCACCCCATTCCCTCCAGTCGCATGGTTGCACTCGAATCCAGCCTGTTATGAAGCACTGCCGCCTGCGAGGCATTCCGTGCGGATTTCCCGTTCATATCCGCGGGACCGTACACCAAGAACCGCGATTCTTGCTTTGTTACACGGCAATTCCCCGGTTTCAGGCCCCATCGTGAAACAGAACCACGTCGCTTCGTTTTTCTCTCGCCTGAATTGCCGGACCCTGTTTCTCCGATGTCTCCGAGATGATCTCGGCCCTCGTTCTCGGGAGGCTGTCCGGAAATTTTCTTTGTATGAAGGTGATGAGCCCTTCCCTGACTTCACAGCGAAGGTCCCATGCCGTCGAGGCGTCACGGGCGCTCATGAGCGCCCGG
>CAYOVG010000072.1:0-22428 GCA_964407285.1 uncultured Syntrophobacteraceae bacterium
GATGGTGGGTCAATTTTGCTGAGCAAAGGTGGGTCATTTCATTTTAGCGCTGAAGTTTTACAAAGAACTCTACGACAAAGGGCTTATTCAGCATCATTCACGTGTGACATGTTTTGTATTGGGTTCTCAGATTGACCCGAACGAAGCTGACGAGAGGACAGAAAAGAAAAAGGCTATTCGAATAGTGCCTCTCAACTACACCACAGTCTTTGATAGAGCTAGAAGTCGGCTTTTGAGGCTTTATGATCGGGTGAGAAGTGCTCCTTTTCTGGATCATGGAGCTATCGATACGTTTCTCGACGTCGGCGTTGAAACTGGTGGGATTCAAACAGGCTTTGACATGGTTGCTACGCATATCACGAGTAGACAATCAATCTAGCACAGCACTCTACGGCGCACCAAGGCACCAGGATACAAGAAAGTATACGGAAATACCAATTTCCGTATACTTTCTTGTCAATTCAGTTCAGACCGGCAAAGTTTCCCCTTATCAGCGATGCTGGAAATCACGCCATTTATACGTTTTCTTATATGAAAGCGTATAGCAGCATACGAAGAACGAGGCAGCAGCATTGCGCACCCTTTTCAAAGTGTCTGCGTCTCTTCGACAATGAGACACTTTTTGAGTGTCTTAACCAGTCTTATACCGTAGACGGGTAGAACCTGGACTTCTTCCTATGCGGTTACGGCTGCTGACCGCAGTCGGTTGCGATTCGACTGAGACATCCCGGTAGCGGCTGAAAAACCGTAATCGCACAAAGAAGTCCAGATTTGAACCGTTCACAGTATAACCTATGCCGCTCAGTATTCCTGTGGGGCCAATAGCGTCAACTTAAATTTAGGAGGTAGTCGATTAGCCACTCGAATAAGCTTTACCTCGATTCTTCTTCCCCATTGAAGCAATTCCGTGACTTCTTCGGCGTGTTCACTGGGTATGTAACCGATTGTTACATTGCTCTTCGTAACTGCATCTACGGCAACAGCGAAAGGGTCAAACGGATTCTCAGGTTCTAAACGAAGGAAATACTTTATGCTTTTCCTTTTTTTTACATCTTCTAATATTTGTGTCCAGCCATAGATGCGCCATCCCTTTAAGTAAAATTCAAGGACACCTTCATTTTTTAGAACCACACTTCTTGGTTTCAGGATACGAATTCTTCGCAACAATTCATTCCTGAGAAACTCAGGTTCTTTGGGAAGCCACTCTTCGAGATCGTGCTTTGATATAGTTGCTAACCAAGTTGGTAAATCTGTGGTACGATCATGTCCAAGAGCATGATATTGATTAGCTATCGAGAGTACAGTACTTCTATCAGAAGTGCAGGTCCTGTTAATATATACTGCTTGGTTATTACTCACACCGTACCTGATGTAGAGAGGAAGCATCGTTAAAAATTGTTTAAGCGAAGAATCCACGTCTGCTTCCTTCACGCATAAAGCTAGAGACCCGAATATCCATGGTAGCCTATATTCAAACATTTGTGATAAATATGCGGCAGCAATGCTAAATCGTGTATTTTCCACCAGATTGCTATGATTGCTCCATATCTTTTCAGCTACGTTAGCCCAAGATTCACCATGAATCCAAGCCAACATCACTGAATAGTGATCGATCCTGGGAACATAAGGGCGGGTACCATACGTGACTGGCCTCTGCCGCCAACACTCCTGTAGATCAATTATTCTTTGATACATCTCCTCTGTGATGATAGATGAAAGTTCTAGTTCTTGGCTTGGATTCTTCTTCCAATTCTCTATGACATCATTCGCAATGTTAATGAGGGTTCGAGAAGAACGAACGCTTAAGCTGGATGCAGAAGCTAGGGAGAAGAGACGTCTATCGGCTTTATAAAAATGTCTGCTTACCGCCTGACTGTAAGAATCGATCTTATCACGAACAGATTCATCAGCTTGATACCATGCAAGAGTTCTATGCATCCACTTAGAAAGGTGACTGTACTCAACCTGACCACCATGTTCGAGGATGGCTAAAGAGATGGAGTACATACGTTCCAGGATTGTACGCCATTTTCCAAATGTATCAAAATCCGGCTCTTCCTCTCCTTCTAAGGCATAAGTCAATTGAGTCAGGATTTGTATTAACTCTGATTGATCCTCGATGAGAGCACTACGAACAGGCTCTGGACTTACATCCGGTTGGGCGTAGCTATCCCACGAGAGCCGGTCATTCCGACGATGCCAATAGGCGCTATTCCAGATAAGGAAACACCGGCCCTCTGTGTCAACTAGAGCGCGTCCAACGCGGCCAAGAAGATTTACGTAATCCTTCAAGTCAAGACGAAACCTGAAGGACTGCCCTGCCCCGCTTCCAAGGCAACCGATTATTAGGTTTTCAATAGGTAGGTTAACACCCTCAAGGATAGCTTGGTTTGCTGCTAGAATGGGAACTTTTTTGGAGCGAAAAGCCGATTCGATCATCTGTCGCAACCAAATTGGAACATCTCCGTGATCTACCCCCACTCCAATTTTTAATGCTTTTACATATGGATGATCTTTTCCATAGACCTCTTCAAACTTACATGAGAGAGATTCCAGCACAGGATCATACTCATCCGCTTCATTAGAAGAGAATCTTTTGAGGGTGCGGCTCCTTTGGAACGACGCCTTAGCACGGGAGCGTTCTCTTGCCTTGGCCGAATTTACGTTTTCAGGCTTGTCGTCTGGATAGTCGTCGTAAAAGAGCCGCACCCATCTTTTGATAAAGGAGTTCAGATCTTGCTTCGTATAAAAGAAGAAGAGTGACCTATCTATAGAGTATCTACGATTACCCAATAAGAATATTAGTAAATCCACTGGGACTATTTCTCTTTGATACTGATCCAAATCTACCTTACTTGCGACAACCGTTCTTGAATTACGTTGTATGAGCTTAATATACCATTGTTGATTATAGTCGTGCTCTACAGTAAATAAAGCCAGACGGGTAGGACGCCATGAAATTCGATTTAACTCGAAAGTGGGCTTGTCCTGTCCTAGCCAGGATCTAATCTCTACCCTGTTTGGCAGTACAGCACTCAAAAATAAGAGTCGTAAATCGTCTCTTTCATCTGCGATTATCAGGAGCCAAGCTATTAATGTCTCCAGCAGCCATCCTCTTCCAGTCTGACCAGAATCGGCTATTTTGTGCATTTCATCGAAAATGACAACTCGTAATGCTCCAAGAATGCCGCTACTACGCCGCAAAAGGCCATCGAGCTTCTCGGGAGTCAACACAAACACTCTTCCGGAATTTAAGGACTCGATATCATGTGGATCATCCTCAATTCCACCTGGAAGAGAAGAGACAGTGATTCCTATCCGACGCAACCGTCTACTCAGCCGAGATTGAACTTCAAACACCAATGCTCGTGATGGCACTACCCAAATAGCTTTGCTTTCGCTGTCGTGGATAAGTTCATGAATGATAGCAATTTCAGCTATAAGTGACTTTCCAGCACTTGTAGGCATGTTAACAAGAGATATTCTCGTGTTATCTGATAGAATGCCCTTTTGGAATTCAGAACTTTGACTAAATGCCTCTTGATGAGGAAGCCATAGTTCAAAGATTGAATCCATGGTCAGGGCTTCTGCGGCCCATCTGGGGATTTGCAGTTCACCCAGTTGCTTATGAACGCTTTTGGACAGCATTTCTTCAGCTATTTTTCTCACTGTAAATCCGAGCCATGCCAGCCGGGTATCTCCCCATTCTCTAGCTACTTTTATTGCCATTCCGAAATGGTGATCATTGTAATCTAAACCCCATGTTAAAGAGTTGGCGACAGAGATACACCCCTCCAGCAGTCGTGACCAAAAGGCACCATTCTCGTTCTCAGCCATGATGCGTAACATGTAGCTATCGAAGTACTTACCACTCCATCGAAGGATCTTTTTGAAATCACGCTGAAGGAAAATGAACAGCAGACACCAAGCTAATCTGATAGAAGGTTCACCATCGATCTTTCCCCCGTGTTTCTTCCTCCAACGTTTAGCAAGAGTTGCAGATTGGGCCTCTTGCTCTCCACATGAATAAAACAGGATAGCGTTGAGCGAAAAATTTACGATATTATCATATTCAGAGGCAAGTTCCGCTAGATACTCGAATATTAGCCCCCCCACGCTCAAAGCTTGGGCACGCAACTTTCGTGGATGAGGGCTGATGGGTGATAGGGCTATTGTCGCTACATGATAGGCAACACGAGCAAGCTTATCTGTATTGATCTCACCATCCCGGTTACCAAGAGTGAGCTTGTAATACTCAGCTCGTAACCATTCAATGTCCTTTACTAAGTCATCCACTGATACTCTATTTTTGAGTATCTGTGTACAGGTAGCCGTGCTTTGAAGGTCATCTAATAGATATTCCATAGCGTGTCGTAAATGTCCGAACGGAACTGCATAAAGTTTTCGACAGTTATGTTGACAACTTGACAGTTGATATGAGTCGCAAATGTTGATGTGCTAATTTTTCCTGCGAAGCTCTCAACCTCACTTTGATCAAAAGGAAGCTGGCTACAAACTACTCCTCCTATTCTTTTGCATTCGGCAGGAGTAGCTCCATAAAAATCGTCTGGCATTCCCGAAACAAATGATACTCTCTCTGGATCTTGTAAGACAGTTTCGTGTTGCGAGAGTTCAAGATAGGATTCCATGAAATTCTGGTATGCTGTATTTCCATACTCGGATAATTGTTTAGCTGCCTTATTGAAAGCAGAGTTTATGCGTATCTCAGTTCCTTTGCACTCCCATATGATATAGTAGTATTTATCTGAATTTTCACAGAACTCTAAAAGATCTATTCCATTATCTCTTGGATTAGCTTTTGGTCTAATTGGTATAAATACCCGTGCTTTATCTGGCCCAATCGTCCCTAGATATGCCCTGATGCAAAATAGAATAACTTCAACAAGGTGTCCTTTGAAATCTTTATCAATCCAGGTGGGCTTCTGCTTTACTGGATCGCTGCCCGACTTACAGATTCCTTTAGATAGTGCAGCGCTTATGGCTTTCTTCTGAAGCTCTGTTAATGTTATCTTCTTAGCTATTGCCTGCTCCCACGTTGCAAACCATCCATCATTAAGTCGAGAAAATGCTATGACTTGTGCAATATCTTTGATGACCATGGAATAACCCGATGATCCAGATCTAATGTTGATGTCCAAAACGGTACACTGGTGCGGTCTAGGTATGTCATGCCTTATGGATCTGATAGTCCCCCACCTAGTCAGATCCGGCACCTTTGCCACAAAACGCATGTCCATAAAAGCGCTCCCCCCTCGTCATAGAATTACGCTCTGCTTGTCTTGTAGAATTCCGCCAAGCCTTAATCTACTCCCCCGGCCAGCGAAGAGATCCTCCATATCCATGTTGGGCATCTGGATGGGTTTCAGCTCGGAGAGGATGAAGGGAGTACTTTTTTGATTCTCCTCGTAATAGTAGCTAAGGGATATTATGCACCAGATCCCGCCGACCAGGAGTTTTTCGTATTGCTTCACTGTGCCGCTTGGAATCTCGATCCCCTTCACTCCCAAGTTGGAGAGGAAAGCTTCGTAAACACCCCGCCTCTCGTTAAGCTTCACGCTGACTTTATCTATGACTTTGTAGCTTCCCCGCTCACGGATTTTGGATTTAACCTTCTCCGCTTCGTCGGGCCGGAAGTAATTGCCGGTCAGGATGTTTTTTTACGTTCTCAAGCCCATCTCGGATGATTTCCTCATCATCGGATGCACAGTACATCCCAAGCAGGTACTCCAGCACGTAGACAGGAACATTCGCCCCTTCTTTGAGGAGCTTGGTGAGTTCCTTCCTCACCACTTCACCTGCAAAGTGCTGGTTGAGAAGGCTATTGAGTTTCTCCCAAAGTTGAAAAGTCTGCCTCTCCCTTGCATTCGGATGCCGTCATCCTCCACCCATTTCAGGGCAATCTGCTGTCGATAAAACCATATTGACCATATCGTCATGGATGGTAACTCTGGCACAGACAGTTACCCCATCGTTGCGCCTCAAATTAACCTGCTGGTTAATCCAGCTTTCATCGATTTCCCTGAGGTCACGTTCGCTCGTTCCAATACGGATCTTGACCATCATACCTCCTCTTTCAGAGATCGAGCATTGCACTGGCCGGTTTGGACGAGACACCCAAGCGATTAGCGGCAATATGAGTTGTGCTCAGCAGCAACCATCCGACTGGCCGGTTTTCATTACTTGACGATCTTCAGGGAGCCGTTCCGCTCCAGATACAACGATACAAACTCATTCTGATCACACAGTAGCACTTTGCTAAGCTCTTCCACCGTGTAGCCGAGATCATTCAAGTAGAGATCCACCAATTCGCGCACTAAGGAAGGCTTTTCAACGGGAATATCCAGTTGGGCCGGTTCTCTTAAACGGTATCCCGCTTTGCTCATCTGCATCCACAAATACGTTTTCTGCCTCTCGGTGATTTTTCCAAGATCAGCGGCTCTCTTAAGGAGAGCGGCCATTGAAACCTTCCAGTACAGTTTCAAGCTGGCAAGCTTCTCCAGTTTGACGTTGGAGAAAGAAGCTCTTATGTCCTGTGACGGCATCAGAAACTCTGATGCGAACTGGTTTGCTTCCTCCTCCATGGCTAATGTCGGAATTCGATGCATTACGAGATGCCCAAGTTCATGCGCCAAGGTAAACCGGAGCCGGTCACCAGTCATGTCCTTATTAACAAAAATGATGGGAGGCAGGTGGGAACTGAGGAAGCTAAAACCATCAATCAAGCGAGTACCGAAATTGCAGTGAATAATGATCCCGCCTGCATCTTCGATTGAGCGTGTCACGTTCTCAACCGGCCCACGCGGTAAGGTCCAATAGTCTCGAACAGCACGGGCAACCTCGTCCGGTTTTCCGTCATATTCATCGATATCGAGGTGGGGGATCTTATTTTCCGGCAACTCTGCTGATCGAAGAAGCTTCTGGAGACGGATCATGTGGATATTGGAATCAGCGTTGATCTTGCCTAAGTCTTTCCTTGGAAGACTCTGGCGTTTTCGATGGCAAAGTGTTCCCGGCGGGTAGATCTGAGCCGGTTCATAGAAAAACGGTTCAGGGTAATTCAGAACCCTGGAAATATCTTGAATCATTTCCTCAGAAGCGCTGAGCAGTCCATTCTCCACCTTTGAAATCTTTCCCTGAGTCACCCCGACAAGCTTTGCCAATTCTGCTTGGTTGATCCCACGGGATTCTCGTGCGAGAATGATCATGTTGGAATTGATTCTATTGCTCATCTTTCTCAGCTTTCTTATGTCCGGCCTCCAATCCCTTTGGGCGCACCCTCCGGAATGGAACGACTGAACCTTGCTGAGGCGTAATCTCAACCACCGGCTGGTAGGCAGGTTCCTGGTCGATCCTCAGGTACCATTCGAGATTTTCATTTCTTGAGCAGGTGATGTAGGCGCTTTGAATCTCCGTCCAGAGGTTGTTAGGCACATAACCTGCGACGAGGTAAGTGGCCGAAGGGAAGAAGCCGGGAATTGTCATCTGCCTCGCAAAGCAGAGTTGCTGGTAGGTCGGGTAATTAGACGATTGTAAATGCTCATTGAGTTTCTTGAATCTCACCAGGAACCGTTTGTCAACTGCCACGAAAAAAGTCCCATCCTTTTCGATTACCTGCGTGCCTGATCTGTCAATGAACTCTTCCCGTGCGTGGGAAACGATGTGGTCACGAACGAGATTCGCCCTCGTCCTTGCCTCATGAACGGCACGTACCCCAGAGTAGCTTTTTAGATAATCAGACCATCCCAACTGAATACATTTCCAGAATGCTTCGATGTGAGGCTTCAGGACCACTTCGGCCTTAGCTCTTGAAACGATCTCCATCAATTCTCCTCCTCAGCAAATTTAAGTTGGGATGCATTCTAAAGACGTTATTGTCAAAATGCAAGCTAAAATATTCCATTTTTTATTCCATGCCCGAAAGGCTGCTTCCCAGCGATCCTCAATCCGGGATGTATCTCGCGATGCGCAACGAAAGAGGTGGGGGAATTGCTTGGAGGATTCTGCGATTCCTCAATTGCCTCCATAAACGGGCGGGACATCTTCTGAGCCGATCCGCCATACCTCTCCGTCTCCGACAGATTCCCTTTCGAAAGCTCCGGGATGGTTGGGTAGTTAAAGACTCCGAAGGCGTGGGCACATGTCACCACCTTATAAGTCGATCGGTGCACATGGCATCATAAAATAGTACCGCGTAAGGCGCTTCTGATGAAGCAAGTGTTTGGCAGATGTAAAAAGATCAAGGGAAAGAGGTGGTGTCAAGCAAACACATCGAAATCATGGAATTCTTGGGAGTCCCCTTCAAATACGAAAAAAGCCGGACCAGGTCCTCATGGGCCCGTCCGGCTCTTTCGGGGATAAAATGGAGGGTAATTCGAGGGTTCGTGGTGGGGCTCATCTGAGACCGGAGAATACCGGATCAACAAAACTCTTGAAATAGGGTGAAGACTGTATTATAGTATACTCAATTACCTTATATACGAAATAAAAGAAGGCATGCGGAGGGTTCTTGGGGGGAGCGGTTTCGGATCATCGCCCGGAAAAAGTCGGTGGTGGTCCGCGTTTTGAATTGCCCGCCCATGCTCGATGCGCCTCCATTCAAGTGAATCCCTGCAGCTTCGAAATATGCCGGGCGCTTTATTGTCGTGGCGCAAAGGGACTTCCCGCGCAGGTTTTCGATCTCCCACTTTACCGCATACCGCTCGCTCGATATTCCGGTTGATGTCTCGAGCAGGCGCACGATCATCCACGCATGCGCATGTTCCACAGTATACAGTTTCACACCATGCACCGAGAGGTTTTCATGGCTACATGTTTTGAATACGACGAAGAAGGCAACGTCGTCCACTGGTACGATCCGGGAGACGCGGAGTGTCCCACGTGCGGTTCTCCGGTTGCAGGCCGTTTCCAGCACGGCGTTCTCGTCGGCCTGGAGCCCTGCGCATTCTGCCGGGCTGCAGATCCTCCATACTACCTCCGTCACCAGTGAAACTGATCCTGGGTAGCGTGACTACCCGTGGCTTCAGTCTATGCGTTCAATTCCAAAGGCAGATCTCAGCAGGGCTGGATTGGCGTAGCCGGATGCATCGGCACAGATAAGCTGATTTGAAAGCCGAATCCGCTGTCCATTCGGAAGGTGGATTCCATCCGGAAAGCTCCTTATCACCATTTTGCCGTTCACTTCAACAGCAGGCGCCGGCTTCACATCATCCGCCATCCGGATACGAGCTTGGTTGATCTTTTCGATAAGGAACGACGAACAGCTTTCCACCAGTTGACGGTATTGTTTTCCGTTGCTTCACCCTGAGCAGTTTTCCGTGAATGGCAGTGAATCAATCAGCAGGAAACCCTTACTTGCGAAAGGGGTCGGAGCGTCTTCAGCATCGTCCGGCTTAGAGGATGTGGAAAACATTGAAACAGCGTTTCCGCATCCACTTGGGTCAATGGCCCCTGGTTCCATGTTTAATCAAGGCAAACGCCGGTCCGCTGCTCACATCCCCGAATCACACTCCAAGGTACCTGGACCTCAAGGAGAGGTCGGATTCGAGTTCCCGGGACCTTCCGCTCCAGACCGCCCTTCCCTTCTCCATGATATAGTGGCGGTCGGCGATGCGGCTGAGCGCCTGCACGTTCTTGTCGATGACCAGGATGGATTGGCCCGTCCTCTTCAGTTCGCGCAGGCATCGCCAGATCTCCGCCCGGACGAGCGGGGCGAGGCCTTCCGTGGCTTCGTCCAGGATGAGCAGCCGCGGGTTGGTCATGAGAGCCCGTCCGATGGAAACCATCTGCTGCTCGCCTCCGGAGAGCTGGTTTCCCAAATGGTTTTGCCGCTCGGCGAGGATCGGGAAAAGCGAAAACACCCGTTCGATCGTCCACGGATCCTTGCTCGAAAGCCGGTTGGATGCGGTTGCGATCAGATTTTCCCGGACTGTAAGCGTCGGAAATACCTGCCGCTTTTCAGGGACCAGCGAGATGCCCGACTGGGCGATGCGGTAGGGGGGAAGAGTGCGTATTTCCCGCCCGTCGAACCGGATCGACCCCGACCTTGCGGGGGTGAGCCCCATGATGGAGCGCACCGTCGTGGTCTTCCCCATGCCGTTTCTCCCCAGGAGGGCCACCATTTCCCCTTCCCCTATACCCAGGCTCATCCCGAAAAGCCCCTGGCAGGGTCCGTAGTACGTGTCGATAACGTCGACTTCAAGCAGCATGTCCGATTTTCCCCCCGTTCTGTCCGTCCTGCCCTGCCGTCCCGGCCTTCCCGGCCGCCTTCTCGACTCGCTTCATGGTTTTCGTACCGGTTCTTACGGCCCCTTCCTCGCCCTCTTCCGCGCCCCGTTCCCCTCCCGTGACGAGCTTGCGCTCCATCCGGTCCATCTCGATCTCGTCGCACCCCAGGTAAGCTTCCCGCACCACGGGATTCGAGCGGATCTCCTCCGGAGCGCCCGTGGCCGCCACCTGGCCGTAGACCAGCACGGTGATCCGGTCCGCCAGGGCGAAAACAGCCTCCATGTCGTGCTCGACGAGCAGCAGCGTATGCCTCCCCTTGAGGCCCCGCAGCAGTTCCACCATCCGGGCCGATTCCTCGACTCCCATACCGGCCGTGGGCTCGTCGAGAAGCAGCAGCTTCGGCTCCGTTGCGAGCGACATGGCGATCTCGAGCTGCCTCTGTTCCCCGTGGGAGAGCCTGCCCGCAACCGTGTTCGCGCGGTCCGCCAGGCCGATGCGATCCAGCATCGCCATGGCCGGCTCCCGCAGGGCGGGGATCGAGCGGGCGCTGCGCCGGAACCGGAAGTTGTGTCCCGCACGGGCCTGTACGGCCAGCACGACGTTTTCGAGCGCGGTGAGGCCGCTGAAGATGCTGGTGATCTGGTAAGATCTCGAAAGGCCGAGCGCGGCGCGCCTGTGAACCGGCATCCGGGTGATGTCTCTTCCCCCGAAGCGGATCGAGCCGGAGTCCGGCCGAAGTTCCCCTGCGATCTGAGCCAGCAGCGTCGTCTTGCCCGCTCCGTTCGGACCTATGACGGCGTGCGCTTCCCCGGGAGCAATGGCGAGATCGACGCGGGCGGTCACGGTCATGGCCCCGAACGACTTCACCAGGTGTCGAACCTCCAGCAGCGGCTCATCCATCCGTTCTCTCCTTTCCCTTCAACAGGCCGTGGATGCCCGTCCTGCCGCAAAGGACCACGACGATCATGAGCGGCCCGAGCACGATCATCCAATGTTCGGTATAGCTGGATAAAACCTCTTCGGCGAGCAGCAGCGCCGCCGCCCCCAGCATCGGCCCCAGGAGGCTCTTCATGCCTCCGAGAATCACCATGATGAGAATCTCGCCCGAACGCGTCCAGTGCATCAGCGCAGGGCTGACGTAGAGGCCCTGGTTTGCGATGAGCGCTCCGGCCAGACCCGCGATCGCTCCCGATATGGCGAAGCACGCCAGCTTGTAGCGAAACGTCGCCACCCCGAGCGAGCGCATGCGCTGCTCGTTTTCCCGGATGCCGCTTATCACGAGGCCGAAGCGCGAATGAACGATGCGGTAACTCAGCCCGAGCACGGACATCATGATCACGAGCACCACGTAGTAGAAGACCGGGTGGCTTCCCATGTCGATCAGCCCGAGGAGCGTGTTGCGGCCCGGGAGCGGCATTCCGTCGCTACCTCCGAACCCCTTGAGGTTCACGAAGAAGTAGTAGAGCATCTGGGCGAAGGCGAGCGTGATCATGATGAAGTACGCGCCGCTCGTGCGCAGACTGACGGAGCCGATGACGAGCGCGGCCAGGACCGAGAGCGCCGTGGCGAGGGGCCAGGAAACGAGGGCGCTCTGGACTCCGAAGTGAGCCAGGATACCCACCGTGTAGGCGCCGATGCCGAAGAATGCCGCATGGCCCAGGCTCGCCATTCCTCCGTAGCCCAGGATCAGGTCCAGGCTGAGGGCGATGATGGCGTAAATCATGACGCGCGTAAAAAGGCGCGTGTAGAAAAGCTCCCCGAAAAGGGGGATCAGCGCGAGAAGCGCCAGGATGCCCAGGAGACCGATCAAGCGCGGATCGAGGTAACGCCGATTAACCATGGGATGGGAACAAACCTTTCGGACGCAGGCAGAGCACTCCCGCCATGAGAACATAGATGACCATCGACGCCAGGGCCGGAGGAAGCAGCACCCGCCCGAAGGTGTCGGCGAATCCCACGAGGAGCGATGCGATGAAAGCCCCGCGCACCGATCCGATCCCGCCTATGACGATCACGACCAGCGTGAGAATGAGAATGGGCTCTCCCATGCCCGACTCGATCGAGAGGATCGGACCCGCCATCATTCCGGAAAGACCGGCCAGGGCCGCCCCGATCCCGAATAGGACCGTGTAGAGCAGCTTGATGTTGACTCCGAGCGCGTTGACCATTTCGCGGTTGCTCGCGCCCGCCCGGACCAGCATCCCCAGCCGCGTGCGCGCGATCATCCAGTAGAGAGAGACCGCCACGAGCAGCCCGACTCCGATGATCAGGAGCCTGTAGACCGGGTAGGTGACTCCGGGCAGGATTTCGACATGGCCCGAAAGCAGGGGCGGAAGCCCCATGAAGCGCGCCTGCGGACCCCAGACGATCCTCACCAGTTCGTTGAAGAACAAGATGAGCGCGAAAGTCACGATCACCTGGTCCAGGTGGTCGCGGTCGTAGAGCTTGCGCAGCAGGAGGGCCTCAATGGCCATCCCGGTCAGGATGGTTGCGGGGATGGCCATGGCGAGAGCGAGTGGAAACGATCCCGTCCACTCCAGGCACGTCGCCGCCAGGTAGGCCCCCAGCATATAGAGCGAGCCGTGGGCCAGGTTCATCAGGTTCATGACGCCGAAGACCAGGGTCAGGCCGGCCGCCATCAGGAAGAGCATGATGCCGAACTGGAGGCCGTTGAGAGCCTGGGTCAGGAGCAGTATCGAATCCATGCGCGCCTCTTGCTGCTTTCCTTTACTCGCTTACCATTGCATCGGACACTTGTCGCAGTAGGCATCGGCGTGGTCCTTGAACGCGACGCCGGTGATCCTGTTCACGATGGCGTTATCCTTGTCCTTTACGACCTCGCGAATGTAGAAATCCTGGATCGGAAAATGGTTGCGGTTGAACTTGAACTGCCCGCGTACGGATTGGAAATCGGCTTTTCTGAACGCTTCGCGCAGTTTGTCCTTATCGGCCATGTCGCCGTTGACCGCGCGCAGAGCGCTGTCGATCAGCATGGCCGCGTCATAGCCCTGGGCGGCGAAGGGAGAGGGCAGGTGGTTGTAGGTGGCCAGGAAGTCTTCGACGAATTTCTTGTTGGCGGGATTGTCGAGATCGGGACTCCAGAAGCTGGAGTTGACGATGCCGAGCGCCGCCTCGCCCATGGAAGGCATAACGGCTTCGTTGACGGTGAAAGCCGTCGTGTACAGGGGTATCTTCTCCTTGAGTCCGGCCTGGGCGTACTGCTTGACGAAGTTGACGCCCATGCCGCCCGGATAGAAGACGAAGACGGCTTCGGGATTTGCGGCGCGCAACTGGGTCAGCTCGGCGGCGTAGTCGGGCTGATTGATCTCGGTGTAGACCTCGCCCGCTATCTCACCCTTGAAGAAACGCTTGAAACCCTCCAGGCCGTCCTTGCCCGCCTGGTAGTTGGGAGCCATGAGATAGACCCGCTTGATGCCCTTGTCCTGGAGATGCTTGCCCATGGCTTCGTGGGTCTGGTCGTTTTGCCACGACACGGTGAAAAGGTTCGGGAGGCACCCTTCGCCGGCCAGGGGCGAGGGACCCGCGTTGGCGCTCACCAGGAACACCCCGGCGTCGGTGATCGGTTTTGTAACCGCCATCATCACGTTCGAAAAGACGATGCCGGTGATGATATCGACCTTGTCCTTTTCAAGCATGCGGGTCGCCACCTGCACGCCCACTTCGGGTTTGAGCTGGTCGTCGCCGACGATGAGTTCGACCGGAGCCCCTCCGAGCTTGTCCCCGCGGTGCTTGAGCCCCAGTTTGAAGCCGTCGAGTATGTCCGTGCCGAGGCTGGCGCCGGGGCCGGACATGGTTGCGATGTAGCCGACTTTCACCTTGTCGGCCGCATGGGCCGTGGCGCAAAGCAAGAAGGCCAGGCCGACGGATAGAACTACCGAACGCTTGAACATTCTTTTCCCCCCGAAATGTTTGAGTGTCGTGCAAGAGTGTTATGTGTGAAGGCTATTCCCGCTATGGATTCCCAACTATTGCCGAATCCGCTGCAGCAGTCCTGGATAGCGTAGCGTCAATAGGTCAAGTTGTCAAGACATCTTTTGCCCCGCCTAAGAATCGTCCTCCGGTCCGTGCGGCACTGCTCTCTTGCAGCCGCACTCACTGCTCTGCCAATGTAATGAGTGAACTTCAGAAAATGACCACACGCCCTCAAGAAGGCATAAATGAGCAGCCTTCGCTACGGGCAGGGCTCGATCATCTTCACCTCAAACCGGTTATGCGGTGCACCGCATAACCGGTTTAATGCAGAATACATCCTTATGCGGAGAAAGGCGTTTCAGATCGGATGATAATGCAGGTGTTTCAGTAAAGCAGGATCGCTTTACGCCTTGCCACTCCGCATGGATGAGCGCTGTATCCGATCCGATGAAAGAAGAAGACCTGGATTCACTATCCCCGCAGGATCTTGAAAAGCCAAATCATTGGGTGTTATTCTGACGAGCGGGGGCGAGACTTCGTATCGGTCGTTCTTCGACGATTTCATTTAACATGCGTGCACCGGCATGCACGGGCTCATTGAGAGCATTTGCGATGTGAGGACGATTTGCAACCGAAAAAGACATTCGCGGTAGTGGATTATGAGAAGTGTGACCCAAAGAGGTGCAATCCCGAAGAGGGAGTTTGCGCGCCGGTATCCGCTTGTACCCACAAAGTGATCAAACAAATCGATGGTGTTTTCGAATCGCCCATAATTTTTCAGGATTTGTGCATGGGATGTTGGGACTGTATCGAGGCCTGCCCCCTTGATGCCGTCCAGGTGGGACATATTGCATGACGGTATGGAACCCGTGACTTTCGACATGGAAGCGCATGCAAACTGAGTGGCGTTGACGAGGATGGCATCCGGCCCGGAGGTCCCGCGGTTTTTCGGCGTAATACCCACCCGTATGGATCGCTTACAGCGGCGTCTTTCTTATGATCGATTCCAGGGTCAAAACGCAATGGTATGGTAATCGTATCGAAAGAGAAAAAGAGGAATAATCGCCGTTGAACAAAAGGCAACCGAAAAGAGATTCCCGACATAGAGCATGCCGCGGCGACGTGGCGCGTTGATTCGAGTGCTGCAAATGAAAACCGACGTTGTCATAATCGGAGCAGGCGCATCGGGCCTGATGTGCGCGATCGAGGCGGGGAAAAGGGGGCGGTCGGCCCTGGTCCTCGACCATTCCGAAAAGCCGGCCAACAAAGTACGCATTTCCGGGGGCGGACGGTGCAACTTCTCGAACAGCAATATGGGACGGGAATACTATATTTCCAGGAACCCCCACTTCGTCACATCCGCCCTCTCGCGATTTACGCCGTCGGATTTCCTGTCTCTCCTGGAGAGCCATGGGATCGGTTACCACGAGCGGGAAGAAGGCAAGCTTTTCTGCAACGGCAACTCCGGTGAAATCATCGACATGCTCTTGTCCGAGTGCGGCATGGCCGCGGTACGATTCCAGTTGAACTGTAAGATATCCGGGATAAGCAAGAATGACGGTGACGGTTTCCGGGTCGCAACGAACAAGGGTGTTTTCGATTCCGAATCGCTGGTTGTCGCGACTGGAGGCCTGTCCTATCCCAATTTGGGGGCCGGCAATTTCGGATACTCGGCGGCAAAGCAATTCGGGCTCAAAGTCACCAAATTGCACCCGGCTCTCACCCCTTTGAAGTTCAGCCCCGAGGACGCGAGACTATTCGGCGGCCTGGCGGGGATCTCCATTGATTCCACCGTAAGCTGCGCAGGGGCGCAATTTCGGGGGAATCTGCTGTTCACGCACAACGGAGCAAGCGGCCCCGCGGTCCTCCAGGCATCCTCCTACTGGGATCGAAAGGGCGCCCTGACGATCGATCTCCTGCCCGCGGTGGATATTTTCGCAGTCTTTCTGGAGAAGCGCCGTTCCAAAGCGCTTCTGTCCACTATCCTCGATCAGTACCTGCCGAAGAGATTCGTGAAGCTATGGTGCGATCTCAACGGCGCATCGAGGCCGATTAACCGGTACTCACCGGATGAACTCGCTTCCATCGCCCGCAGCCTGCACGAATGGAGCCTACGCCCGGAAGGCGCGGAAGGGTTCAACAAAGCCGAAGTGACTCTCGGCGGCGTCGATACGGACGAACTCTCGTCCAGGACGATGGAGTCCAGGAAGGCCCCGGGGCTCTATTTTCTTGGAGAAGTTCTCGATGTGACGGGGCATCTCGGCGGATATAACCTCCATTGGGCATGGGCGTCCGGGCATGCCGCGGGACAGTTCGTTTGATCTCGAACCCGAGGTATGGACTTCGCGGAGGCGGACCTTACCGCTGTTCAGTCCCGAAAAGATGCTTGCTGGAATGTAACTTCTCAATGGATCAGGGCGAAGTGTGCAGGATGGAAGGGACGATAATGTGTTGACGTGTTGCCCTGCGCACAAAAATATTTTCACTGACGGGACTGATCGAGAAGTTGCGGGATCTGCACCCGTTTGCATTACTGCTGATCGCGGGAGGGAAGTTTTCAACGGCGTTCCGGTGAGGCAATCCGCGGCGCCGGCGGGGCATGGTTCAGCGCATCCTGTGCGCACTGGGTGGGTGGAGCGCCAACGGCGGGAACGAAACCCGGCGCTGCCGTCCGAAGGGCATGGAACCCCCGGCGGCTTTCCACAACGACTTACACTCGCGGGAGGGTCACGTCCGCTCCGTCCGTTCGCGGGGATTCCCCGGCCTCAGAGTGAGCTGTTCGGCGGGGGAGAATACATGGCTTCGAACAAGGAGAGTGCTCAGTAAAGAGGTCAGCGCCGATGCGGAAAAGATCATGGCGATGGTCACGAATTGATAGATGGCGGCGTAGATCGGATTGGCGCCGGTGAGCAGCATTCCGGTCATCAGGCCCGGTATCCAGACAATCCCGAGCGAGCGTAGCGAGTCGATAGCCGGAATCAGGCTGGCGCGGCAGGACACCTGCACATAGGGAGACACCGACTCCCTGGAATCGGCCCCCAGGGACAGCGCGGTTTCAATCAGCCCTGTGTGCGCTTGAACTTCGGACCGGAATCGGTTCAGTGCGAGTGAATTGGTGTTCATCGAGTTGGCGATGAGCATGCTGCCGATCGGAACCAGCGAAGTGATTGCGGTATCGATCACGCCGATCAGCGCCATCAGCGCCGTGATCAGGCCGGCCCCGAAAGCAATGGAAAAGAGGGAGACGGAAAAGACGCCGGGAATGTCTCCGGCGCGACGGGACGAAGTGGCCGCGGCGGCGGCGATCATCCCCGCCAGAACGAAAATGCCGGTCCACTGCGGTCCGCGAAGAAGCGCAAGCAGAATCGAACCCACCACGACTACCTGCACGAATCCACGAACCAGCGCGACGACGAGATCACGTTCGAGATGAATGTCGCGCTTGCGCGCAAGCAGCATTACGAGCAGCGCCGGAACCGTCGCCGCGAGGGCCTGGGCGATGCCCAGCGAGAGTTCGTCAGTAAAGAATTGCTTCAGCATTGAGGATCTCCCCGATGGGTCCTATTCTTTCAAGCCTGCCGGCTTTCAGCAGAAGCGCGCGGTCGGCTACGCGGCCGGCCTGCGCGAGATCGTGAGTGACCACCAGGCAGGTGAGGGCCTTTCGCCTGACGATGCTGAGGATAAGTGTTTCGACATCCTGCCGGGTCGCGATATCCAGCGCCGAGGTCGGCTCATCCAGCAGGAGCACCCTTGGGGTGTTGGCGAGTGCGCGGGCCAGGCTGACCCGTTGCGCCTCCCCGCCGGACAGGTGGTTCACATCGCTTTTCGCATATCCGGCAAGTCCGACCTGTTCGAGCAGAGAGTCGATCTCGAATTCCGAAAGGTCCTCCCCTCTCCGTCTGGGACCAAACCGGATGTTATCGGCCACGGTTCCCGGAAAGAGAAAAGCCGTCTGGGTCACCATGCCGACCATCCGCCTCAAGTCTCGGGGAGCCATATTGCGGTAATCTTCGCCCTCGAAGATCACGACGCCACCTGTGGGCTCATCCAGGCGGTTAAGGAGGCGCAGAAACGTCGACTTCCCGGAGCCGCTCGGCCCGACGACCGCCAGCACTTCGCCTCTTTCGACGCGGATACTGATGTCGTCCACCAGGGGTTTGCCCGAGACCACCCGGCTCAGTTGTATCGTCTCGAGAATCCAGTCCACCGGTTTTCTCCGCTGTTATACTATTATAATGGGAATAATAACATTAAATATGCATCACATTCGATATACAAATGGTATACATCGGATAAACCGCCCGAAACGCGGTTCGCTCCGAAACGTTCGCCTCTGAACTTCCGAACGCCCACGCCCGACCGGCAACGGCAAGCCTGTCACATAGGCGCGTCGAAAGGCTTCTCGTAACCGGTCAGTTCCACGTATCCGACTCCCGTCACCGGCTGCCCGTGCTCCCTGCCGGTTATCGACACACTCCCCTCCCAGTAGGTGACGCCGGTGGATTCCGGCGTGCGCATCTCCTGGTCCGGCAGCGTGGGTTCAACCGTAAAGTCCAGTGCGCGCGCGGGGACCACGATTCTCCAGCGTGCCGGGTAGACCGCGCCCGAGTGCGGACTTTTCCAGTCGCCCAGGGCCTCGACACTGAAATCGTCACGCGCCAGGTGAACCGCATTTCCCGATGCGTCCACGAACGTTCCGCTGGATGCCGGGCTGAAGCTTCCATCCCGATTTCGCAGGAGATAGATCATCAGTTCCGTGTTGTCGGAGAACTGGAGGCTGAACCAGTCCCAACCCACAATACCGGGTTCCAGCGGGGTTGAACTGAATTCATGGTCCATCCAAGCGGACCCGTCCACCTGAACTTTTTTTCCCTTGACGCTCACGGTTCCGCTCGCGCGCAGCCGCGTGAACGAGTAGTAGCAGCTCGAGCGTTCCGGCGTCGATCCCTTGAGGCTGTACCCCGCATCGCCGTGCATCATCGGAGGTTTCTCGGCGTGCAGGTCGAGGTCGAAGGCGAAATCGTCGGCGACGGCGCGCAGGTAGTGCCCATCCGCGGAGAGTCTCAGGGACCAGTTTCGCACGAAGATGTCCGTTGCCCCATCGGTTTGCGACGCTCCCGCCATCCCCAGAGCCTCGCGGGCCATCCGTTCGGCATGGTGGTACTGTTTTGCATCGACGCGGGAAAGGGCGGCATGAGCCAGGTAGAGCTGGCGCGTCCTCCATTCGGACCTCGGGCTGGGCCACGACTTCTCAACACCGGACGGACTCATCCGGCTGCGGAAGAACGTGAGCTGAAACCCGAAGCGCTCTCCATCCTCCGAACGCAGGTTGCCGGTATAATACCACCACTCGGTGCGGTGTTCGGGGTGAGCGCCGTGGTCTTCCGGAAATTTCAGATTGCACGGTCCCGTGATTTCCGGGTCGTCCCGCGTTTCGTTGGTGTTCGGGTCCGTGGAGCCCGCTCGTTGCGCCGGGGAGCCTTCTACCTTACCGGCGCCTTGCGCCCCATGTCCCGGCGTCGGACCTTGCGCTCCCGCCTGCGCCCATGAATCGGAGCAGTATGGAAAAACCTGGATAACCACCATCATGGCGAGGACAGCTGTGCATGCAAGGCAGCGCCGCAGGGTGGGCAAAAGCCGTGCGTTGCCCATCACCCCCGACGGGCTCCTTTGTCGCCGGGTCCCGGCCGGCAACCGTAACCGCACGATCCTCCCGGCTTCGGCTTTGGAGTTACGATCACGGGAGCCTGGAGCATTTGCCGGTATCCGCCGCACGTGGTATTCTGCCGGTGGACAACGCTTCGCCTCTGCCCACTCTGCCGTCGATCTTTCCATTACGATCTCCGATATCCGCCTTCCGTTTCCCGAGTTTCGCTTCGCTCCCCAATTTCCCAACCTGCAATGCAGTCTTCCCCGTCCGCCTCTCCTCACTCCCGTAGCGCCAAAGCCGGGGAGTACCGGAATACCAGCCGGATCGCGGGCAGCGAGGCCAGCAGTGCGGTCACGAGTATCAACGGAATCGATGCCGCCACCGAAACCCAGTCGGCGCTGTAGAGGAACGTCCATCCGAACGATTGGCGGTTGATAACGAAAATGAGGATGTACGACAGGATGAACCCGCACGCCAGCCCCACGCACTCCCCTACTCCCACCATCAGGAGCGACTCCCAGAAGATCATCGTGCGAATCTGGCTGAAGCCCGCTCCGACCGCGAGAAGCGTGTTGAGTTCTCGCTTGCGCTCCAGGACCAGCACCGTGAGGGTCGTCGTAATGCCCAGGGCCGCCACGATGAGCGCGATCAGGAGGAGCACCGTCGTGATCGAAAACGTCTCGTCGAATATCCTCATGATCTCGCCGCGCAGGTCCGTACCGGTGGAGACGCCTATGCCGTATCGGTCCGCGCAGCAAAGCAGGAGTTCGTTCCTTAGCTTCTCGGCCGCTGGACTCGCAGCCCCCGCGGTACGGGCGACACCCGTATCGCCCTCGTCCTTTATGTAGATGCGGCTTCCGCTCCACTCCCTCCTGCCGGTCAGTTCTTCCAGGCTCCGAAGCGAATACTCGACCACGCCTCCCTGAGTCCGATAATCCCTGACGATTCCAAGAATGGGTAAATCTAATGTAATGCCTCCAATCCGGGCTGTATAGCGATCTCCGGTTCCCAGTCCCGTTTTGTTGGAAAACACCTCCGATACAACCACCCCTTCTCCTCGAATGAGCGCGGGCATTACATCCGCTTCGTTGCCCTCGGCAAAAAGAAAGCCGCCGTACTTCCGGAATACCTCCATGTCGATGGCTTCCAACTGGTACGGGTGTTCCCCGTGGCGCAGAGGGATGCGCCGGTACGGGAGGAGGTCTGCCTCCGGACGCAGGGATTCGAGTTTTTCCACCACCTCTTCCGCAAGCGGGAAGCGGTACTGGTTGATTTCCCCCATCTTCGGACGCACGAAAACGTCTCCGCTGATGGACTGGTTGACCCAGGCTTCGACCGTATTGCGGAAGCTGTGGACCATCGTGGCGAGAGCGACGAAGAGGGCCATCGCCGTGATGAGCGCCCCGACGGAAATGGCGGTGCGGGTCCCGGCATCGCGTACGTAGCGTCCGGCAAGGTAGGCGGGTTCGCCCTGGATGCGGCGCAGGACGGGCGGAAAGTACGATCCCACGAGTTGCAGGCAATAGGGCGAAAGGAGCGAGAAGCCCGTGAACAGCAGAAAGGTGGCGACGTAACCCGGAAGGGGCAGACCTGAAGGAGCGGGAAGCCGCAGGAGCGGCCAGATGGCTGCAATGAGCGCAAGGCCCGTGACGGCGAGCCCCTTTGGAGAGCGCATCTGCTTGAGACCGCTCCCGTGGACATCGAGCGCTTCGCGCGGCGAGACGTCCATCGCCTCTCTTGCGGGCTGGTAGGCCGCCAGCACCGAAACCAGCACGGTAATCGCAAAGGAAAGCATGACCTCCCCTGCGTCGAGCCCCAACCGGTCCACCTGTACGCGAACGAAGAGGTTCGAGATGGTGCTGCTCACGCCCGCGAGCAGGTATTTCACCAGAATGGCGCTCATCGGAATCGCCGCCAGCCAGCCGAGCGCCCCGAGCAGCCCTCCTTCCGCCACGAAGAGGAAGAAGATCATTCGGGAGGATGCGCCAATGGAGCGAAGGACCGCCAGTTCGTGCCGTCGCGACCGGGCGTTGAGGGCGACCAGGCTGTACACGAGAAACATTCCCACGAAGAGGGACACAAAGCTGAGAACGGAAAGGTTCAACTGGTAGGACCGTATCATCACCGCTCCGCTCTGCTTCGCTTCGTCGGGTTTTTCCGGCGATACGCCCGCCGGAAGCAGGGAGCGAATCCGCTCGATATCCTCCTTCGACGCCTTTTCATCGAGCAGCAGGTCGATTCGGTCCACCTCTCCCAAAAGGCCCGTAAGTTCTTGCATCGTCGAGATGTCGGCTATGGCCACCCGCCCCCCCTCCACGGAGGCGAGCCCCTGGCCGGTAAGAACGCCGACGACATGCAGGGTTGCCTTGCCGTGGGAGTGCTCCACGGGAAACGACGAATCCGCCTGCAATCCATAGGCCCCGGCGAGGCGACTGCTCAGCACCACGGCGCCGGGCTTGCTGATAAGATCGAAAGCCCTCTTGGACGGTCCGCCTTCCGCGGCGTGCTTCGTCCGCCGGTCCCTGAGAGGGCGGTCCAGTATGGGATCGAGTCCGATCAGCAGGAGCGGGTCGGCGTCTTGCCGGTCCGGGCCTGCATAT
>CAYOVG010000073.1:0-22277 GCA_964407285.1 uncultured Syntrophobacteraceae bacterium
CCCCGGCTGCCCTTCGACCGCGATCTCTTGCCGTATAGTCATCCGCACCTCTAGCCCAACCTCGATAGAAAGAGGCTTCGGCGACAAGAGCCGCCACTTCGACTTTAGAGTCTATCCGGCGGGGTGATTCGGCTCTTTGTGTGCAATACGTCTCTACTTTCCCTTCATTAGACGACAAGGACTCCCCGGAAAGGTTATCAACTATTTCTTGCCACGTATGGCTACTTTCCACATCCTCCTGATTGCCTGCCCCCAGTATATCTCTAAGCTTTCGGATATACGAATTTGACGGTCCATATTCCGCGGCTCGAACAGCCAACTGCAAAGCTTCGTCGCGGCCTGCTTTGCCCTTCTTCACAAGCAGGAATGCCAGACCCGTGCGCGCAACGACATTATCGGGAAATCGCTCGACAGCCTCCCGGTAGACCGCCTCGGCCTCATCCAGGCGAGAAGACGCCCTCAGCGTCTCCGCCAGACCATTGCGCGCAAAGACATCGTTGGGAAATCGCTCGACAGCCTCCCGGTAGACCGCCTCGGCCTCATCCAGGCGAGAAGACGCCCTCAGCGTCTCCGCCAGACCCGTGCGCGCAAAGACGTCGTTGGGAAATCTTTTCCAAGAAACCCAGGCGTAGCACAGCGAATCCGAGATCTCACAACGTTGCTGGAGAATCTTCCTGAGCGTGCTCCATGCGTATGCGTTTCCCGGCTCCAACCTTCGGGCCTCTTCAGCCCATTCCAGCGCCCGTGATGCATTGAAGGGAAGTACTCGGTCCGCAAAGCGGCAAAGCGAACGTACTATATTGAAAGTGTCTCCCGTTTCCTCGGCATACCGCCTCTGTTCGGCGAGCAACGTTTCGGCATCGGCCAGATATTGCAGATTACCGCTTTCCATGCAACCCGCCAGTTCTTTCGCCCTCTGCGGCCAGTTTTGAACCTGCCAGATCGGTTTACCACGGCTGGAGCCGTATGGCCTCCTTCCGCTCTTTTCTTTGCGCACTCCTTGCGCAAGAACAGGAATAGCGCTCAAAACCCACTTTTGTGGACGCTCGGGCAATTCCAAAACTGCATTTAAACCATGTTCACACCAACGGGGTGAGTTCGGATATGCTGCCGCTGTCCGCACTGCAACACGGCGAAATGTTGATCCGGCGATGTTCTCCGGAATTCTGCCTTCTTCAATGAGTCTGTCGAAAGACTTTGCGAGGCGTAGCAGGCCATGTACGATCTCCGCACGAAGGGTGCCATCTTCCCGCGGATCGGCGGATTTGGCGCGGCGAAGTCCCAGCATTGCATAGCGTGCATGATAGAATGGCACGCCTTCGGGTAGGTTGCACATACGATGCCAGAACGGCACGAGGGAGCGGTCTTCCCCCTGGAACTCGGCGACCACCGCCAGGTAGAGCCCTAATGGGTCTGCAGCCGGGGCAGTAGAAAAGGCGCCGAGAAATGCCTTGCGTTGATCAAAACGAGACTGAGTACGCAGAGCGGCGGCGCAATTCCGCATCCGCGCATCCTCCGACAACCCGGCACTGAATTCGACGACACCACACAAACAAACCCAGGCAGAGGACAGTGACACAGCATCACGATCAAAGCGTCCCCAGTTGTCTTCGACCCAACGAGAAAGAGCAACATCGAGCCGTGAGGCGAAATCTTCAGTGTTGCCCAACAGGTCGAGCCAACCGGAGAGCAACTGGCCCCTTTCGGTGAGGTTGAGCGCGTTGAAGTAGAACTCATTCCACAACAGCTTGTCGACGGCTGAATAGTCATCAACGTTAAACGTGGTCAGCCACCCAGCGGCATCTCGCCCGCCGAGCAATGCAACCCAGGATTCCGGCATACAAGGAAAGGATTGACTGCTCATAGCTACAACAAATCCCTATCGGTTATCGAGCCATAATCGGCACGGTCCGTAAGCTGACGCAACCACTCGAGGTGATTGCAGCGAGCCGAACCAAGGTCTTCCGGAACCGGGGTGGTCACCTCGCCGACCCGAAACAGCTGTCCAACGCTCGGAACCATGAAAAGGTGCAATATCTCCCGAACTGGTTCCTCACCTGAACCGTTCGTAAAATCGACCACCCGGCCTCGATCCATCTCCCGTGGGGTCGGACAAAACACTTCGCAGAGCCTATGATCGATGACCGCGGGAACGGCCATGGGGCGACGATCGCCCTCTCCTCTGAACCGGGGAAGCTCCTTCACAGCGTAACGAAACAAGAAGACGCGACGCGGCAATCCTCCCGTCTGCCACTGGTTGATATGGTAAAGCCCCATCCGATCACGCAGCTTGTTCGGCCATCCGGTATTGGCCGGATCGTTCAGGTCATCGATGAAGTCTTCGTAAAAGGCCGCGAAGACTGGCCTATGCTGACAACGAGGACCGGTGTACGCCTCTTCAAGGAGAAATGACAACTCTTGCCATGCGGGATTCGTCTCCCGCCGGTCGGCCACGATGCTTTCGCCGAGCGAATAGATGTATTCCTCATTCTCTCTGCTTTCCTTGCCTTCCAAAAGCCAGGCGATATCAGCCGCGGGGACGAGGCGAATGAGGTACGTCTGGAGATCTGTTTCCAGGAATGGAAACACCGCCAGGGACGACCGAAAGGTTTCGGGGCACACCAGTGGATCATCCCGCTTTACGGCCTGATAATCGTGCATAACAGGCGGATTCAGAAAGACATGGCGTTCGAGGTACCTGTTATGCCATAAGTTCCATTCGCCGAAATCCGCCGGACCACCGCGCGGCAAATGCTCTGCATAGCTATCGACCCGCAAAGAGTCGAGGTGCTCCTCCATGACAAAATTTCTTGGAATGAAGCGTTTGTTACCCGGTTCCCCGACGCCACCATGAGCATCAGTCCCGAAACCGAAATCCGACTGGTTTACCATGCTCATAAGGAAATCATGGAAATCCGGAGCGGTCTCCTTAAAGGCAGCCATGCCGAACGACCTCCAATTCAAACATAATTTATGTGATGCAAGACCAACTTTCAAGATAAAAAAAATAGCAGACACGGTATGGAAATACCGTTTGATTATTTACAACACATCACTCGGCAATGCAAGCAATAAATATAGTACTATACTACCAGAGATCCGGTATTTCCAATTAAACACCCGAATAGGGTTTTCTAAGCAGTATTATACCATAACCAGGAAGTTTTTGGTCCGACACCGCATACGGCATCGGGCAGTTCCAATCCATGCGGCCATTGATAACGGTTTCCGAACCACCTTTGCCGGCGTGGTTTTCTCCAGGGACTTCATGGTGTCCTTACTTGGGCATTCCGCTGTCAAGCTTCTCCCGTTGTTTCGTCATATCTCCCCTTACGAGGAGAGGCATCAGTATCCGGCTGGATGCAGTTAAGCATTTGCGCACCGGATAATTGGACGAGTCTCAATCGAAGATGACCCGGGATTGTTACGGCATTATTTCAATCGACTCCCGGCTGCACTCCGGCAAGGCGCGCCTGCTCCTTCAGAGCAATTTCCAGATTCTGCTGGGTTTCCTCCCACTGCTGCGGCAGGCTCTCACGGGTTCTTACCTTCAGCGCCTCCCGAGAAGCCTCAACCGACCGAGCCAACAGGCGGGCGCCTTCCTCTCCCGATTGTCGCACCCCTTGCTCTAAAAGAGCGTTTCCCAGATTACTCTGAATTCCGGCCCATTGCTGTGGCAGGCTCTCACGGGTATACACTTTTAGTACTTCACGAAAAACCTCAACTGACTGAGCCAATAGACGCCCCCCCTCCTCACCCGATGTTCGCTTGCCTTGGAAGAGGAGCGCGTTTCCCATATTGTTCTGAGTTCCCGCCCAGTCCTGTGGCAGGTTCTTACGCGTATACACTTTCAGTGCTTCCTTATAAGCTTCAACGGACTGAGCCAATAGGCGAACCCCTTTCTCACCCTCTGTTCGAATCCCCTGCAACAGGAGTGCGTTTCCCAGATTGCTCTGGGTTCCGGCCCAGTCCTGTGGCAGGCTTTCACGAGTTCTGACTTTCAACGCTTCACGAAAAGCCTCAACGGACTGAGCCAGAAGACACGGAACGTCTCCACCACTTGCCCTCATTGCCTGCTCCGCAAGTACGATGCCCAGATTACTCTGAGTCATGGCCCAATCTTGAGGCAGGCTCTCACGGGTTCTGACCCTCAATGACTCACGATAGGCTTCAGCCGACTGCGCCAGCAATTGGGCGCCTTGCGCACCACCCGCTCGAACACCTTGTTCTCTGAGTGCATTACCCAGATTATTCTGACTCCATGCCCAATCCTGCGGGAGGCTTTCTAAAGTCCTTACCTTCAGCGCTTCTCGATAAGCCTTAACAGACTGGGACAGCAATCGGATACTCTCCTCACCCGCTGTTCGAACCCCTTGCTCTGTGAGCACATTACCCAGGTTGTTCTGGATTCCGGCCCAATTCTGAGGCAGGCTTTCGCGCGTATACACCTTCAGCGCCTCGCGATAGGCATCAACAGACTGAGACAGGAGCCGCACACTCTCCTCGCTCCCCACGCGCTCAGCCTGTATCGCAAGCGCACTTCCTAAATTATTCTGGATTCCCGCCCACTGTTGCGGTGAGTCTTCGAGAGTTCGGATCATCAATGCCTTTCGGAAGGCCTCAACCGACTGTGCCAGGAGAGCCACGCTTTCCTCTCCACTTGTTCGCACTCCTTGCTCTACGAAGACTCTTCCCAGATTGTTTTGAGCTGCAGCCCACTGTTGTGGCGAGCTATCGAGAGTTTGAATCCTCAGCGCCTCGCGAATTGCGTCAAGCGACTGGGCCAGCAGATAGACACTCTCCTCACCGCCTGTTCGCACTCCTTGCTCCACAAGTACAGCTCTCAAATTATTCTGGGTTCCCGCCCACTCTTGCGGCGAACTCTCCAGAGTTCGTAACTTCAAGGCCTCTCGATAGGCCTCGGCCGACTGAGCCAACAGGCGAACGCCTTCCTCACCTCCTACTCGCACTCCTTGCTCCTTGAGTGCGATTCCCAGATTATTCTGGGCTCCCGCCCACTCTTGCGGTAGGCTCTCACGGGTATAAACCGTCAGTACCTCGCGAAAGATATCAACCGACTGAGCCAACAGGCGAACGCCTTCCTCACCTCCGACTCGCTCTCCTTGCTCCTTGAATGCGATTCCCAAATTATTCTGAACTCCCGCCCACTCTTGCGGTAGGCTCTCACGGGTATACACCGTCAGCGCCTCCCGATAAGACTCAACCGATTGGGCCAGGAATTCCCATACCTCATCACCCGCTACTCGGGTCCCCAAATTCAGGCAAGTATTTCCAATGCTTTTCTTAAGGGATGCCCAATTCTCGGATAACGCAGATTTGTCCATCTCATTCAGCGCCTTCTGATAACCGGCCAGCGCAGCTTGAAAATGATAAGCGTTGTAGTGAGCATCACCCGCGAGGCGATAATCGCGAATCACCCTCTCCTTGAGATCCTTTGTCTTTTCCCGAAGCGCCTCGACTTCCTTCTCGAAGGCCACAAGCTCCTTCTCATTTTGTTCCGCCGACTCGGTAAACTTCCGCGCGGCCTCGACAAAATTCTTCCTGTAGAAGGCAGCCAGACCAAGCTCATGGAGATTATCTCTCTTCGATTCAATTTCTTGCGCCCATTTGTCCAGTTCCGCTCTCACCTCGTTCACGCCAAGCCCATATTTCGACGCCCAATCCTTGAGATAGCGGCTGAAATCCGGAACCGGCTTCTCATCCTCGTTTCGCTGCAACACCTTGGCTTCGTTCGCCATATTCTCGATCAGGAGAGCGAATGCAGATCCACTCATGAATCGGTGAGAACCGAGAGCATCGAGGCGAACGATAATCGGATCTTTGAGAGGTTCCGCCGGGATTCTGGTTCTTCCCGCCGGTGGGTCAAGAATCTGGTACCCTTCCCTTTCCACAGCGAGGGTAACATTTTCTCCCGGCCTGAATTGATCGGGTAGGAAAAGGCGAAACCCGCCGTTGTCGGTGGTCACATCCGAGTCACCCGTCCCCTCGATACGAATGGTTGTGTTCCGGGCTGGAGCGAGTTCGTCGTGCCTGCCGACAATGTAGACGGCGCCTCTCAGTTCAAGCCGCGCCCAGGCCAGTGCCGGCAGATGGATGAGAAGGAGAAAAATGCAAAGAAAGATCTTCTCATGGAATATGTATCTTGCGGGCTTTGTCATGGTTTCTTACGCTCCATCTTGAACGTGAGGCCGGTATTGCCCAAAGTAACATCCTGGCGGCGTGTTACAAAACCGTCTTTCTGAGCCATAATACGCACGGTAGCCTGTTTTGGCGCACCAACCTTGAAGGAGAAATTTCCGAGATCGTCACTCCTGACGGCAACATTGAATTCAGGCAGACTTACCTGAACATCGGCAAGAGGATTTCCATTTTCATCCAGTATCGCGCCTGCCAGTGGTTGTTGTATAATCTCGACAGTTTCTACCTCTTCTGCCCTGGTATGGCTCGGGTCCGCAATGAGCGCCGGCGGATTCACAAGATAAACAACCACGAACAAACCGAGGGCGCCGGTCGCCGAGATGAGTCCTTTACCCCAAAGCGGGAGGTTAACCTGCAAGAAACCGGGAATGGTCGCTCCAAAGGCGGCAGCCGCCAAGGAGAGCGCCACGCGAAATACGAATATTTGAGAGGGTGTCGGATGAGGGACCAGTATGGCTATAATAAGGAGCGACGCCAGAAAGATCAGACCGCTACCAACGGAAACAACCATTACCCAACCAGGAGTCTTTCCACTGTTCGTGTCGTTGGCTGCATTCTTCGGCGCTTTATTCCCACCGGTTGCGCGTTTGACGGTTTGTACGGCTTGTCCGGACAGGGACGGGCCGGTTCCGTCAACCGTCGACGCCTTCATGGACGCGTGGGTCCTTTCTCCCTGATCTTCTTTATCCTGCTCCTTCCGCGGCAAAGCATCACCCTTTCCCATAAGGTCCAGCGCATTGATGAATTGCGGACCTGCGCGTTTGCAGAGGTTGCCCGCTCTCCCAATAAATCCGGGAAGTATCCGGAATCCCGAAAACTCCAAGCCCGGCAATCAGATCCGATTGTTTGCTCTTCCATTTGCAGGGTTCAGTATATACAATGGTAAATTCGTGTCAACGAGACAGTGGTCCCCGTGTATGATGGGGGAAAACCGCTTGACATAAGTCGCCGTTATTCAATAATGCATTCGCGGACTGCCGCTGTATACGGGACACAGCTTCTTCACGTCCACAATCCCGGAGGAGATCCGGTTATGGTATTGGAGTTCATTCATTCGGCGTTACGTCATGCCGAGTTCGAGATACTGCCCGATGACGGCAGCCACCACGGTGAGATTTCGCAATGCGGCGGCGTTTACGCAAATGCGCGAACACTTGAAGAACGTAGGGAAGAATTGAGACAGGTATTGTAAGAATGGACACTGTTTCGTTTATCCAGGAATCTCTCTTTACCCGTAATCGATGCGATAGAACCGGTCTGAGACGCCTCCCGCGCATTCTGCCGGAAAACCGTTTCCTGAACGAGTTCCTTCTCCTATAATCGGACCGGATCGTGATCGTCGCATGAGGTTTTGACTGTCACGCTTGCGAGGCAAGGACGCAAGCCTGATACATACATGGTCACAAGTCGGTCAACAGCCCGGACAACGGAGAATGTCGCCGGTTCGATCATTAGAGGTTCGATCTTATGGATTACCAGGACATGACGCGGGAGGAACTGCTGCACGAGGTCATGCGGCTGCGCGCCCGCATCGAGGAACTCGAGGGGCCGAACGGGGGAATGCATGGAATGCATGCGGAACTGGAGCAAAGCCGCGGCAACTTGCGCGCTCCGGTTCCGGATCGAGAACAGCGAGAACAGGTCGAGAGGGCGGAAGAACCTCTCCGAACCATCTTCGAGAACGCCAGGGGGGGAATGCTGATCATCGACATGCAGGGCCGCTACGTGGACGTAAATCCCGCCGCATGCGCCATGACCGGCTACACGCGCTCGGAAATCCTGGACCCGCTTACTGGGCTGTCCGGAGGAAGACCGCCCGAAGAGCTGTCGGAACTATCGAATACCGGATTGATCCTTTTTCCGGTCAATTCGCCGGGAACGCTCCAGCGCGACTCAGGATTCCTCCACCGCGATCCTGAAACGCTCCACCAGGATTCACAGATTCTCCGCCACAATCCAGGTGCGCCGCACCGCAATCCAGAGTCTCTCCACAAGGACCCGGGAGCGCCTCACCGGGATACAGGAGCGCTCCACGGGGATTCGGCAACCCTCCACCGGGATTCAGGGATGCTCCACCCGGAACAGGCGCTCGACCGCGGACAGACGCTCAAAACCGGCGCCTTCATTCCGGCGTGCCCGATGCGCAGAAAAGACGGATCGGAAGTCTGGGTCGAACTCACCATCATCCCCTTCAGCATCGACAGCAGGGAACTGGCCCTGGAGATCGTTCGGGACGTAACCGAGCGAAAACATGCCGACGACGCGCTCCAGAAGTCGCACAACGAACTGGAGCAGCGCATCGAGGAGCACACGCGAAAACTCGAAACCGCCAACAGGCAGTTGACCCGCGAGATCGAAGAGCGCAGGTGGGCGGAGCAGGAACTCAAGCGAACCAAGGAATACCTGGAAAACGTCATCGAAAACTCCGTGGACGCCATCGGCATCGTGGACCGGCACGGCAGGTTCATCCTCTGGAACCGGCGCGCGGCGGAGATATACGGCTACCGCCTGGACGAACTCGCAGGCAAGTCGGCCTTCGATCTTTACGCGGATATCGAGTCGCTGGCGCGGATGCTCAGAAGGCTCCGCACGGAGGGCGTCGTCCGCGAGTACGAAATCCTCATGAAGAAGCGGGACGGCAGCATCGTTCCCATGGACATCTCCATCAGCCTCCTCAAGGACGGCAGCGACACGACCATCGGGAGCGTCTGCGTCGCCAGGGACCTTTCCGAACGCAAAATCGCCGAAATGGAACTCAAATGCGCACGGGACGAACTGAGCCGCTATTCAAAAGATCTCGAACGGCAGGTGGGGGAGCGCACGCGGGAAATCAGGGGCATTTTGCAGTACACCCCCGCCATGATCTACATAAAGGACGTGGATGGCTGCTATACTCTGGCCAACACTCACTTCGAGGAGCTTTTCCGGATAAGCAACGACGAAATCCGCGGCAAGTCCGATCACGACATCTTCCCCCCGGAGTTCGCCGGCAAGCTCCGGGCCAACGACCTCCAGGTGCTTGCCGAGGGCCGCTCGTTCCAGGTCGAGGAGCAGTTCCCTCACCGGGACGGCATCCACACCTACCTCTCGGTAAAATTTCCCCTCTACGACGAGCACGGCGCAGCTACGGGCGTATGCGGCATATCGACCGACATCACCGAACTCAAGAAGACCCAGCTTCAGCTCAGGAGGCTTTCCGGAAGCATCATGGCGGGCCAGGAAAAGGAGCGGGCCGCCATCGCACGGGAACTGCACGACGAACTGGGACAGGTGCTGACCGCGCTGCGCATCGATTCCGTCTGGCTGATGAACCGGCTCAAGGATACGGATTCGAAGGCGTTCGAGCGCGCCTGCGCCATCTGCGACCTCATCGACAGGACCATCGACGAGGTCAGGGGGATTGCGTTGAGACTTCGCCCAAGCGTACTGGACGACCTCGGGCTGATCGAAGCCCTGGAATGGTACACCACCGACCTGGAAAAGCGCTCCGGAATCGCCTGCATACTCAATCACGGGAGCATCCCGAGGGTAGACGACATCGTCGCCACGGCGGCCTATCGCATAGCCCAGGAAGCCCTGACCAACGTCGTGCGGCATGCCCGCGCGACGCACGTGGAAGTCACCCTCCAGGCGCACGGGGATATCCTCACGCTCACGGTCGTCGACAACGGCGACGGGCTCGATATCGCGGAGCTTTCCGAGTGCGAGCGGCTCGGGGTGGCGGGCATGCGCGAACGCGCCGGTCTCGCCTGCGGTACGCTGGAAATCGAATCGCGCCGCGGCGAGGGGACCCGCGTCTGCTGCTGCCTTCCCATCGGCGCCAGGTGCGCCCCCGCGGGCTCCTGAATCCGGGCGCGAGCGCACTGGAGCGCCGGTAAGCGAGAGGAAGCGGGAAGCAGGATTGAAGCCGCTCTCTTCATGAAACCGCTCACCGCGCGACGCATCCCGCTTCCCCGGCATGAATCCACAATCCACACATCCCGCGCCGCGTACTGCCCCGCGAACAGGCCGCCAAAGGGATTACCTTCCTTTTGCCTCGGTCTTTCCCGATTCAGGATTCGAGGCTCCGGGCGATTGTTCGGCAGTCGCGCCGGCCGTATTTTGCTGCTGGGCCACCCAGGGGCATTGTCCGGTCATCCTTGGACAATTTGCGAACCGCGCTCCCCGGCCTCGCCCCCTCCCCTGCCCCGGTCCCTGGCCCTGCCAGGGGCATCCGGCCTGGTTCATCCTTGGGCAGGTCCATGCCGGCTGCTGCGTCTGTTGTGACTGCTGCGCCTGCTTTTGCGCCTGGTCCTCGGCGTATACTCCGGAAAAACCGAAAACCAGGGCCACCATTACTACCAGAGTGATTGAGACGAGCTTCTTCATAACCATTCCTTTCCTTGTCGATTTGATGAACATCGATTCCGACGCGCCCGGAGGCCGGGCGCGTCGGAATATCCCATACGGTTCGAACTGTCGCTTCGTAGAGCGCTCCTCTTCCGGAATACCCGGGCTCCCGCTTCAGCCGAAAGACGGGCCGGCCTCCCGGCAGCATAATCCACGAAGATTCCCTCGTCTGCCAGGCTATATGGCATAAACCGCGCCAACCACGCGATTCAGCGATAACCATCTGTATTTACTGCAATTAATATTCGCTTTCACGGGCGGTTCGCTTGACGAGCATCTCACGAGGCGACTTCCCGGATACTTTCTTCGCAGCAACGGTCCGTTTTGATGGATACATTTTATGCACCGCCTCCATTCCGGATCACAATCCGGTCAGGATGCGCCTTACGGCATGAAAATCCGGACCGTTCACAGATCCCATCGCCGCCGGAACCCGCATTCAACAGCGCCCCTAAACCCGCAACCCGAACACACCTCGCACCTCGCACCCGTAACCCATAACCCGCAACACGTAACCCGCAACACGTAACCCGCAACACGTAACCCGCAACACGCAACACGCAACACGTAACACGTAACCCGCAACACGAACTCACCCCGCAACTCATGGTAAAAACATTTCAAGAGATTTATACTGTAAACAGGTTATAATAGGGTTTTGATATTTGGATGTAATGGAGGGAATGTGAACGTAACCATGAAACGCAAATCCAGGTTGACCGCCATATATGAAGCTCTGCCGGCTTCGGAGAAGACCCTGGTCCAACTGTGCTCTATTATCTACGAACCCACATCGGTGACCAGCATCATGAAGTGCCTGAGCAAATCCGGCATTTCGCTTCCGGCCACGGAAGGAAAGACCGCTCTGTCAAGGTCGGTGGATTACTACTTGAGCAAGCTGCAGGAGCAGAAGCTTCTGAACTCCAGTTACCAGGTGCATCCGTCCATCCTGGAGATAGCTACCAGGGACGCCGTTTCCGCCGGATATGTGTATAAGCTGGGCCACGATCTGAAGGAGATGGATTCGGCGGCGTCATGGCGCAATGTCCGGGCGTCCAGGAGGGAGACGTGCTTTTCCTGCCGCAATCAGCTTTCCGGGGCCATGCTCGAGACCCCCGCGGGACTTCTCTGCCCGTCCTGCGCGACCCGCGAAATGGAGGCCGTCGGCAAGGTGGAAGACATCAGCTCCTGGGAGGATTCCAAATTCAAGGAAGCCCTCTCCCCCGGCGGGTCGTTGCGCTCGAGACTGACGGTGTTGTGGCGTATGACGGAGGTCATGGATTTACTCTCCAAGTCAAATCGCAAGCTCCTGGATGAAGTGGTTGCGATGCTGGTGGAAAACCTTCGCTTCGCGGAACCTCATCCGATGGCGGAGACGGTAAGGGAAGCAGCCGTCCACGCCTGCATTGCCGCGGGCAGCAAGGTGTTGCCTCTTCTTCTCAAAATACACAATCCGCAGCCGCCGCAGTTCCACGCCGCGGTAGTGTGGAGCGCCGGGACCATCGCTCCCGCCAGTCTGGAAGTTCAGGCTCTGCTGGAAAAAGCATCCCAGAACCCCAACCCCGAAGTACGGCTTCGCGTTGCGACCGCACTGGAAAACCATGGTTCCGCCTGGGCGAAGACCACCATCCAAAGGCTTTCCAAGGACAAGGACCATTCGGTTGCGCGAGAGGCCAAACGGGTAATGGATGGATGGAAGAGCCCACTGCATAGATATGTTGCCCAAAGGACCAGGATACCCCTATCGGCCGGCCATTACGGCCCCATGATCAGAGGGGTGCTGGACGAAGCGCCCCTTACCGAATCCTACTACTATTCGACGAGACAATGTCCGAGGATGATGCGCGATCTCCGCATAGGGATCTACACCGGGAATACGGATCTGTATAACCAGCGCATCTCGCAGTTGTATTCGCATTGCCGTAGCGGGAACTATACGTCTCCGCACCCTCTCGTCCGGGTGTGCGCCGGTCCTTTCGACGCCGGATGGTTCGAGACCCTTCCCGTCCAGTTGCAGTCGTCGGCGCTCACCAGGATATTCGAGCACACCTTGAAGGAACTGGCGACGGACGAAGAAGCCCTGGCTTACGGCAACACGGACCGTTTCATCGAAACGGTCCATCCCTCGGAGAGGTTTTTCTACCGTTATGGACTGACCTGCCGGCTCATCGCGGGTGGAGAACTGGGCCGGGCGAGAGAACTCATCGAGCAGACCGAGCAGGTGGAATCCTCTTATTCCCGAGGGTTGAGGGGCATTTTGCATCTCGTCGAGGGAGAAAGCGAGAATGCTCTCGCCGCCTTTGAAAGGGACCTCAAGGAATTCCGGAAACGGCTCCGCAAGAGAAACGCCTTCTTCACCGGTTTGACCGGGCCGTTCTACCTTTTGGCCATGCTGAACCAAAACGACGCATCCATGTTGGGCAGGATAAACCAGTTCCTGAACTCGTCCGAAGTTTCGGACAGCCAGGATTCTTTAATCAAGCCGTTGTACGGCTCGCTCAGGGCGATCACTCTGGCTCAGTCCCTCGAGGTGGATGCCGCCCATGAGACTCTCAAGGGAATCGGCGAGACCGGCAACGCCATGGCCACGCTCCTTTCCTCGCTTGCCGCGTACTGGACCGACGGCCGGCTCGACCGGAACAGGATCGATGCCCTGAGCCGGGTATTCATCCGAGCGAGAGAGGCGGGCCTCAAGTGGCTGGCCATGGAGAGCGCCGAACTCCTCTGCCGCGCCGAAGAGGAGACCCCCGTTCGCAGGAACTACATAACCGGCGTTGAAGAAGAAACCGGAATGAAGTCGTTCATACGAAGCATCCGGATCGAGGAGCCATGGCGCAGGAGGCTGCGTCTGCTCACCCAGTCGCTTTCCGGTGGCGGCGAGGCCGAGAAGAAAGCCGCTCCGAAAGCGTCGAGGCTTGTCTGGCTCGTACGGTACGAAGAACCGTCAACGGTGTTCGTCCAGCCGATGGAACAGAAGATGACCGCAAAGGGACACTGGTCCTCGGGGCGTGCGGTATCTCTCAGCCGGTTGCACAGCGGCTCGAAGATGGACTTCATGACGGACCAGGACAGAAAGATCCGCACAGCCCTCGAAAAACAGTGGAGCGGTTACTACTATGCGGGTGCGGACTTCACTTTCGCCAGCGATAAGCTGCTCCCGGCCCTGGTGGGGCATCCGCTGCTGTTTCTGGAGGGGTCCCCGGGGGTCCAGGTCGAATTCGTGAAGGGGGAACCCGAAATTCTCGTGACCCGGTCGGGACCGAACTTCGAGATGAAGTTCTCCGTGGAGGTGACCGACGAGCGTTTTCACGTGGTGCGGGAGACGCCCACCCGTTTCAAGGTGATCGAATTCACCGACAACCATCGCCTCATCGCCAAAGCGCTGGGCAGCGAAGGCCTGTCGGTGCCGGCAGCCGCGCGCGAGGAGATTTCCTCGGCGATCGCGTCCGTCTCTTCGCTCGTGACGGTCCATTCGGCCATCGAGGGAAAATCGGAGGACATCGAGGACGTGCCCGGCGACCCCATGCCCCATTTCCACCTCCTGCCGGCCGGAACCGGATTCAGGGCGGAGATGTTCGTCAAGCCGTTCAGTGAAAGCGGTCCATATCTGAAGGCGGGGGTGGGGGTCGATAACGTGATCGCCGATGTCGGCGGCAAGCGGATGCTCGCCCGCAGGGACTTGAAACGGGAGAAGGAAATGGCCGCGGCGGCGGAGAAGGCATGTCCCAGCCTGTCCAATTATTCGGAGGGAGAGGGGCTGTGGTTCATGGCCGATCCGGAAGACTGCCTGCAATTGCTGCTCGAACTGAAGGACCTGCAGGACAAGGAGCAGGCCGTGGTGGAGTGGCCGGAGGGCGAGAAGCTCAGGGTGACCCGCGAACTATCGTTCGACCGGCTGCGGATGCAGATTTCGAGCAAAGCCGACTGGTTCGGGGTCGAGGGCAAACTGGAGCTGGACAACGGCATGGTCTTCGACCTCAAGCGGCTCCTGGAGATGCTCAACGACAGCCCCACGCGCTTCATACGGATCGGTGAAGGGGAGTTCCTGACCCTTACCCGGGAACTTCGCAAGCGGCTGGAGGAACTGGACCTGTATTCGGAGAAGCGGTCGAAGGAAATCCGCCTGCACCCGCTGGCGGCGCTCGCCATCCAGGACCTGACGGATAACGTCCCCGACCTGGAGGTGGACGAGGCGTGGAAGGCGCGCCTTGGGAAAATCAAGTCCGCGCGGGAGTACACTCCGTCCGTGCCTTCGACCCTCAAGGCGCAACTGCGCGACTACCAGGTGGAGGGCTATCAGTGGATGTCGCGCCTGGCCTTCATGGGCATAGGGGCGTGCCTGGCCGACGATATGGGGCTCGGCAAGACCATCCAGGCCCTGGCCGTGATACTGGAGCGCGCCCCGCAAGGTCCGACGCTGGTGGTCGCCCCGACATCCGTTTGCATGAACTGGGTGGATGAGGCCAACCGCTTCGCGCCCACCCTGAACGTAACGACCTTCGGGGCCGGCAACCGCGAGGAAGTCGTCAAGGGGCAGAAAGCTTTCGACATGCTGGTATCCAGCTACGGGCTGATGCTGCAGGAGGCGGAACTGCTCTCTTCGGTGGAATGGAACACCATCGTGCTCGATGAGGCGCAGGCCATCAAGAACATCACGGCCAAGCGGTCTCAGGCCGCCATGGAACTCAAGGGCAACTTCAAGATCATCACCACCGGGACGCCGATCGAAAATCACCTGGGCGAGTTCTGGACGCTCTTCAATTTCATCAATCCGGGACTTCTGGGTTCGTACAAGAGGTTCAGCGACCGGTTCGCCCTTCCGATCGAGAAGTACGGCGACCAGGATGCGAAGAAGAGGCTCAAGAAGCTGATCCAGCCCTTTATCCTGCGGCGGACCAAGTCCCAGGTGCTCGAGGAGTTGCCGCCGCGGACCGAAGTGCTCCTGAAGGTGGAGATGAGCCCGAAGGAGGCGGCTTTCTACGAAGCTCTGCGGCTCCAGGCGCTCGAGAATGTGGACAAGGAAAACGACGCGCCCATCGGCCAGAAGCAGATCCGGATTCTGGCGGAGATCATGAAGCTTCGGCAGGCGTGCTGCAATCCGCGCCTGGTGATGCCCGACACGGACATTTCCAGTTCGAAGCTGGAGCTTTTCGGCGATATCGTATCGGAACTCATCGAGAACAGGCATAAGGCCCTGGTGTTCAGCCAGTTCGTGGGCCACCTTTCGCTCATCCGCCAGTTCCTGGACGGGAAGGGCATCAAGTACAGGTACCTGGACGGCAGCACTCCCCCGAAGGAGCGCAAGCAGGAAGTGGACGCCTTCCAGGCAGGCGACGGCGACCTGTTCCTCATCAGTCTCAAGGCGGGGGGACTCGGGCTCAACCTGACGGCTGCAGACTACGTCATCCACATGGACCCGTGGTGGAACCCGGCCGTCGAGGACCAGGCGTCCGACCGCGCCCACCGCATCGGCCAGCAGCACCCGGTCACGGTCTACCGGCTGGTGGCCAAGAACACGATCGAGGAGAAGATCGTGAAGCTCCACCAGGAAAAACGAGACCTCGCGGGAAGTCTCCTGGACGGCACGGACATAAGCGGGAAGATTTCGGTCGACGAACTGGTGCAGCTCATCAGAGAGCAGTAGGGAACGAACATGACGGACAGGCCGGATTTACCACCTGGCCTGTTCATTCGGAAAGCCGAATTTGGGTCCCCACGCGAAAGGATCCTTGTTCCATTCCTTCGCTGTTTCGATGTCGTTCGCGGACAGGTATTTCATATCGAGAGCCACTTCCAGCAAAGAAGGGAAAGACGTGAGCGCCTCCAAGCGGCAGTCGCCTTTCTCGAACGTTTCTCGCGCCTGAGGCAACTCATAGGTAAATATCGCGGCGACGCATTCAACGATGACGTTCTCGCTTCTAAGCGCCTCCACGGCTCTGAAGCTGCTCCCGCCCGTGCTTACCAGGTCTTCTATGACCACGGCCCTTTTGCCCGCAGCCACGGCCCCTTCGATCTGCCTCCCCATTCCCCGGTTCTTCTTCTCGCCCCTGACGTACGCCAACGGCTTATCGAGCCTGTCCGCCAACCAACTCGCCCAGGGTATGCCGGCCGTGGCGATTCCGACGACGATATCGAAACTGAACGCATCCAGAACGGACAGGAATGACTGTACGATGATTCCGCGTTCGACAGGATAGGCCAGAATCAACCTGTTATCGCAATATATGGGGCTTCTCATCCCGGAAACATACGTGAACGGATTCTCCAGGTTGAAAACCACGGCCCTTTTCTCGAGCAAGACCTTCGCTATACTCTCGCTTCTATTCGAAGCGGCAACAGACTCCGTCATTCAAATCTCCTATCGGCGCGTATACCTCGTGCTGAATCCCACTCACCCGCAGTCAACGCAAAAGGGCCGCAAGGGGCGGCCCGCGCCGGTTTGAACATCCGCGTCCAATGAAAACGATCATTCTCCCGCCGGTGACGAGCTCAACGGCGTATGTGCTTTGAAAATAGCATGTTTCCGCGCACTCGTAAATTGGATTGTCACAACGATCCAATCACCAACACCGGAGAAGACTATTGCCGGTAGATCCCGCTCATGGTATCGTTTGGCATGGTGCTCCCAGGAGGTCTGGCATATTATATTTGCAAAGATTGTTGCTACAGCTTATAATCATTGGATAGTCTTTGTAGTATTGCGTGTGAGGTGTGGGGCCGGCCCTGTCTGACTCCGACTGAGACATCCCAAAGGATATATTATGAATACAGTCAAGGCCTATGAAGAGATAATTGAATTTATTGCCGCCGGAACAAACCCTGGCAGCGTCATAGCCTTTCGGCCTTCCGAGGCGGCAAGGATGCGCGTTGCGGACCTGATCCTCAAGGAAAAGACCACAACCCTTTCTCCCGATGAGAGGTCGGAACTGGACCACTACATGCAGTTGGAACACCTGATGAGGCTCGCCAAGGCGCGTGCCCGCCGTCATCTCGGCAATGAGTAACTTCATAAGTGAATACCTCCGCCGTTTGGTCGTTAATCGCGCCGACCGACTCTGCGAGTACTGTCTAATCCACGAGGACGACACCTTTTTCGGTTGCGAGGTGGACCATATCATCAGCCTGAAGCACAATGGCCTGACACATGAGGACAACCTTGCATATGCTTGCGCCTTCTGTAACCGCCACAAGGGAACGGATATAGGGTCCATCTTCATGGAGACGGGAGAATTTGTCAGATTCTTCAACCCGCGACAGGATAAGTGGTCCAAACACTTCCGTCTGGAAGGTTCTCTCATAACGCCCATCACGGATATTGGAACCGTAACGGCCACCATCCTGAGGTTCAACACCGGTGAGCGTATTCTTGAACGTGAGATGTTGATAGACATCAACAGGTATCCGACAGAGCCGGCAAGGGTACGCATGCTTTCTTATTTGTCCGGCCCCATCCCTCCGAATTTCGGATAGACTCTCATCTTTAATTCTTTGACATGATCATGTCACTGCGTATATGAAATAGTCAGGCAGTTGCAGAACTGCCGCACCTGATCTGGAGCCTGTTCCCTGGAGGTAGTTGGGAGCAGGCAACCAGGATTTGTATCTTCGTTCATCCCCATGTGACACATACCGCATCCGCCCCCTCCCGTGAAAGAAAGGACCTGGAAAGTCTTGGAAAACCCATATTAACGATTTTGCAGGGAACCATCCGGTGCTCCGCCGTGCCACATCGGACAGATCACCTGTAAACCCATGCCAGGCCTTCCCATACGGGTTATATTTGTGTGAAAGCATACACCCCTATGGAGGATGCCGCCATGGAACGTAACCGACTGGAGCTGTCCCCCGAGAAGATCGCGGGCCTTGACCTGGAGTCCCTGGCACGAAAAGCCGACCAGCTCAACCAGATAAACCGGCAAACCCACACCACCCCCTTTCCCAAGGGTCCCAGCCGGTGGCTGAGCCACTACGTCTTTGAGCCCCGCCCCATCACCTTTACCCGCCAAGGGGAAGTGCAAGGAGGCCTTAGCTTGCTGGTGGCTTCTCTTTTTGACCTGAGTTTTGTGCGCAGCATCTTCGCACCCCGCTACCGCCGAGAGGGCGGCCACTGCTTTGATCCCGCAAGCCTTTTTTTCCTCCAACTGGCCGCGAAGCTTGACGGTTACCCCACCGATGCCGGCTTTTGCAAAGACCTGCGCCAACACGACAAAGGCGCCGGATCTCCGGCATCAAAGACTCCATACCCGGCAAAGACGATTTGAGCCGTTTCCGTACCCGTGTGGGATCGCAGTCCATCGACTCGATCACCCACGTGTTCGTGAGTTTCCTCACGAACCGGTTCGTGCTCATCGATGCCGATGCGCTCTCCACGGATGGGCAGTTGGAGCCCTCCTTTTCCCGCTACCGGGGATGTGCTTTTTTCTGTGCGCGGTGCCGCCGTTTCCTTCTCGATAAGTCCCAACTCCAACAACTCCATGAACAGATCGACTCCGGAGCCTGTCGGCTCCAGATCACCTGTCCCTTTCCCGACGCGGTGGAAAAGATCCGCAAGGCAATGAACAAAAAGGACTTCCAGCCCAAGGTGTCCCTGTTGGAACTGGACTACCTGCCGGCCGGGGACCGTGGCAGAATCGATACCGCCAAAGTGGCTGAGCTGCTCGGTGTCGATGAGCACGGTCTTGCCCCCGTGCGCATCCGATGGAGCAGGCTCAGCAGGGACTGCGATCGGCTTCTGGGCAGTTGCCCCAAGGTTCCCTCCGATCTGCAAGCTGGGGTGGGTTACCACATCGACAATGAGAATCCCGACAAGAAGGAGCGTGTCTTTGGCTACCTGCAACAAAGAACCACTGCCGTCAATGTGGTGCTGGGCCTGGAGCTACCCGTTGCCGGCTCCACCTATCCGGCCTCTGTTTCCGAGGGGAGCGTGTTTTTATCCCACCGGGATGCGGTTCCTATTGCCTGGCGACCCGGACAGGTCCACTGTCTCGACTCCGGACACGACCAACGCGACATCTATGAGGGGCTGGTTTCCCACGGAGCCATTCCCATCATCGACTACAACCCCCGAAGGGAAAATCTGAGCCCCGAAGCGCTCAAGGAAAGGGGCTACGACCACAACGGCACCCCCTATGCTCCATGCGGCAGGCTGTGCCGGTCCAACGGCTACGACTACACCACCCGGAGTCGTCAGTACGTATGCGGACTTGTCTGTGGGCAACAGGAAAAAGATCAGTGCCCACACGCAATCAAGGCACTGGGCTACAGCAAACGGATGAGCTTCCACCACCACCCTAGACTCATTGGTCCCGTTGTGCGCGGCAGTCCCATATGGCACGAACTCTATAATCTTCGAACCGCCAGTGAACGCACCAACAGCTACTCCCAGGAAGTGATCGCGGAGGGCGCAAGGCCAAAACTGCGAGGACTCAAGGCCTTTAGCTTTGCCGGTGCCATGGCCGCTCTTGCTCAGTTGCTACGCAGGGCTATGAACTTTGTCCTCGACGTCACCTACACTCAGGGCAGGCTCTATCCCCTGAGAATATAGGATTTTACCCGCTTCGGCCACAATCCTTGTTGCTTCCATGCCTTTTACTCACCAAAAGGCAAACGGTGCACTCTATCCAAAATTCACCCCCATCTCCTGACTACGCCACATCCGGTGGCACTGTTCTTGCCTTTTCACCCCGTAAAGACGTCTTAACTTCAATAACTGTCCCATTTCCTCAATCGCACCCTAAATCCTACACCTGCTCTTGACGGGTTCTGCAACCGCCTGAAATAGTGGGATTTGATGCTCATATTGGGTATTGCCGCGAAATTATTATGCTACGGTTAATGCGGCAGGACTGGTGGATGCGCAAAACGCCCAGGAGATGGCCATAGTGGGAGAACTGGCGCTCGACGGTCGCGTCAAACCCGTGGCGGGCGGCCTTCCAATGGCCATTCAGGCACGGAAAAGCGGCTACACCAAAATCATCCTCCCTCACGAGAGCGCCCCCGAAGCCGCAATCGTGGAAGGGATTTCGGTCATCCCGGTGAGCCACATCTCCCAGGTGGTGGACTTCATCAACAAGGGGACCGGGGTCGAGCCCCTCCGGCCGGACCAGGAGGCGGTTCTCGCCGCATCCCACATCGAGGAACTCGATTACGACGAGGTGAAGGGCCAGGAACATGCCAGGCGCGCCCTGGAAGTAGCGGCGGCCGGCGGCCACAACGCCCTAACGTTATATGGTATTTCGATGTAGCATCACCAGGTGTTTGCAGTTAATTATAAGTTTGTCTCCTGCTGCTTGTCGAAATCAGCGGGTGAATCCGGGAGAACTAGAATGAAGAAATTCTCTTATCCGAAACAGATCGGATTCGCAGTCGATCCTTTAATACCGATAACTTTCCCATCTATTCCGCCCCCAGCTTCGTACAATATCTCACTACTTGCATATTTAACGGACATCTTGCTAGCCTATGAAAAGGTGCTCATAAGAAGTGATCTCTGGACACTGAACTTTTTATACGCGAATTTTACGGTGGAAGAGCTTGAGCCACTTTTTAAAAAAGACCGTTTGCAGTTCTTCGCAGCTATGGGAAAATATAGTCATGCTGTACCTGCACTAGAAATTGATAAAGGCGGCCCGACTAGAGAATACTTCCAGATCATCCAGAAAGGTCTAGCTTTTCCATCATCTAAATTTCGCAGAGTTTTGTCGGAGCCCACAAAGATAGTTCAGCAGATCGAAACCCACTCCCTATCGTATCAGGTGATGGATCCCATTGTCGCTAATAAATATGAAGAAGAAATGATTATGTCCCTTGCTGACGAATTTCATTCGCTTCCTACTCCACGTGGGGGAGAAAGGCATCATGATGTAGGATTTCGAAGTGGAATTGGTCATATTCTTGATATATGGAGTACAGGGACATATGCGCTATACCTAGATCCTGAAATGCTGAATTATCTTACGTATTGCGATCCAAAAAAGTCGAGATTGTTCGCTGAGATCGAAAAGGTCGGAAATCCTGTCGATGAGCTACACTCGATGCATCATCTTCCATCAGTTAAGGACTTGCTACTCTCTGACCGGATGAGCAAGGAAGAAGCTTTCCGCCTATTAGTAAGTGACGAAGCGGCCTATCTGAGAGAATGGCTAGAGAAAAACCTGGTGCCAGGAGTCGATGTTCGGGATGCATACCTCGATAATCTGAAAGAACTCCCATCTAAAAAGAATTGGACTAATTGGCTCAAGTTTGGAGCTGTCCAAGTAATTTCAGTAGGCCTCAGTACGGTACTAACTGCTAATCCGCTGCTGGGGGCGTTATTCGGGATTGGCATGAGCGCTTTAGATACTGCTTCTGGATCTAAGATAATGGAGTGGTTAATGGATCCTTACCATCCTAAGGAATGGGTAAGCTTCATCGAGAAAAAGGTAGAATAAGTAAGAGCCTTCGGCCTCCCCGGCAACATCTTCAAGGAGATCAAAAACCGGGTCAGGGCGGCGCTCCAGAAAGTGCGTATAGTTTTTTATGGTGGTGGCGCTATGAGAATGTGGCAATTTGCCGCAATTACAGGGGTACAAAATTTCCTAATCATATGGCCCCCCGTCATGAACGGACCGCGCCGGCCGCTTATCCGTTGGGACATGAGAGCCAGACACGCAGGGCTTTCTTCACGGCTT
>CAYOVG010000074.1:0-22156 GCA_964407285.1 uncultured Syntrophobacteraceae bacterium
TTGCGCCGGATTTCCAGGGCTTGGCGGTATAGAGGTTCTGCTTTGGTATAGCTGCCCATGGATTCGTAAAGCGAAGCCAGGTTGTTGAGGCTGGAGGCGAAATCCGGATGATCCTCTCCTAAAGCTTTGCGCCGGATTTCCAGGGCTTGGCGGTATAGAGGTTCTGCTTTGGTATAGCTGCTCATGGACTCGTAAAGCCCCGCCAGGTTGTTGAGGCTGGAGGCGAAGTCGGGGTGGTCTTCTCCCAGAGCTTTGCGCACAATTTCCAGGGCTTGGCGGAGTAGAGGCTCGGCCTCCTTGTAGCTGCCCATGGAGTCGTAAAGCGAAGCCAGGTTGTTGAGGCTGGAAGCGAAGGAGGGGTGGTCTTCTCCTAAAGCTTTGCGCACAATTTCCAGGGCTTGGCGGTATAGAGGCTCGGCCTCCTTGTAGCTGCCCATGGAGTCGTAAAGCGAAGCCAGGTTGTTGAGGCTGGAGGCGACGTAGAGATGATTTTCGCCCAAATGCTCTTTGGTCAAACGGCATGCTTCGAGTGCCAAAGGTATAGCTTCTTGGAATTTTCCTCGAGAGTATAACTCAACAACAGTCTTGTTAAGTTCCTGGAACTTCTGGATAATATCATCGCTCATGTCGGCAATCCACAGATATTTGATGAAAACCAAGAATCAGGGGTGCTTGGTTCAGTTTTGGGCTTAGAATAGTACGATAGTACGGGTAGGCGGTTTTGAGAAATATTGTGTTTCCTGCGGTGAAGTTTTACAGGACTTCATTCAGTGTCGCTAAAGGAACTCTCGGAATTCCGGGGGTTCTAATTGCTGAATCAGGTAGATCTCTTCAACAAGATTGAAAGCTTCCCAGAAATGCTACCTTTGTAGACTCTAACAACAATCCTTCCGCCAAGCAGTTCTTCTTCGAAGGATGGCTCCTCATCTTCAATGTCGGGGGCATGTAAAACTCCTCCGAATGACCGCGTGGCTGCTTCGTCATAAGCGAACAAATCGTCATTCGAGAGTCGTTTCTTCCAAATAACTTCGCCGGTCTCAGTTGCAAAAGAAATATCGCAAGGGTTAGGGATGTCAAACTCCATCTCTTCGTCATGAGTGTTCGGCAAGGTGAGTCGTTCAAAGGTTTCCAAGCCAAATTTCAAGAGAATTTCGTGTGCCACATCAGCCGATTTCTCTATCTGTTGGATTGCGACTGCCTGCGCAAGCAGTTCTTTAAATTCTGAAGAATTCGGCCAGAGTTCGAGGGCTTCCTCGCAGAGCTCTTGTGCTTCTTTGCATTTTTCGGTCTTAAAGGCCTCTGCTACCCTCTGTCTGTATAATTCGGCCTTTTGGTCCAGATCCAAATTGATAATATCTGAAAACAACTCATCAGAGTATTTCCTGCCTACTCTAACTATCGCCTGAGCAACTCGAACCTTTTCGTATACGTCATCATTAAGGTACATTAGTTCTTCGAAGTCTTCCAAAAGAGCATCGTCCAATTTACCTGTAATGTAGTTTTGTATTAGATCATTAATCTGATCTTCAGAATAAGTAGCAAACTTATTATCCTTATTGTACTTGATATTCATGGCCATACCTTGACATGCAGTTATATAAGTCCTTCTTGCTTTTTTAGTTGTCTCATTCTAATTATACTTCGAGATAATAGTGACCTACACGTCGACTCTCTGACTCCCATAAATCGAGACATTTGAAAATACGGTATATCCTGGAGAAAATAGTATAAACATTCCTGCTGGCGAGGCGTTAATCGCCTTATGTTATTCTTGATGAGCTGGTCGTCTTCAAGGGCCTTATATGGGTCACTCGGATCAATCGTAATTACAAGGTCTGTTGGATCTTTTATAATCTCTTTATTTATAAGCTTTCTTCTATAATTGTTTGTCTGCAACTTCACTATACCGATAAAATAGGCTTTTACTGAGTTTACAAAAAAGATACGTCCTGAATAAATGTGTTTAAGCAGTGCATCAAAGGATTTGTCAATTATCTCATTAGCAGCTTCATCACTTAAGCCTTTGTTGTATATTAAAGAAGATTTAATTTTGAAGAGCTGAAGTTTTGTCCATAAAACGTCTATTGCCTGATTATTCCTGTGTTTGTCCTTCACAAAATAAAGCAAGCTCACGACATCATAAAATGGATCTGTATCAAGAAGGAGTGGATCAGGGGTTAATTCTTTACGTTTCATAGCCTCTAACTCTTTCTACACAAATTTCTCAGACATAACACAGGGTAAGTAAAAAGGTTCTCTTAAATCCGATGGAGGTCATGCCATGGCTGCAGATTCAGGATTCTTCGGTGGTGAACAGCAACAGGGAAGTATCAGGGTGCGCATCGATCATGTCCCCTTGCCTGATGGCAGGATTCGCATGATTCAAAGCTATTACCTGGAAACCATAGCACCAGGAGGTGTTCTTGTCGAGAGGGTTCGGCAGGAAATTTTGTGCGAGTGGCAGGGTTGTCAGTGGGTGGTTCCCGGGGCGACAGGCGAAGTTATCGACGGTTATGTCCTTTGTCGGAAATGCTCAGGCGGGATTCGCAGCAGATTCTTCTGGCGAAAAATCTTCAGCGTCTTCCTGAAAAAAGACTCGTTACCCGAACTTCCTTACCCTGGAAGGAGGCTTATCCCATGAAGCCGGACAACGAATTCAAACAACTTGCGCGGCAAAAGCTTGAAGTCATCCTTGACGAGGTCACAGAGGAGCTTTTGGACAACATCGAGGTATTGGTAGCAGAAATCGTCCTTCCTGCGCTTGAAAGAGCGGCATATGGAGGGCCGGGAGAGGAGGACAGCCGATGACCAGTATTTATAAACGACTGGAAGATGCAGAGCCTGGGTTTGAAAAAGAGCTTGATGATGCCGAACTCGAGCAATTGTACGATGATGCGTTGTTGGATTATCAGGGTGACAGGGCGCGACATTACCCTGAAAAGTCTTTAATGCAGGACATAATTGAGGAAGCGGATACAGTTGAAGGAACCGAATTCTTGAACAAGCTCCGTGATGAGTTGTCAGCAAGGAGTCGCAGCTAAGAAAGGAAGACGTCATGCGATGGAATACCATTGATAGACCGATTGAAGAAATCACTGATCCTCTCGATGAGATGAGTGATTGCGAACTCGAGCAGCTTCTTGATGATATCCGGGAGCCTTTGATCCAGGCATGGCCTGACGGCGCTCTCATCTTTGAAGTTCCGAAAGCTCTCGAAGACCCGAACGATCTTGAGCATCAGGTGGTGAAAAAACTTCGGGAGCGCGAGCTTCAGCCTGAACTTAACATCATCGCTGAGCGTGTCAGCAGGAGCCTTCGAGACGCGCTCAGGAAACCTGACCCTGGGAACCGGGACCTGAGCCCGAAGAACTACAGGCCGAAGTAGGAGTCGTGTCATGTCCGAACATCGGGAAAACCTCGCGAAAAGCCTTGAGACCATCTTTTCCACTGAGCTTAAAGACAACCCGTTCCTTACCATGCGCGTGAAGAGAGCCCGGAGAACCGGTGACTGGTCCGAGGTGTCGCGCTGGATGCAGGAAAACAGTGAAAGGGTTAACCGAAGCGTTGGCAGGCATCTACTGGATGAAGAAATCAAAACTTTCTACCCCTTCCATCCAGTGCCGCGGCGCGAGGATTTCCAGGGCAGCTTGTCGCTTGGAACCATTAATCGCTTCGGCCATCAGTTCAGGATCGAGCCTGATGATTTCACTATGCATTGCATGACACTCGGCGCGACAGGCGCAGGCAAAAGCTGGCTGATTCTGAACGCGGTTCTTCAGCTTTGTCAAATGCAGGGGTTCAATATCGTGATACCGGACGTGAAGACGTTTTACAGGCGGCTTCTTCATTTTGTGCCGAACCTGGGGATTATTACTGCGAACAAGTTTCGGTTTAACCCGCTTGAAGTACCGCCGTGGCTTTCGCCTAAAGGCTTTGTTTTCATGTGGTCCAAAGTCTTTGCAGCAGAAAACGCTCTCGGAGCGCCGTCTGAAGGTATCCTGCTCGAGACTTTGAACGCGCTGTTTCATAAGCACGGAGTGTTCGACGGGTCAATGAATTATCCTACAATGCAAGACCTTTACAACATTCTACAGTATTTAAAGAAAGCTAAACATATTGGGTATCGTTACCAGGACATCTTCGAAAATCTACTGAGCAGGGTCAGGCCTTATGTTTTAATGGACGAAACATTCAATGTCAGGCAAGGGCTTCCTGTGGCTATATTTACAGAGCATAATGTGGTGTTAGAGTTACCGACCAATTTCGGTACAGACATGGTCACGAATTTCTTAATCTGCCTGATCATTATCATGGCCTATAACAAGAATGTTGCTGAAGGAACTCGCGGCGATAAGTTAAGGACGCTTTTTATAGTGGATGAAGCGTCGACTCTAATGCAGGCTGGTAGAGATAACAGTGACGCTTATCTCTTTGAATCAAGCTTGAACGAGATCACGCGCAAAGCTCGCGAGTTCGGTATCGGGCTTTGGCTATGCAGCCAGGAAGCGCGGAGTTTCAATTACGTATTTCAGGCGAACAGTATGATCAAGATCGGGTTTCCTCTCGATGGCGTTGACCATGAAAGCATGGCCAAGACTTTCGGGCTTAATGAAGAGCAGCAGAAATATCTCTACAAACTGCCCTACAGGCGTGTTGCTGTCGCTAGAACCCGAAAATTCGATAAGCCGTTCTTGATAGAAGTACCGTGGCTCGGGTGATGTCATGGGCAAGATACGCTCCCTGCAGGATAGGCCGACAGACAGCGAGGTCGAGCTCGTTATGGCGGGTTGGTACGCAGAAGTTTTCCCGAGACCGCCGCTTTGTATCGGCTACGACCCTGTTCAGGCGGAAACTGAAACTGTCGTTGAAGGTAAGGCTGAAGCAACCGGGGAAACCGGGCAGCAAGCTATACCGAAATCAGAGCATGAAGCCAACGCTTGGGCGATTCTTACTCTGCTGTTTCAAAACCCGTTCCTGAAATGGAACGAGATTCTACTGGAAACGCATCTCACTGACGCGAAAGCTTCAAAAGCCCGGGCATGGCTTGAGCAAAATAATATGGCTGTTGCGCGAAGCGTTAAAATCATCGGCAGGCCCGGGCTGTACCTCGAAATCATGGCTTGGGTTTATGAAAACTACAGGAAAAAGCCGCCGCAGGGCCAGGGAGGGTTTGAGCATAGCTGCTTATGCCATTACCTGAAATCCTGGCTGATAGACCGGGGTTATAAAGTCTGGCTTGAAGCGCAGGTTTCCGGCATGACTGGACGCTTGGACGTTTTTGCCTGGGTCGAGGGGAGCAAAGCTGAGATGTACGGCTTTGAAGTTACGCTGTCGTTCAGCAACCTGCTCGATAATATTCGGGACGGTCTCCGCTCTAGTTTGAAGAGACTCTACATTGTCTGCCGGGATCAGGCTGAAACAAACAAGGCGCGAAACATTGCAAAGAAATATATCGGTGATGTCAACAGGTTAGAATTCTCGCCTGTCTCTGAGTTCAGCCAAAAGAAAGAAAAGCTTGAGTAAGACCGACGCATACAGGCTTTTTCTGACACTCCTTGTATGAACCCAGTTTGATAAGGAGGCTATGCGATGGAATGGAGAAACGTCTTTATTGCAGTCATACTTCTTGTGCTTCTAGTGTTTCTTCCGTCAATATTCTTAACTGTATCGAGCGTTGTTGCAGAGTTTAGTGACGCAATGCGGACAGCGTGGAGCGTAGGGTCGCGCGGTTACGGTTATTCAGGTGACCCTGTCCAATCTGTTGCAAAACTTGCAGTGCTAGGGATTATCGTTGTAGGGATTGTTAAGATTCTGTCAAAACGAAGGTGAAATGTATGTAGTATTTGGTTGCTGTAAATTCTATCAAGCACTATACACATTCAACATATATGGAGGTGGGTGATGCGAAAATTAGTTAGCATCATATCTGAGGCAAAAGGGTGTTTTGCGCTTGTATACATAGTTTATGTACTTAACTTAGCCAACATTCTATATACAATGTACTTAGGAAAAGAAGTCTTAACTAATATTAAAGCGCTTATAAATGCTTCTGTGACAGCTATAGTTGTAGCGATAGGTTCGTACTATTATATTGTGTTGTTTCTTTATAATATGCGCAAGAAAGAGGACAGCCAATAACCCCTAACAAATGAGGTTACTACTTGACTTATGGCCGAGAGTCCTCTAATCCAAACCCCTGAGGAAGTCGCCAGGTTCCTGAAAAAGAGCCGGAGCTGGGTTTACCGGCACTGGCGGGAACTTGGCGGACGGAAGCTTGGGGGTTCTCTCGTTTTTCCATCAAAGGAGGACCTCTATGAGCGTATCTTTCGTCCAAAACAAAGGTTGGAGGTACAATTTCTACCACAACAAAAACCGCTACGCCAAAGGTTTCTACAAGACGAAGGCAGAAGCCAGGATAGCGGAAGCCAAAAGAAAGGAGGCGATACAAAAGGGCGTGCCGGACCCGGAGGAAGAACGAATGAAAGAGGTCCAGCAGCAACAAGGACCACCACAAGAGACGACCCGAACAGGCATGGCCTTCTTGGACCTGGTTAATCGTAGGTTGGATTTTCTCAAAGCCTACTGCTCAGCAAGTCATTACGAAGACATAAGGTATATTGCTTACAAGTGGGTAGCCATGTGGGGGAAACTCCAGGCAGCCGTAATTCAACGGGATATGATTGAGCGGTATATCCTGGGCCTTTCAAGGATATCGAATGTGACGGCGAACAAGTATCTGAGGCAACTTCGGGCACTTTTTAATTTCGGCATAAAAAGAGGTTGCATCTCAAAGAATCCCACCGCAGGAATCGATTTTTTGCCTGTCGAAATAAGGCTTCGGTACGTGCCGCCTAAAGAAGATGTTCTGAAAGTTTTGTTGGCTGCGAATCCAGAAGATCAGGATTACCTATATTGTATCAAGGAAACCATGGGGAGAATGGGGGAAATAAACCGCCTCACCTGGAACGACGTTGACTTCAGGAATAGATGCGTGGTGCTATACACTCGGAAGAAGAAGGGTGGAAATCTCACTCCTCGAAGGATTCCTATGACAAACCGCCTCTTTGAGGTTCTTTCCAGAAGGTACGAAGGAAGGGATAAATCAAAGCCTTGGGTTTTTTGGCATACCTACTGGAGCAGTAAGACCGGTGAAAAGAAATCGGGGCCATATCAGGACCGAAAGAAGCTCATGCGTACTCTTTGCAGCAGGGCGGGAGTGAAGTACTTTCGGTTTCATGCCTTGCGTCACTTTGGGGCTTCAATGCTGGACAATGCAAATGTGAACATAGGAAGCATTCAGCGAATTTTAGGGCACGAGAAGAGAACAACAACCGAAATTTACCTGCACAGCATTGGGTCTGCCGAAAGGGCTGCAATGGAGATTTTCGAGGCAGAAACCAATGGCGAAATTCAAAAAGTGACACACCAAGTGACACACCAAACCTGTTTCATAAAAAACCCGAGGGGCGGCTCAGCGGCCAACCCCTCGGAATAAAAGGCTTTTTTTTTGGTAGGCGGGACAGGACTTGAACCTGCGACCCCCGGCTTGTAAGGCCGATGCTCTCCCAACTGAGCTACCCGCCCTCTCCAAGGCCCCGCGTGGCCTTCACGAAGAGGTTTGGGTTATACCCTAATCTCGTCACGGGTTTCAAGCGCCTGTATGCCTCAAACCCTTCTTCCCGGTCAATGCGCCACGGCCCCGTTGGACTCTGGCTTTCTCTCCAGGGCGAGATAGGGGGGGATCTTCTCGGCCGGTTCCACGAACAGGCTCTCCGGATCCTCCAGAACCAGGGCCGCCCGCAGCACGTCATCCATATGCGCCACCGGAACCACTTCCAGGGCCTTGAGAATCTTACCGGGAATCTCTTTGAGATCCTTGCGGTTGTCTTCCGGAATGAGTATGCGGCGGATGTTGCCCCGGTGCGCGGCCAGCAGCTTCTCCTTCAGCCCGCCGATGGGCAGCACCCGGCCCCTCAGGGTGATTTCACCCGTCATGGCCGTATCCGAGCGCACCGGAATCTGCGTCAGTGCGGAGACCAGCGCCGTGGCAATGGTGATTCCCGCCGATGGACCGTCCTTGGGAATGGCCCCCTCGGGAACGTGCACGTGGATATCCACGTTCTGGTAGAAGTCCCGCGGAAGCCGCAACTGAAGTCCCCGGGACCGGACATAACTCAGGGCCGCCTGAGCGGACTCCTGCATCACTTCCCCCAGTTTGCCGGTACTGGTCAGTTTGCCTTTTCCGGGCAGGATCACGCACTCCGTCTGCAACAGTTCGCCTCCCAGTTCCGTCCACGCCAACCCCGTGACCAGACCCACCTCATCCTTTTCTTCAGCCCTTCCGTACCGGAACTTAGGCACCCCCAGATACTTGGGCACGGCATTGGACGTTACGCGGATCCTGGCGGCTTGGTCTTTGCCGGCCACCACTTCCCGGGCCACCTTTCGGCAGACGTTGGCGATCTCCCGTTCCAGATTACGCACGCCGGCTTCCTTGGTATATCGCCGAATGATCTCCAGAACGGCGTTTTCCGAGAATTCCACGTTTTCCGGTTTCAATCCGTTGGCTTCCATCTGTTTTCGAATCAGGAAGTCCCTGGCGATATACATTTTTTCGTATTCCGTATATCCCGGAATACGGATGATCTCCATCCTGTCCTGCAAGGGCAGAGGGATGGAATACAGGGTATTCGCCGTGGTGATGAACAACACCTCGGACAGGTCGTAATCCAGATCCAGATAGTGGTCGTTAAAGGCGAAATTCTGCTCCGGATCCAACACTTCGAGGAGCGCCGCGGAAGGGTCGCCCCGAAAATCCGTGCTCATTTTGTCCACTTCGTCCAGGCAGAACACGGGATTGGTGCTTTTTACCTTCTTCAGACTCTGGATGATCTTGCCGGGAAGAGCGCCGATGTACGTCCGGCGGTGACCGCGGATTTCCGCTTCATCCCGCACGCCGCCTAAAGACAGCCGCACGAAATTTCTTCCCATGGCGCGCGCCACGGACCGGGCCAGAGAAGTCTTGCCCACGCCCGGAGGACCCACCAGACACAAAATGGGGCCCTTGATTTTCTTCACCAGACTCTGAACGGCCAGATATTCCAGGATCCGCTCCTTGGGTTTTTCCAGACCGTAGTGATCCTCCTCGAGGATGCGGCTGGATTCCTCGATGTCGATCTGATCCTTGGTCCTTTCGTTCCAGGGCAATGACAGAATCCAGTCGATGTAATTTCTGGAAACGGTGGCCTCCGCCGACATGGGCGACATCATCTTGAGTTTCTTCAGTTCGTGACGCACCTTGGTTTTGGCTTCCTGGGACAGCCGTTTCCGTTTCAGCCGCCGTTCCAGTTCCTGAATCTCGTTCTTGAAATCGTCCTTTTCCCCCATTTCCTTTTGGATGGCGCGCATCTGCTCGTTCAGATAATAGTCCTTCTGGGTCTTCTCCATTTGTTTCTTGACCCGGGACTTGATGCGCTGATCGATTTCAAGGACCTCGATCTCGCCCTTCATGTACTCATAGAGTTTTTCCATGCGGCGGGCGACGTCCTGAATCTCCAGGAGTACCTGCTTATCCGAAAGCTTCAGAGTGAGATGCCCCGCAATAGTATCCGCGAGTTGGGAGCGATCCGTGATACTCCGAGTCGCCTGGAGAATCTCACTGGGCAATTTCTTGTTGAGCTTGACGTATTCCTCGAAGGTCTCATGGATGCTCCGGGACAACGCCTCCAACTCGACGTCGGGACTCTCCGGTTCGATAATCCGTTCCACCTCGACCAGGTAGAACTTGTCGCCCTGCAGAAACTCCTTCACCATCCCCCGGACCTTGCCCTCCACCAGCACCTTCACCGTGCCGTCGGGCAGCTTGAGGAGCTGCAGGATGGTTCCGATGGTACCCACCGCGTGAATGTCTTTCTCCTGGGGGTTGTCCACGGACGCATCTTTCTGACTCGCCAGAAAGATCATCTTGTCCTTGGACATGGCGGACTCCAGGGCCTGAATGGACTTATCCCGCCCCACAAACAGGGGAGCCACCATGTGGGGGAAAATGACGATGTCCCGCAAAGGCAGCAACGGAATTTCCATTTTGTTTCCCAATATGTTTCGTAAGGGATTTGGAAACATAGCGATCCCTCTTTCTCCTAAGGTAAGGTTGTTTGGTCGTCGTTTCGTCGGTATCCGTAACCTAAGAACGGAACACCGGAAGTCAACCTGCGGCCGCTCACCGAACAGGATCTCCGCCTGTCGGTCACCCCGCCCTTTTCCGAACGCACACCTCTCCGTCTTCTAATCGGCAGGATTTACGGTTTCGATAGACGCAAATTCGGGTGGTCCAGGACAACCGGGAAGGAAAACTTGCCCACAAAGGGGTGGAATCACCCTCTCGTGGGCGGCGTCACCCCCCGGATCGGTCGGGTCCGCGCACCGGAATCCGAGGAATGATCCCGGTGCTCCGGCGGAATATCAGGCCGATTCCGCCCGGTTTTCGTACATGAGGATCGGCGGTGAGCCGTGCAGAATGACGTCCTCGTTGATCACGCATTCGTGAGCGTCACTCAGGGACGGGAGTTCGTACATGATATCGAGCATGGCGTTTTCCATTATGGCCCGCAACCCACGGGCGCCGGACTCCCGCTTGAGCGCTTCCTTGGCGATGGCTCTCAGGGAAGAGTCCGTGAACCTCAGGGTCACGTCTTCCATCTCGAACAACTTCTGGAATTGCTTCACCAAGGCGTTCCGAGGTTCCGTAAGGATACGCACCAAGGCATCTTCCGTAAGAGGGGAGAGGGTGGCGATCACCGGAAGGCGGCCCACAAATTCGGGAATGAGTCCGAACTTCAGTAAATCCTCGGGTTGAATCTGCTCCAGAATCTCACCCAGGGGCCGCTCCTTGGCGGAGATCACATTGGCCCCGAAACCAATCCCCTTGGAACCCGTTCGAGCCTGCACGAGCTTCTCCAGGCCGTTGAACGCGCCGCCGCATATAAACAGGATGTTCGTGGTGTCCACCTTGACGAACTCCTGTTGGGGATGCTTGCGCCCCCCTTTGGGCGGCACACTGGCCATGGTCCCTTCGATGATTTTCAGCAAGGCCTGTTGCACTCCCTCACCGGATACGTCCCGGGTGATGGAGGGATTGTCCGATTTCCGGGCAATCTTGTCGATTTCGTCGATATATACGATCCCCTTTTGCGCCCGCTCGATGTCGTATTCCGCATTTTGCAGGAGATTCAAGATGATGTTCTCGACGTCCTCTCCCACATAACCCGCTTCCGTAAGAGAAGTGGCGTCCGCAATCGTAAAAGGAACGTTCAAAATCTTGGCCAGAGTCTGCGCCAACAGAGTCTTTCCACACCCCGTGGGTCCAATGAGCAGGATGTTGCTTTTCTGCAGCTCCACTCCATCCAGATCCACATTACTTTCGATTCGTTTGTAATGATTGTGGACGGCCACGGAAAGAATCTTCTTCGCACGGTCCTGATCCACTACATATTCGTCGATGATCTTCTTGATCTCCGAAGGCTTCGGGATTTTTGATCCGCCCTTTTCAGCTTCTTCCCGCTCATGCTCTTCCGCAATGATCTCATTGCACAATTCAATACATTCGTCGCAAATGTATACGGACGGACCGGCAATCAGCTTCTTCACTTCCTCCTGGCTCTTCCCACAAAAAGAACACAACAGGTCGGAACTCTTGCCGCTGTCTTTTTTCGCCATATCGATCACACTCCCAATGGCGGTTCATCCACCGTTTATCACTTAGACCTTTCAGCCTTGTATTCGTATAATTACAACTTCCGAGTCCCGGCCCGCATCTCCCGGTATCGCAGGCGTCCTCCACAGGTCCGGACCTAAACTCAGCTCTGCGGTGTCACCTGTCGATTGGTGATCACCTCGTCGATGATGCCGTATTCTTTGGCCTGCCGGCCGTCCATGAAAAAATCCCGCTCCGTGTCCAACCGGATCTTCTCCAGCGACTGGGACGTGTGGCGGGCCAGGATCAGATTCAAGCTTTCCCGGAGACGCAGAATCTCCTTGGCCTGGATATCCACGTCCGTGGCCTGTCCCTGGAAGCCCCCCATGGGCTGGTGAATCATAATCCTCGAGTGCGGCAACGCATACCGCTTTCCCTTGGCGCCCGCCGCCAAAAGCAGGGCCCCCATGCTGGAAGCCTGGCCCATGCAGATCGTGGAAACGGGAGACCGGATATACTGCATGGTGTCATAAATGGCCAATCCCGCACTTACCCCGCCGCCCGGAGAATTGATGTACAGGTTGATATCCTTCTCAGGGTCCTCGGATTCCAGAAAAAGCAACTGGGCGATGACCAGGTTTGAAACGACTTCGTCTACGGCGCTCCCCAAAAAGATGATACGATCCTTCAGCAATCGCGAATAAATGTCGTACGCGCGCTCGCCCCGGCTGCTCTGTTCAATGACAATGGGTACCAGCATATTAACCTTCTCGCGCCTCTTCCGGACCTTGGGTTTCTTCAAAGATCCCTGTTTTTATAATAGCATGGTCACAAATCCGTTTCAAAACCTTTTCCTCCAGGAGCTGGCTCTTGTATCCTTCCACCATGCGGTTCTTCTGGTACAGACTCCGGACGAATTCTTTGGTCTGGGCCACCTGTTCGGCGATACGGGCGTATCCTTCGTCCAGGTCTTCCTCCGTGACCTCGATCCCTTCATGTTCCGCAATCTTGTTCAAAAGCACCGCCGTGCGGACCCGCTCCACGGCTTCGGACCGATAGGATTCCCGCAACTGCGCAGGATCCAAACCCGCGGCTTCCAGACTCAATCCCCTTCGGGCCAGATTTTTCTCGTAGTTTTCCACCATGGACTCCAGCTGGTATTCCACCAGAGTCTCGGGCACCTCAAAGGGATGTGAACTCAGGAGCCGATCCACAATCTGCTTGTTCAGGGAAGCCTGCACCCGCCGGCGTTCCTGCTCCAAGAGATCGTCTCTCACTTTCCGGCGCAATGCCTCCATACTTTCCACGCCGGAACCCAAATCCTTGGCGAACTCGTCGTCCAGCTCCGGCAAGCGCTTTTCCTTGATGTCCATCACGCGTACCTGCATCGTCACCGTTCGGCCGGCATAGGCCGCCGCCGGATAATCCGCGGGGTAGGCGATTTCCAACTCACGCTCGTCATCCCGGGACAATCCCAGCAGGCCGTTCTCCAGGTCGGGAACCACGCCCTTGCCCACTTCGATATGGATGCCCTGTCGCTTGCCTTCTCCCTCAGGCGTTCCCTCGGAGAACTGTTCGTAATCAATGACCGCGATGTCCCCTTCCCCAACGGGACGATCTCCGGCGCTCACCAGCTGAGCGTGGGATTGACGGATCCGCTCCAGCCGCTCGGAAACCTGTTCCTCCGTGACCGGCCGTTCCTCTTTCTCCAGCTCCAACCCGAAATAATCCTTCACATCCACCCGGGGGGGAATTTCCACCACGGCGGTATACGAAAAGTCTTCATCCCTGGACAGGGTCCCCTTCTCGAAAGCCGGATTCCCTATGGGACGGAGATCCTGTTCCTCCAAAGCCTTGGCATAGGACTCCCCGATGAGTTTGGCGGCCACCTCGTTTTCCACTTCTTCCTTGTACAACCGCTCGATCATGCTCATGGGCGCCTTGCCGGGCCGGAAGCCCTTGATGCGAGCCTGTTTACGCGCGGTGACATACGACGCGTTCAGCTCCCGTTCCACATCCTCCCGGGGCAGCACCACCTGGACTCTCTTTTTGACGGAACTCACGTCTTCTACGGCGACTCTCATTCGTACCCTCTGATATCCGATTTGTGGTGCGAGAGAGGGGATTCGAACCCCTACGGGCATCCCCGCTGGATCCTAAATCCAGTGCGTCTACCGGTTCCGCCACTCTCGCGGATGGTCTGTTGTGTAAAGAGAGGTGATTAGCCGTCTTTACCCGGGTTGTCAAGCCGGATGGATTCAGGCGTTTTTTCAAAATAAATCGACCCTCGGGACAAGTCAAGTCCGCGGCCGACCTTGCCGGGCGCCGGATCCGACCTCCCTGCGCGGTCCCGAACTTCACCCGACGGGATACCGTTCCCCGGACTTCCGGCCGGGTCGCCGGATCGGAAGTGCTTGAATTTTGTGCGGCCCCTGTGCTAGTATATAAAGTCTTAGCGGAAGGAGCCGGGCGTTTTTCCACGGCTTCCGCACCCTCCAGAGACGGGCGGACAGGCCGTCCGGTACGCGGCATCAGGCGCTTGTCGCCCGCCGCCCGTTCATCCAGGCCGGTAAGAATGAAGTCCCACGCGAGCCGCAGCAACGTACCTGCGACTCGGCTGTTCCCGGTACGGCACGGAAGGCGGGAACCTGGAAACGCAGGACCGCGACGGCGTTTTCGGACGGCGGGTGACGCTTCCGCATTTTCATCAGAGACTCAATCGGGGCGTGGCGCAGTCTGGTTAGCGCGCGTGCCTTGGGAGCACGAGGACGGAGGTTCAAATCCTCTCGCCCCGACCATATCCGTGAAGTCATCCTCTTTCCCGCAAGTTCCGGTTCACTCGAAAGAACGACGCGTTCCCGTGACTCGAATGCCGCCGGATGCCAGGACGCGCCTCATCGTCTCTTTGGGAACCCCGTTGCTCAAGCTCTGGTTCGGCACGGTCCGAGTACGGTTTCTGGACAACGAGGTGTACACCCAAAACGGGCTGGTGTCTCCGGAAAGCCGATATATCGGAGCCACTTGGCACCGTTGCGCCATCTTCCTGGTCTACCTGCTGTCCTCGCTCCAACCCATGATCATGTTCAGTCGGAGCCGGGACGGAGAACTCCTGGCGCGTTTCGCACGCTCCATGGGCGCCCGGGTGGTGCGCGGGTCCAGCAGTCGGGGAGGCAGCGAGGCGCTCCGCAGAATGGTTCGACACCTGCGGAGCGGAGGACGGTTCGCGGCCACGGTGGCCGACGGCCCCCGCGGTCCGGCCTTCAAGGCCAAACCCGGCTTGGTGCTCCTGGCTCAGATGACGGGGGTTCCCATCCTCCCCATCGTGTGGTCCGGCGGAAACGTCTGGACTCTCCGGAAGACATGGGACCGCACCATGCTTCCCCAACCGTTTGGAGAGATCACCGTATGGGTGGGAGACCCCATTCCTGTTCCCAGAGGAGGGGCCTCCGTAGTCGGCGAATACACCCGCATATTGGAACGTCGATTGAACCGGATGTCCGAGCGGTTGGATGCGATGTGCGGATATTCCCATGGACTCTGAACGAACCCGAAACCTCAAGTTCGTAGTACAGGCGGCCCTGTGTGTGGTGTTTCTCGTCTTCGGGGTAGACCTTCTCATCGGCTCCTATTCCCTGGAACAGGTTCCCTATTTCATCCTCACGTTTTTTGCCTCCAACCTGATTATTCTGATCAGTCTGGCCCTCCTGGCCGGGGCCGTGGTCCGGCGTTTCAGGAAGACCGAACCAGCTCCGGAAACCCCTCCCGAGGAGCACTCTAACCAAGACCTCGATTCCACCTCCAGGGACTAGCAGGCCGGTCAAAGACGCGATCTGCGTCGTTGGGCTTCATCCTTCGTCACCGCGGCGTACTGGATGTACGCCTCAATCCTCAGGATTCGCCCGCCTTGCATCTCATCGTTTTGCATCGGCCCGCCCGTAATAGTGTTTATCAACGGGCTGAAAGGCGGTTGCCCTTTCCCCTCTCCTGCCTGCCCCGAAACTGTCCCGGCGATTGAACCCCGGTTACGTCCCTGCGGCGGTTCCCGCTCCGCCCAGGATCCGGCCTCCCGTAACCTTCAGAATGTCCGCGGGCGACAGGAGCAGCATGACCCCCCGGTTGCCGCCGTTGACGGCCACTTCCGCGTGCTCCAGTAACTCGGCGTCCATGTACGCAGGCAAAGCGCGTCTGCCGCCGAAAGGACTGATACCGCCCACCCGGTACCCGGTAAGATGTTCGGCGGCGCCGGCCTCGGCCATGGCCGCTTTCTTGGCGCCGGCGGACCGGGCCAGCATCTTGAGGTCCAGCTGCCGGTGACCCGGCATGAGCACGAACACGAACCCGCCCGGTGTCAGCTCCACCACGAGCGTTTTGATGGTTCGTTCCACCGGATACCCCAATGCCGCCGCGGCGAACTCCGCTCCCTTCTTATCATGATCGTACGTTTGTACCCGAAACGGAATACCGCGCTGCTTCAGAACCTGCATGGCCCGAGTAACCATAAGAAATCCTCCGTGGATGCATTCTCTCCTATTCGGATTGGATGTCCAGGAAAACCGAAACAGAAGGGAATTCCGCTCAATGGCTTGACATCCCGCGAGGGTTTCTATACATAGTACGCTATCGGGCGATTAGCTCAGTAGGATAGAGCGTTGGTCTCCGGAACCAAAGGTCGTGCGTTCGAGTCGCGCATCGCCCACCACGGAAAATCGAGGACTTACGGTATTCCGTAGGTCCTTTTTCCTTCGCCTCTGAAAGATCCCATGCCGTGTATCTTATCGTTTTTCGCCGGCCTGCCCACCATGGTGTTTATCAACGGACCGTTATAACAGGAGGACAGCCATGGCCTTTTCGAATGAAATTTGGGTCATCGGAACGGATCCGCCTTGCCCGCGCTGCGATTACCTGACTCATATGCTCCATGATCTGGTCGCTCAACTGGATCTTCCGCTGCGGGTAAGGCACCTGGCTTATACGGACGCCGAGGCGAAAGAGTTCGCCCGATCCTTGGGGCTCGAACCGGGAACGGCAAAAGAAGTGGCCGCGAAAGCCGGCATTGAGATGGATTGGGACGGAATTTATCAGCTGATTGAACAATCCGGAAAATCGTCTGGAGATTCCGCCGCCGAACGCTGCTGTCCGGCCGGCCCGGGCGCGCAATGGACGCCGCAACTGGACGAAGCACTGCGTCCTTGCGAAGAAAGGGCTCCCGGCGTAGGCATTATGATGACCCCGGTCCTCATCCTGGCGGGACGCATGGTTCATCAGGGAAGCGTTCCGTCCAGGGAACAGGTGTTGTCGTGGATGGAAGAGGCGTTCAAGCATGACGCAGGGGCGGAACGTCCCTCGTTGGTCATAGAAGTCCTCGGTCCCGGCTGCAAGAACTGCGAGACCCTTTATAATAATATATTCAAGGTGTTGAATGTTCTGGGGTCCACCGCCCGGGTCCAGGTGAGGAAACGAACGGACGTGGATTACTTCATGAAAATGGGGGTCTATTCGACTCCGGGACTGGTGATCGACGGTCAGGTGGTTTCCAAGGGCAAGCCATTGAATCCGGAGCAACTTCTGGAAATTCTAAGATGGAGAATACCGGTCTGAGGAAAACGGTTCGTTGTTTCAGAGGACTTCTCACCTCGCCCGCTCCTGTTACCTTTTTTTGCCCCGGCCTCGAGAGAGGGAAGTCCATGGACTCCTCGAACCGGATATCTTACCTCGTACCGACCGCTACTTACAATTGTGTTGACATGAAGAGGACTCTCTGGTAGTATACGACTTGAACGCTTGATGATGATGCGTTTTGTGCCAGATAAAGCCAAACCCATCGCAAGGTGGGGACGGAAAGCTTCGGGTCTCCTCGAGACGGCCGAGCCGCCTGGAAGAAAGGGTGTGCCCGGCCGTTTTTTTGGGCCGGCAGGCTCAACGCGCGCCGCACGGCGCCGGGATCGAAGGAGATCAAGGGATGAAAAGGACGGTTTTCTGGGTAGGGGCTTTGGTTGGATTACTCTTGGTTTCGCCTGTCTGGGCGACTTCCTGGACATATCCTTTGGAGCAAAAGGTAACCGAGGCATACAACGCCATTTACGGAACCACCTATTCAGCGGATATGGAAGGTCTGCTGGGAGCCGGTCTGGACGGTTCCGGCGGATTGGTGGGCGCCCGCAATCTGGGAATTTGGGACGGCGTTTTCAATACAAACACGGTAACCGCTGTCCTCATGATGATCTACGACACCAGCGAAACGCATCCCTTCGGTGTGTGGCACGGCGCCGGTTATGCAACCTTCACCCAGATCTTTGACCCGGGTCCCTGGACCTCGCCCTCGCGCAATTGGATCACCGATCCGAACAGTCCGGGTACGTGGTCTCCCTACGATCTGGCGGCGCTTCTGGGAGCCGGAGTCGATTTCATGTTCGGATTGAGCAACGGCACCAAGTTTTCTTCCGGTAATGCGTACGGGATCAACGGGATGGGAGGCGTCGGCGACTTTTTCATCGCCTACAACAACCCATTCGGCGGGGACGACCAAGACTACAATGAACCCCTGATCTATGTGAACCCTGTTCCGATTCCGGGCGCCGTATGGCTCCTGGGTTCCGGCATGCTGGGACTCGTCTGCCTGCGAAGACGCTTCCTCCGGTAGTTTTCCAACCTGTGGGCAATCCATGGCGACGGACCCCAAAGGGGTCCGTTTCCATGAGGAAATCCGTTCCGGAAGACAGGGACGCTTCCAGGATACCGCGCCCGGAGCCTGCCTGAGCGTCATAAAGCCATTCCCGGCAATCCCTCGCCACGGCCGGAATCGGCCGCCAACCCGCCCACGACATGGTATGGTGCATTCCGGCCTTGATCCTCCCCGAACACAACGGGTAATCTGGCCTCGACGGTGTTCGGTTCCCCGACAAGGTAGCGGCTTTAGGCCCGCATACCGCTTCGCCCGTTCCAAACAGCATTAGCGGTGGGCCGGTGTAACAGGATCGGATGCCGATCCCTCCAATCCTGCAAAATGCGGCCTATTTGGGTGCGCCGCAGCAACCGTCGTCCCTGCGGCGGCGGATCGCAGGGTTGAACAATCCGCCGATTATAATACGGAGTACTCCATGGATTCATCCAGGGTCAGCGGAATTCTGCTCCACCCCACATCGCTTCCCGGTCCCTACGGCATCGGAGATTTGGGTCCCGAAGCATACCGGTTCGTGGACTTCCTGGTGGAAACGGGACAAACGCTGTGGCAGATTCTGCCTCTCGGCCATACGAGTTACGGAAATTCTCCATACATGTCCTTGACCGCGTTCGGAGGCAACCCGAATCTCATCAGTCCGGAACTCCTGGTGGAGGAAGGGCTTTTGGAGCCGAAAGACATCGCCGCGCCACCGGCCTTCCCCCCGGAACGGGTGGATTACGGCGCCGTAATCGCTTACAAGACGAACCTTCTGGCCCGATCCTTCCAGCGGTTCAGAGACGGTCACGCCTCCGGATGTCCCGACGACTTCTACGAATTCCTGGAAACCCACGCGCGCTGGTTGGGGGATTATGCTCTGTTCACGGCCCTGAAGGAAGCCCACGGCGGAATGGAGTGGACCCGCTGGGAGGAGTCGGCCTCCAAACACCGTAACGACGCTCTCCTTCAATGGCGTAAGCGGTTATCCGACCCGGTGGAATTCTGGACCTTCGTACAATACCTGTTCTTCCGGCAGTGGCAATCGCTCAAAGCCTATTGCGATCGCCGGGGCATCGTCGTGGTGGGGGATATCCCGGTATATGTCGCCCAGGACAGCGCCGAAGTATGGGCAAACCGGGAGCTGTTCCATCTGGACGATCACGGCCGGCCTCTGGTAGTGGCCGGCGTCCCTCCGGATTACTTCAGCGCCTCGGGACAGCGATGGGGAAACCCCATCTATCGCTGGGAAGAGATGGCCCGCCAAGGCTTTCACTGGTGGATCCATCGATTCCGAGTGAACCTGAGCCTGGTAGATACGGTGCGCCTGGATCATTTCAGAGGCTTCGAAGCCTACTGGGAAGTCCCGGCCGACGAACCCACCGCCGTGCGCGGTCGTTGGGTCAAGGGACCGGGGGCCGCCTTGTTCCGCGCCGTCCAACGTGAGTTGGGAGACATCCGGATGATCGCAGAAGACCTGGGCGTAATTACCCCCGAGGTGGATGCGCTGCGGGATGAGCTGGGTTTCCCCGGCATGCGGGTCCTGCAGATGGCGTTCGGAAACGACCCCAAGGCGCCCGAATACCGCCCTCATGCGCACACGACCCACTGCGCCGTGTACACGGCTACACACGACCACAATACCACCCTGGGATGGTTCACGGCGGAGCCGGGAACGCAAACCACTCAATCCCGGGAGGAAATCGAGCGAGAACGCCGCTACACACTGAAATACCTGGGTACGGACGGAAGGGAAATCCACTGGGATTTCATTCGTGCGGCACTGCGCTCCGTGGCGCAACTGGCCGTGTTTCCCCTTCAGGATGTCCTGGGGTTGGGAACCGAAGCACGCATGAACTTTCCGGGAACCGCCTCAGGCAATTGGGAGTGGCGCTTCACCGCCCGTATGCTCACCGGAGCAATCCGGGAGCGGCTGCGCGATCTCACGGAAGTGTATGAACGCACTCCCCGACGGGATATATCCGGACGCTGAAGACACCGCGTTCAGACGACACGGATCGGTTCAAGGCAAAGGAGTTTCCATGTCGCTTTTTTGGACGGCCGTGGGTATCGCCGCGGCGGCGCTGACCAGCTTCGGCTTCCTGCCCCAGATACGAAAAATGTGGAGAACCCGATGCGTACGGGATGTCAGCCTGGGGACCTTCCTTCAGTTTTCCGCCGGAGTGTCCTTGTGGGCCTTGTATGGCTTGGGCAGGTCCGATCCGGTCATCGTCATCGCCAACCTGATCACCCTGGGCACCCTCATCGCGGGGCTGGCGTTCTATCATCGCTTCCGAAAGAACATGCACCCGGCAATGCCCGGCGCCGCAGAGACATCCCCGCCCGAACCCGGCTCCCCAGGAGCATCGATGGGGGGAAAAGCACGAAAGCAGGGGACGGAACCCACGGATGTGGACTTCGCTCCTCCGGACGAACGCTCCGCGTGAAGAACGGGCGCCCGGCGCGCTGACAGGAAACGGCGCCTCTCCGGACACCAAGGTCTTAAGAAAAGGATTTCCCTTTCTGTACACCCGGTAACAGCCCGATGATCAACAGCACGGCGGGCAGGCTGTTAAAAAACGATGAGATGCAACGCGCGCGAATCCTGAGGAATGAGGCGTGCATGCAGTACGCCGCAATGGCGAAGGATCAATAGAAAACAGCAGATCGCGTTTTTCAACGGCCTTTTAGGTCTGGCCGTCGGCGTGACGTCGGATGGCGTTTTCCAAGGCCGATCAGGCTTCCAGCCGTTCTCGCAGCCAATCTTTCAGAGGTTCGTCCGGAGCATACACTCCGGGCCTGCGCGCCACGCTTCCCAGAAATCGAAGGCGGTGTTCCTCCGGAAGCTCGAACCCTGCCAATTCCACCGCCGCCTCCGAGTTGCGATGGACCAGATAGACCATGGGAGGGTCACTCCACGTGTTCACGACGAAATAGAAAGACTCGTCGCTTTTGGAACGCACCATGCGCCCATGGGACCAATTGTTCCCCCATTCGAGATACAGGGTCACTGCTTCCTCCGGGGTCATGTCCCAGTCCACGGCATTAATCCAGTCTTTCCGTCCGGCAAGCTCTTCCCATCCGGTCATATATGTCTTCCCCCCTTATCCTCGGGATACCCGGCGCATGCATTTTACATAAGCACGGAAAGCGCGGGGTCAATACGAAACTCTTTAGGACATTCGAGGAAGGAAGGAATTGGGACGCGGCTCATCCTCCCGTTCCGGAAGGATCTTGCCGATTCATGACGAGTGTTTTCACCTGGTGTTCAAAGAGTACCGTGACCTTTCTGTTCTCGGTGGCACCCAGGATGAACCCGACACCGAAGCTGGGGTGGAGAATCGCATCCCCCTTGGCGTACGAAGCGGTCATGGAATAAGGTCTCGGAGGATCCATGGATTCCAGACCAGCGGCTCGCTCCACCCAATCCTTTAAGGCAGACGGAGCACGGACGCCGGAGTTCTTCCCGGATTTTCTCACCGCGGCCGTCTTGGCGGGCCGAGGCACGGGCTCCTTGGCAGGGGGCCTGAAGTTGTGCTGCCCCTGGCAGGAAAGGCAGATAACCCTCTTGACGGCGCCCTCGTGAATCGCCATAACCCGGTGACCGGTGACTCGTTTGCATTTGGTGCAAAAGGAGTCCACCTCGGAACCGGGCTGGATTTCTCGTTTCATGCAGCCGAACCCTCCATGGTTCGTTGTGAAGTAAAGCGCCTTACGGCGCCGCCCCTTACCAGGCTGTTGGAAAACGCGATCCGCTGTGTTGCGCTTCATCCTTCGTCATTGCGGCGTACGGGTTGTACGCCTCATTC
>CAYOVG010000075.1:0-21948 GCA_964407285.1 uncultured Syntrophobacteraceae bacterium
TTTTCATTCTCTCCTATCCCAATTTGGTGTCCAGAAAAACTGTAGACCAAAGGACGCTCCAGAGTTTTACCGGGATGTTGTTTCTACCTGCGCCCGGGCCTGCCGTGAACCTGCGGCCAACATTCGCGAGATGAAAGACCTTGTGAAGCACTACGAAGAGCACTGGGCAGGTTGTGTCTGGCAACCGGAGTAAACCTGTCTGGTTGAGTCAAAGCGCGGAGATTGAGATCAGTGCAAACGGCAGAAACGTCATTCGGTCAAAACAAATTGGGCAGCAAGCATATCAAGAGCTTCGCCAGTGGCATCGCCCATATGATTGCTTGTAACCCCAGCATTATGCCTGGCCGGCGTATCAACATCAGATGCAGACGGTGACAATTGACCACCTGGCGCTGTGGCCTCTGGCATTCCGTCTGCCTGCTTTGGGATGGAGGACTATGCAGAAGACGCCTAGCCGGTTCGATTCGCATGTACATCGCGGCCTCGAACGCTCGTTTAGGGAAATGGAACCAGCCAACCAGGAAATCCACGTGATTTTTCTTTCCCGACTCGTTATTTTGGGATGTACAGGTAGATTAAAATAAAGGCGAATCTTCTTTCAGGGTCAACGCAGACAGGATGAAGCGGGAAACTCAAGGAAGATCGCTACTCTTACGACGGTGGGTGAGAAGGCCCTGACCTTCGTGCCCGCACCTCTGCCGCCGCGTTCCCCTATCGGCTGGATGCCGGATTTGCGCACGCAGTTCGACCGGGCGCTGCCGGCCCTCAGGCGGATAGACAGCGTTTCGAGCCTGCTGCCGCACACCGCGCGGTTCCGCTACGCGGGCTATATCGAAATTAGGACTCGCGGCACGGAACCGCCGGGCCGATAACCAATCCGATTCCGGTTTCAGGAATCGAATCCGATTCACTGGGAGGTTTGGTATGCGTTTGCATTGCGAAATCCGCACCATGGGCTTACGAAAGATGCTGATATCCTGTATGGTGATCGTTTGTATCGTCCTATTTGGATTCTCTTATGCGTCACAGGCGAAGGACCACAAGGGGAACAAAGGGTATCACGGACAGAGTGAACGTGACCGAGATGAATACAGTGAGGATTCAGAGAACAGGAAACGGAATCGATTCGGCAAGGAGGATCGTTACAAGAACACACCTATGAACCCGGTTACCCATGTAACCTACAAAGAAGAATGCGGGTCCTGTCACTTTGCATACCAACCCGAGCTGCTTCCATCTGAGTCCTGGAGCAGGATCGTCAATGATCTTGAGAATCACTTTGGAAATACCGTCCAAATAGATGATCGTTCGAGAGCCAGTATTATGGAGTATCTGACATCCAACGCTGCGGAGAAAAGTTCGGCAAAACGATCCGTCAAGATCATGAAAAGTCTCGGGAATCAAACTCCTGTGAGGATTACTGAGATTCCCTATATCCGGGAGAAGCATCGCAAGATTCAGTCGGATGTTCTGAAACGCTTGTCCATAGGATCCCTGTCCAACTGTTCGGCCTGTCATACGACGGCTGAGAGCGGTAACTATGACGATGACTACGTGGTAATTCCGGAATGAAACGGATTCAGGCTGCCGAAAAGGGCGATGGCAGGCATGGTGCGCATGGGGCGGGCGGTTGGGAAGCGCATGGGGTTTGCCGGAAGTGAGCGTCTTCGACAGCCTGTCCAGAGTATCAGGATGTCAACGTCTTGAGGATCTCCTCATTTTGACTTACCGAGGCAATGGGATGAAACTCGAATTTGACGAAAGGAACGTACTTCTGTAACGCCATGGCGACTTCGAGTTCCGTCCCTTCGCCGATGGCAAATCCCCTGGATTCGCCGAAGAACGATCCCCAGTCCTTGATGACGCCTTTTTCCATGTCCTGCTTCACCAGACCCAGCAAGGCGGACCATCCGGCCCCCCGCTCTTGAGGACTGGCGGGTACTCGGCTCATATCCATTTCCCAAAGTAATAAGGTTCTTCCCATAGAATCCTCCTTCTCGATCCGTTCCAAAGGACAGCGGCCGGTGGAACGAATGGAAACAGATGTCATTGGCAGGCGGTTCCAAGATGTTCCAAGCGGACGTGCATCACCTCCTTATTTTGAATATACGTGAGGTTGGTGGATTTGTGCCGGAGGGAACGCTAAACGGCGGAGGAAACAATCGGAACGAGCGTCACGGTCCATCGGCAACGGGGGTGGGAGGATTCAGGGTGTGCCCATGAAGCCTGGTATGAGGGCGGATGGTAACGGGGAAAGTGAAAGCGGACACCGAATTCCGTCGGAGCATTTTCATGAGGATCTGTTGCCGGAGTATGCGGGGAAGAGGATTTCACCGTTCTTTGATAAGACTACACCCACCCCCCTCGCATCGTCAAATTACTTCCGGCCCGAGTCGGCGTCCCTCCATGTCCGTATTCGGCCTGCGTAGCAGTGATGAAAAACCGCCTTTCGAGCAGGCGCAGCCTTTTTGTCCTGATGTGACAATACCGTGGGGTATCTCTCAGAAAACAAATGGAGGTGACCCATGGAAGTGATTCGTGAGTACCTGGCTCGTGTAAAAGTGGGCAAGAAACAAGCACATCTCAACCTGACCCTGTTTCCGCTTTGGTCGCTTCAGGAAGGAGAACCGAACTACCTGACTCTGGACGAAGCGATGGAACAAGACCAGATCGAAATCACGGAGGTCAGTGCGTCCGGGAGTGTTCCCGATCTGTTGTTGGTGAACCGGGGAACGCAGAAAGTACTCGTTCTTGAAGGGGAAACCTTGGTGGGAGCGAAACAGGACCGGATCGTCAATTCCACGTTTCTCGCCGACGGCCCTTGCGAACTCGTGATTCCGGTCAGTTGTGTCGAACGGGGGCGCTGGAGTTACCGGTCCCGGAAATTCCATTCCGGCCGGGAGATCATGCCCGCCCGTATGAAGCGGGACCACCAGGAGGCCGTCCGGGCGAGCCTGAGTCGAGAGGAAGGATTCCGGTCCAGTCAGGACTCTCTATGGGAAGACATTTCCTCCAGGAGTCGACGCCACCATACACACTCTTCCACCGAGGCCATGTCGGACATCTATCGCACGGAATCGAGCCGACTCTCTGAATTTGTGAGTGCGTTTCGTCCGGTCCACGGACAAACCGGGGCTTTGTTCGGCATAAACGGCGCGATTGTGGGCGCCGAACTCTTCGGGTATGAGGATACGTTCTCCCGGTTCTTTCAGCGGTTGGTTCGCAGTTACGCCCTGGACGCCCTGGACTGGATGGAAGGCGAGCCTCTTCGAAGCGTGGCCGCGGGCAAGGCTCGCGCTTTTCTGGAATCGGCGGGCAAAGCTCGGGCGGAGACTCGAAGTTCGCTGGGCTTGGGTCAGGACCTGCGGCTGGAATCCGTGTCCGTGTCCGGCACGGCATTGAACGTGGACGGGCTTCTGCTGCATCTTTCGATGTTCAAAAAAGAGCGGGGAAACAATCCCAAACAGGGAGAGTACCAGAGGTTTTCGGCCCGGCGATCGCGTCGCGGCCATTGACGGCAACGAGAACCAACCGGGGCGTTCCGGCGGAAACTTCCGAACCGGAATGTGTCCGCCGGTCCCGTCACGGCAGGCGACGCGGGCGGTTTTCCGACCGCGTCGTCACCGTGAAATGTATCGGATCTCATTCGGTGTGAGGAAACCCCGAGGGATCGATGCCGTGTTCCCCCGTCGGGTTTCGGGCGTCCCGATTATTGAGCCCCGTTTAGTACTCGGAACTCGACTCTGCGGTTCTGTGCGCGGCCTTCCGCCGTGTCGTTGGATGCCACGGGTTTTCTGAATCCGTAGCCCGCCACGGAAAGCTGCTTTGCTTCAACGCCCTTTTGGGTGAAGTATTTCAGCACGGCCTCGGCGCGTCTTTTGGAAAGTCTATCGTTGTAGGCCTTGGTCCCGACAGTGTCCGTATGGCCCTGAATTTCCATTCTCAACCCGGGGTTGTTCTTCAACACATCCGCAATTTCGTCCAGGAAGGGATACGCCATGGGCTTGATGTCCGTCTTGTTCGTATCGAACAGGACGGCGCCCAGTTCCCAGCACCCCTTTTCATCCACCTTCGCGCCCCTGGGCGTGTCCGGGCATTGGTCCATATCGTCCGGAACACCGTCGGCGTCCTTGTCCGAGGCCAAAAAGATCCGTTCCACAAAATCGGCCATGGCCTCCGGAGCGGCGATGTCGTCTGCGGAGACCGCAAACCCGCATTCTCCCACCCGGGCTATTTCTTCCAGAAGCCCTCGGCCCGCCGGGTCATCTCCCACCAATATCGTGTACATGCAGACTCGGTCGCCAAAGGCTTCCTTCATAGTCCGTGCGGCATACACCGGCGAGTCGTCCATTTCATGTCCGTCGCTCACGATAATGACCGCCAGCCTTCCCTGCGCCGAATCCAGACGCTGTTGCGTCACGCCCATGGCCTCGGCCAGGGGACTGTGACCGCCCGCCCAGTCCACTTTTTTCAGGGCGTCGGCGAAGTCGCTCTTCGAGTACGCTTCCAGACCGTAAACGGGCGCCACTCGGGTGCCGAAGGGGCTGATCACGCCTCCGAACGCCACGAGCGCCCCCTCCAACGTGAGTTCTGGGATGGTATGGTTCAATCGGCTCACAATTTCCTTGGCCCGTTTGAACTTTTCTACGTCGTTGTAGGCGACATTCATGGATTGAGATGCGTCCAAAACGACGGCGAAATGGTCGACCTTCTCTACATAGAATCCGCTATGAACCTTGGGAGTGAGATCCACCGGTTCGAAGGGGGCCTTTTGACCCAGTCCGGCGCAACCCGCAAATACAACACCAAGCACGAGTACTAAGAGCGTCAAACGAGACTTTCCCATAACTGGCTCCTGTGGTCGTTTAGAGAAAACGTATCGTTGTCAAGTCCAACAAAACGAATACAACATTCCCTATATCGGTTACTTAAAGAACTGTTTCCCGATGGATGATTTAATTACGTCCGTCAGTGCTTTGGTCGTCTCATTCTCGGTTCCTTTTGTATTCAGGTATTCCTGCGCCAACGCGCCCAGACTGAAGGATGCTTTCTTCTCCAAGCCGGATGCATCGGAACTCCCAGATATATCACTTAGCTTGTCCTTCCAATCGGCGAATTCGCAACATGAGTCGAAGCCCACTTCATGAAATTTCGGGTCGTCCTTGAATCCCATGAGCTGGTCGTACAATTGCTTCAGTTGTTCGGAATATTTCCCGATTTGCGTGACACCGCCCAGTTGCTTGCCAATGTCTATGGCGGAAGCACTATACGATAGTGTGAATAAGAAAGAAACGGACAATACCAGAATCGAGAAAACTTTGGTTGACCTGTTCAAACGAACCTCCTTTTGCCGTATGCGATTCGATCGGGCTCTTGAATCCTATGCCCCAAGGGGTGGGGCGAAAGCCGGTATTTTTCACCGGAGTGTCATCCCTTCATCAAAAAATTAGTATACCAAATTACTCGACTTCATGTCACCTCAAAAAACGGTGGCGAGAGGTCGCCCCTCGCAATGGTTGTCCGGAGCACTGTGGACCCACCAAGATGGGCTCTGCCGGGTTCGGGCCGCCGATTCCCGTCCGGGGGGCCTATCGTGCGGGGGATCGATGATAGGGAGTCCGCCGCGAAGAAGAAGGTCCAGACCCGGTGGATGCCGGCGGGCGCCGGGTCGAGCTTGGGGTTACTCTCAATGTTCCGCCCGTCGTTTCTTTCCATGGGAAATGCCCAGTTTTCTCATTCGGCCCCGCAACGTGCTGGGGTGAATCCCGAGCATGTGAGCCGCTCCGTCCTTCCCTTCAATCCTGCCGTTCGAACATTCCAGAGCGTGTTCAATATGGGCCTTGATGACCTCGTCCAGGGCGGGAACATGCTTTTCCCGACGTTGAACAGGGCTATGCTTCACCGGCAATGATGTCGAGGAAGGCATGTCGAACCGCAACAAACCATCGCCGCCCGGCATCTGGCTGAGAATCAGCGCCCGCTCGACCAGGTTTTCCAGTTCCCGCACGTTGCCGGGCCAGTCATGGGCCTGAAGCCCATCCAGGGCGCCCGGCGCCATGCGCGGCGGATTCCGTATCTTCAACTCTCTGGACTTCCGTTCCATGAAGTGACTTATGAGGGCGGGGATGTCTTCGGTACGGCGTCTCAGGGGCGGGATCACGATGGGAAACACATTGAGCCGGTACCAGAGATCTTCTCGGAACTGTTGTGTTCGTACCATCTCTTGCAGATTTCGGTGAGTGGCGCTGATGATTCGAACGTCCACGGGGATGGATTCGCTCCCACCCACCCGTTCGATCTCTCGCTGCTGGAGCACGCGAAGCAATCGGACCTGAACCTCCGGAGGCAGGTCCCCGATCTCGTCGAGAAAAATGGCGCCGGTATGGGCCCGCTCGAAACGTCCCCGTTTCCGGGCGATGGCGCCGGTGAAGGCGCCCTTTTCATGGCCGAACAGCTCGCTGTCGATCAAGTTTTCCGGGATGGCGCCGCAGTTCACGGTGATATAGGGTTTGGTTCTGCGCGGTGAGGAGAAGTGAATCGCGTTGGCAATGACTTCTTTTCCCACGCCGGTTTCTCCCATGAGCAGGATGGGGTTGTCCAGGGGAGCCACCTGTCTCACCATCTTCATCACATCCCGCAGTCCGAAATTGGCGCCGATGACGGTATCGCCCGTCATCTTCCGCATCTCCTGGTGAAGGTAACGGTTGTCATCGGCCAGCATGTCTTTGAGTCTCTGGATCTCCTGGTGCTGAAGGATGTTGGATATGGCCATGGCAAAGGGGTCGTGCAGCAGGGAGAGCAGGTGGGCATGAAGATCCTTGTACCGATATTTGCCTTCGGCAAACAGACCCAGGACGCCGAGCCGCTTCTTTTCCAACTCCAGGTCCATGAGAAGATGGGATGTATCCGCATTCCAGGTCAGCGACATGACTTTCCGCAACGTAGGCTCTTCCGTGTCCATGTCGTTGATCATCGTTATCCCCGGTTCCCTTTCCCACTTCTCCTTCATCCAGTCCCAGAATTCCGTTGGAAAATGAACGGTCTCATCCGGCTCCTGGAGATCGGGCGGCCAGATGGAGGCAAGTACTTTGCCGACGTTCCACTCCGGGTCATACACACCGAAGAGCATTCCGGAAGCCGGGATGTACGATTTCAGAAAGCTCATGCACCGCTTCATGGCCACTTCGGCCACGAGACTGCTTGAAATCCGCAGGGTCGCCTGACGGAAAAACTCATTCTCATCCACGATCAAGACCGCCTTTTCTGCATGGTTCTTCCTCACGAACAGGGAAGTGACTTCTTCGTACTTACGCTGTCGTATTTGAAAGAAATACCCTGTTTCCGTCAAATACGAAAGTCAAATCTGTTGGATGCGGCAGGTGCGGATCTATGGCCATGTAACATATGGATTGTATTGAGCTATATTCTGGCATGGTTCTGGCTCTGCATCGGGTGCGGAAATCAAGACCCTTCTACTGAACCGTATTGAGGCGATTATGGAATGGATTGAAGTGGTGCACCTGCGATCCTACTCGCAAACGGACAGGGATGAGGCGGCCGCGGCCTTTCATCAGCTGACCGTGCCGGCCCGAGTACAAGAATTCGAAGACGTGATTCTGCTTCGAGGGATCGCTCTGGACGGTGATCTGTGCATTGTTATCCGCTGGAGCGGGGAAGTTCCAGGAATGGGCAAGAGTCCCTTAGGGACCCGACTGGCTTCGGCGTTTTCGGAATTCGGAGCCATCGATCATTCCGCCTGGATGCAGGAGTGCGGCTTTACCGCTGACGGCAAGGAGAACCGACCATGAAAATCGGAACGATGTATATCGCCGCCGTCGGTATGCTATCGGTGGGCCTCATCCTGGCCGGCTGTGATCGAACGAGCCCATCACAGCCGCATGCTTCCGCACCGGAAGTGGGCGCCGTTACGGTATCGACCCGTTCCATCGTGTTGACCACCGAATTGCCGGGCCGGGCCTCGCCTTACAGAGTTGCGGAAATCCGCCCGCAAGTCAGCGGCCTCGTTCAGAAACGCCTGTTCACGGAAGGTTCCGACGTCCAGGCCGGGCAAATGCTCTATCAGATAGATCCCGCCCCTTTTCAGGCGGCGCTCGATACGGCCGAAGCTTCCCTCAGTAAGGCGGAAGCTCAGCTTTTTTCGGTGCGGCTGAGGGCCGAACGCTACCGCGAGTTGCTTGCCGACAAAGCCATCAGCCGGCAGGAATATGACGACGCCGCAGCCGCCGAGAAACAGGCCCGGGCCGAAATCGGATTTTGGAAAGCGCATGTCGAAACGGCGCGCATCAACCTGGGATACACTCGTGTCACCGCGCCCATTTCGGGACGCATCGGCAGATCCAACGTAACGGACGGCGCCATCGTTACGGCCTATCAATCCCTGTCCTTGGCGACCATTCAGCAACTGGATCCCATTTACGTGGACGTATCCCAATCGTCCGCCGAATTCCTACGGCTCAGACGCAGCCTGGATGCAGGTCAACTGTCCAGAGATGGAGATGACGGGCGAAAAGTGCGCCTGATTCTGGAGGACGGCACAGCGTATCCCCTGGAAGGCACGCTACAGTTCGCGGATATTACGGTGGATCCGACCACCGGATCGTTCATCCTGCGGATCGTGGTTCCAAATCCCGACCCATTGCTCTTGCCCGGTATGTTCGTGCGGGCCGTGGTCCAGGAGGGAGTTGCGCACCAGGCCATCCTGGCGCCCCAGCAAGGCGTAAGTCGCAATCCCAAAGGGGAACCCGTCACGTGGGTTGTGGACGAGGCCGGGACGGTTCAACAACGGGTTCTGGTCCTGGATCGGGCCATCGAAGACCACTGGCTCGTCACCTCGGGGCTGTCGGCCGGAGAACGGGTGATCGTCGAAGGAATGCAACGGGTTCGACCCGGCATGACGGTGAAGGCCGTTTCCCTCGAGGAAACTCGAATCAACGCCGAACCCTCGGCCTCTCCGGATATTCAGCCTCGGGAGCGAGGCGAGGGAGACGTCTGATGCTTTCTAAGTTCTTCTTGGACCGACCGGTTTTTGCCTGGGTCATCGCCATCTTCATCATGCTGCTGGGCGCGCTGGCGATCTACAATCTTCCCATAGCCCAGTATCCACCCATTGCTCCACCGGCCATTGCCATCGACTCTTTCTATCCCGGGGCGTCGGCGCAAACCGTGGAGAACAGTGTGACCCAGGTCATCGAGCAGAAAATGACGGGCTTTGATGACATGCTCTATCTTTCCAGTACGAGCGACTCGGCGGGTGCTTCCCGCATTGAATTGACCTTCAAACCCGGGACGGATCCCGACTTGGCCTGGGCCAAAGTCCAGAACAAGCTCCAGCTCGCCATGGCCGGTCTCCCGGAAGTAGTCCAGCGCACGGGGGTTAAGGTCAGTAAATCCACACGGAACTGGTTGCTTCTTGTGGGGCTGGTCTCCGAAGACGGCGGCATGGACGGCAACGACTTGCGGGACTATGCGCAGTCCAACCTGGAAAAGGTGCTGGCCCGTGTGCCCGGGGTGGGCGAGGTCGAAACCTTCGGCTCCCAGTATGCCATGCGCGTTTGGTTGAATCCGGACAAGCTGACCAATTATCGACTCACGGTGCAAGATGTGGTCGTGGCGTTGCGGGCCCATAACGTGGAAGTCTCGGCGGGCCAATTCGGCGGGATCCCGGCGGTGGAGGGCCAGCGATTGAACGCCTCCATCGTCGTCCAGAATCTTCTCCAGACCCCGGAGCAATTCGCCGCGGTTCCCCTGCGCACCAATCCCGACGGCTCCGTCGTTCGAGTGGGGGATGTGGGGTGGACCGAACTGGGGACGGAATTCTATGATATCGAGGGTCTTTACAACGGCAAGCCCGCCGCCGTTTTGGCCGTCCGCCAGGCGCCCGGCGCCAACGCGCTGGATACGGCCAATGCTATCAAATCCAGACTCGATGAGATGAGCCGGTATTTCCCGCCGGGGATGAAAATCGTATATCCCTACGACACCACGCCTTTTGTCAAGGTGGCCATCGGCGAGGCGGTGAAGGCGCTGATCCAGGCCATCGTGCTGGTCTTTCTGGTCCTGCTGCTGTTCCTGGGGAACATCCGCGCCACGCTGATTCCCACCATATCGGTGCCGGTGGTGCTTTTAGGCACCTGCGCCGCGCTGGGGGCGTTCGGCTATTCCATCAATATGCTGACCATGTTCGCCATGGTGCTCGCCATCGGGCTGCTCGTGGACGATACCATCGTGGTCGTGGAAAACGTTCAACGGCTCATGAACGAAGAGGGACTGTCCCCCCGGGAGGCCACCGCCAAGTCCATGGGTCAGGTCACCAGCGCCCTGATCGGCTTTTTCCTGGTGCTCGCGGCCCTGTTCGGCCCCATGGCGTTCTTCAGTGGTTCCACCGGAATCATCTACCGCCAGTTCTCCGTGACCATCGTTACGGCCATGTTGCTTTCCGTGGCCATGGCGCTGATCCTGAATCCGGTGATGTGCGCTTCGATCCTCAAGCCATCCAAGGGGCGCGCGGAGGCTGACGGCGCCGCGTGGTTTCTGCGGCCGTTCTTTCGCTGGTTCGATCGCGTATTCAACCGGTTCCGCGACGGCTTCGTGAAATGGGTGGGCCATGCGCTTGCCCGGAAGCTGCGTTACGTGGTGGTGTACATCGTGATTGTGGCCAGTCTCGGGTTCCTGTTCATGCGCATGCCCACAAGCTACCTCCCCGACGAAGACCAGGGGATTCTCATGTGCCAAATCCTCATGCCCACGGGCGCTACCCTGGAACAGACGCAGGCGGTGGCGGACGACGTTCGGCATTATTTTCTGGAGACCGAAAAGGAAGGCGTGGAATCGTGTATGACCATCGCCGGTATCGGATTTTCCGGCCGGGCCCAGAACAACGGCATGGTGTTCGTCAAGTTGAGGGATTGGAAGCAGCGCACCCGGTCCGACCTGAGGGTGCCGGCCATCGCGGGCCGGGCCATGGCGGAGTTTTCAACGATACGCAACGCCATGGTCTTTGCCTTTCCACCCCCTTCCATCATCGAACTGGGCAACGCCACAGGTTTCGATTTTCAGTTGATGGATCGCGGCGGTGTCGGACATGCTTCCCTGACGGAAGCCCGCAATCAACTGCTCGGCATGGCGGCGCAGGACCCGAGGATCATGAAGGTCCGGCCCAACGGCATGGAGGACGTACCCGAATATCGGATCGATGTGGACTGGGAGAAGGCGGGCGCCCAGGGGTTACCCATCACCTCCATCCACAACACCATCTCGGCGGCCTTCGGCAGCGCCTATGTCAACGACTTCATCCAGGGCGGGCGCGTCAAACGGGTCTATGTCCAGGCGGACGCCCCGTATCGAATGCTGCCTCAAGACCTGGATAGACTGTACGTCCGCAATGAAGCGGGGACGATGACGCCGTTCGCTTCCTTCGCCTCCGGACGCTGGAGTTACGGATCTCCCCGGCTGGAGCGCTTCAACGCCTTTCCATCCATGAATATCTGGGGTGAGGCGGCTCCGGGGAGAAGTTCGGGCGAGGCCATGGGAGCCATGGAAGAAATAGCCTCCAGGCTGCCGCAGGGGATCGGCTACGACTGGACGGGGCTTTCCTACCAGGAACGGCAGGCCGCCGCCCAGACCGGTCTGCTCTATACCTTTTCCATCTTGGTCGTGTTTCTGTTTCTCGCGGCCCTCTACGGCAAATGGAACATCCCCATCGCGGTGCTGTTGATCCTGCCGCTGGGGGTCGTCGGAGGTCTCATGGCTTCCGTGCTGCGCGGGTTTCCCAGTGATGTCTATTTCCAGATCGGAATATTGAACACCCTGGGTCTGGCCACCAAGAACGCCATTCTGATCGTGCAGTTCGCCATGGCCGGAGTAGCGCAAGGGGCGGGCTTCGTCGAGGCGGCGCTTCAGGCGGTGAGGCTGCGGCTCCGACCGATTGTCATGACTTCCCTGACGACCGGTTTGGCGGTTCTGCCCCTGGCCTTCAGCAGGGGTGCGGGCGCGGGAGCCATGAACGCCATTGGAACGGCGGTGTTGGGAGGCATGATCACCGGGACGGTTCTCGTGCTCTTGTTTGCACCGCTGTTCTACGTGCTTCTGGAAACGAAATTCAGCCGGCGGAAAGCGGATGTACGGTAGCATACAGGGATGAAAATCAACCAGAGGACCAGGGATATGAACGGACGGTTGTCTTTTCTGTCGGCGACGATGATTCTTTGCCTCGCCTTGGGGGCATGCAGTATGGCCCCGAAGTATGTCCGCCCCGAAGCGCCGATTCCGGCGGAATGGCCGGCGGGTGAGGCCTACCCGAACGGCCGTTCCCCGGAAGGCGCCTCATTGGCGGCGAACCTCACGTGGAGGGAATTCTTCACGGACTTGAAACTGCGGCAGGTTATCGAGACGGCTCTGAACAACAACCGCGATCTGCGGCTTGCCGCCCTGAATGTGGAAAGGGCGCGCGCCCTGTACGGCATTCAACGGGCCGAGCTTTTTCCGGCGGTGGACGTGGTGGGAGCCGGGAGTAAACAGCGCGCTTCTTCCGATCTCGTGCGTCCGGGAGAGCCCAGGACAACCGAACAATACAGTGTCGATCTGGGTATCGTTGCCTGGGAGATCGATTTTTTCGGGCGTATCCGTAGCCTGAAAGAACAGGCCCTGGAAGAATACCTGGCCACGGATGAGGCGCGCCGCAGCGCACAGATCACCCTGGTTTCCGAGGTTGCCAGGGTATACCTGACGCTTGCCGCCGACCTGCAACATCTCAAGCTGGGGCGCTCCACTCTCGAAACGCAGCAGGAAGTCTATGCACTGATCCAGCGCCAATACGAGGTTGGAGTGGCCAACGAACTGGATCTGCGCCGCGCCCAAACCCAGGTGGAAACCGCCCGGGGGGATATCGCGCGGTTCACGCAAAGCGCGGCTCAAGGCCGGAATGCGTTGAACCTTCTGGCGGGCTCGCCGGTACCGGAGCATCTCCTGCCGGAGGACCTGGCAGGCGTTCATCCCCCCCAACAGGCTTTCGCCGGTTTGTCTTCCGAGGTGCTTTTGAATCGACCCGACATTATTTCAGCGGAGCATCGGCTCAGAGGGGCTTATGCTTTTATCGGCGCGGCCCGCGCCGCCTTTTTCCCGCGCATTTCATTGACTACTTCCATGGGGACGGCCAGCGACGATCTGTCCGGGCTCTTCGGTTCCGGGTCCGGAACGTGGAGCTTCACTCCGAGGATCGCGGTTCCGATTTTCGATGCGCGAACCTGGGCCGCGTACCGGGTCAGCCAGGCGGAACGGGAAATCGTCTTGACCCGGTACGAAAAGACAATCCAGACCGCTTTCAGGGAAGTGGCCGACGCCCTTGCCGTCCGGGGCACGGTGGACGCGCAGGTGGCGGCTCAGCAAGCCGTGACGGATGCCGTTGCGGATACCTATCGACTTTCCAATGAGCGGTATGTGAAGGGCATCGACAGCTATCTCGGCGTGCTGGATGCGCAGCGATCCCTGTATGCCGCCCAACAGGGGTTGATTTCGATTCGCCTGGCCAAAATCGCCAACGAGGTCCAACTCTATGCGGTATTGGGAGGGGGCGTCCAAGATGAGTACGTCCCGCCGGTGACGGCGCCTTGACGGAATGATCGAGAAGCCGCGTCCCGCAGAGGTGAGGCGCCGCTCCGGCGCCGTGACGCGTTGTTCCTGAATCCGCTTTGGAAGGTCCCACGAACTCCTTCCTCCATGCCTGCCCGTGAATTTCCGTTCCTCCGTGTTCCGACCCCCCTGGATTCCGGTTTTCCTCCCTGGATCCGTATCCGAAGAAACCGGGGATCCGCGGAGCATTCCCGGATTTTTCTGGATTTTTCTTGACAGGAACCGGGAAACGGGAGGATAATTTTTTATGACAGAATAAACGTACGTTCTGTATCTGGGACTTCTCATCGCGGGACATCATTGGGTTTTCATCTCATTTTTATAGAGCCGGCATCCACTCCATTCCAACCCCCTGTTTCGGGCGTATGCTTTCCGGGGTCTTGCTCGGAACAGGGAATGACCAATTCACCACCTTAAGGCTCGATCCCATAGCCGCCCGTTGATAAACAGCATTGCGGGCAGGCTGGTGAAAAACGAGGTAATGCAAGGCGGGCGAATCCTGGGGAATGAGGCGTACAACCCGTACGCCGCAATGACGAAGGATGAAGCCCAACGCCGTAGATCGCGTTTTTCAACGGCCTGATAGGTAAGAACGCTGTTATAAGGCGTCACAGCAGCGTTGCGGGGTGACGAGTCCATACCCCGGTGTCTGAAGTCCAGGGTAACCCGACCACCCAATCCGGATTGCATCAACGTGACGAACCTGTGTTCCAAGAAAGGAGGTGAAATAGTCTAACTCGGGTAAAGCAAAGCCAATGCTGAACCGAAAACAGATCATCGGAAAGGAGACGTCATGAAAAAAGGCTTGGCGGGTAAGCTGAAACCGGAGAACTTCGGCTTCTCCATGCCTGTGACCAGTCCACCCTTTGATTCCCCGCCCTACTACTATCGGGGCATTGAACTGCTGGCCTTTGTGTATGAGACGGATGACCAAGCCGCGGCGTCCCTGGTTCCCGAAGGACTCCGGCTTGCGGAATCGCCGGCGGTGGCTCAACTCCTGTTTCCCAATTTCCACTTCAGTACATTGGGCGCCTACAAAGAGGTCATCCTGGCCCTGAACTGCGTTTGGGAAGGGCAAGCGGTGACTTTTTGCGTAGGCCTGCTGGTTACCAACGAGGTGGGCCTCATCGGGGGGCGGGAGCCGTACGGCTTCCCCAAGTTGTTCGCCAACATCGAGTGGAGCAAAGAGCGGAACATTATATGCGCCTGGGCGGAGCGCCCCAACGGAAAACGGATCTGCACGGGGGTGTTGAGACCCCGGGATAATCTGTCGCCGAAGGATGTGGCGAGCAACCCGCTGGTGACGTTGAAAGTGATTCCCAGTCCCGAAGAAAACGCTCCCCCCGAAGTATGTGAATTGGTGCTTACCCCTATCAACTTCGAGCTGATCGCCGGATCGGATGGAAGAGGGGAAGGGTTTTCGGGTCCGGGCAACGTGACATTTGATTCGCCCTCGGTGATCGATGCTTACTATCGTTTACCGGTACGAAGAATGCTGGCTGCTTCCTGGGGGCGCTACAACTTCGTGCTGCCGTACGGCAAGGTTATCAAGCGGTATACGCCGGTTAAGCCGGCCGTAATGGATACGGAAGGAATTCTTCAACCCCGTGTGAGCTAGGGATCGGGCTCGTGCGGTCCTTCCGCGGAGCGGTTTTTCCGGAGAGCGTTGAAAACCGATCAGACTGAACCCCTATGCCCAGAATGAGGAGAAGCAGATGATGCGTAAGCCGTATATATTCACAGGTGTACTGGTTATGGTTCTATCTTTAGGCTTGTGCGCGGGTTCCTCCCGGGCCGCGGATGCCGATGCCTACAGCACGCCCACCATGTCCCCGCTTTTCGGTCCACCGCCTTACGAATATCGGGACAACTGGGGAATAACCGTAGTGTTCAAAACGAAACCGGAAGTGCTGAAACGTCTGGTGCCCGAGCCCCTCGCGCCCAATCCGGACGGAATCATGTTCGTGACCATCAGTCGTTTCTTTGTCAGCGGCTTTGGAAGTTACAACGAACTGATCTTCGGCGCTCCGGTGAGTTACGAGGACCGCGTGGTCAACTATTCACTGTATCTGATGCTGGATAATGACATCCCCATCGGCGCGGGTCGTGAAATCTGGGGTTTTCCCAAGAAGCTGGCCCGGGTTGAGTTGACGGAACAGGACGGCATATTGACGGGCACCGTGGAACGGGGCGGCATCCTGCTCGTGAAAGCGTGCGTGTCCATCGATGCCCTGGGAAAGCCGGAAGATGCGGCTGGGAGTGCGGAATATGTGAATCTCAAGTTGATCCCTTCCGTTCGCAAGGACGCTCCGCCCGATGTGATGCAGCTTACCACCACCACCCTGGAAAACGTGGCATTGAAAGAGGTGTACAAAGGGAGAGCGACTCTGGAATTCGGCATGTCCCCGGCGGATGCGTTTCATGAGATTCCTGTTGTGGAGGTATTGGGGGGACTGTACGTGAACTCGGATTTTACGCTCACGTATGGAGAGGTGCTCCACGACTATCTGAAGGAAAAGTAATACGAATCTTGGTCTTCAGGGCCGGGAATCAAACCGGCTCTGAGGCATGGGGGGTATATTCTCCCCCGAGTTCATAAGCTCTATTGCGGGCGGGAGGGTGAAAGAAGGTGAACTGCCGGTCCCATGAATCCCGAGGATCGCGCTTTCTATCAGCCTGTTAGGACCGGGCCGCAGGCTGCGTCCGGCGCCGCCCTGCCCGGTGACACACGTCGGAGGGGTAGGGGGGAGATAAGGAGAAAGCGCCTTTTCTCCCGCCGAAAAATGGGAAGGTCTTCGAGAACCCAAAGGGAGAAGAGCATGAGTGAAACCAAGCGGACCACGGACATCGTATTCGTGGGCGGAGGTTCGGCGGGTCTTTCGGGAGCGTTACGGGCCCGTGAATTGGGACTTAGGACGGTGGTCCTCGAGAAACTCGGTTCCTGTGGGGGCGACGCCATGATCGCGGCGGGATTTTGGATCGCGGCCGAGTCCAAGTTTCAGAAAGAGAAGGGTGTACAGGACTCGAAAGCGGCGTTGTACCGATATCTTATGGAGTACTCGTCGTACCGGTGCCGCCCCGAACTCGTTCGCGTGCTGGTGGACCGGTGCGCGGGCAACATCGAATGGCTGGAGCGGCAAGGACTGGTTTTCGGCAAGGACGTACACGTCCACGGACCTACCACGGTCCCCCGGGTGATTCAGAACGAAGGAATGGGCGCCCAGTATGTCAAGGTATTGAAGGAACGCGCCGAGGCTCTTGGAACCGAAATCCTGCTCAGGACGGGGGCCGAATCCCTGGTCATGGAGGGCGGGGCCGTCGTAGGAGTCATCGGCGAAACCGAGGCCGGCGAGAGGCTGGATGTGCGGGCCAGGGGCGTGGTACTGGCAACGGGCGGCTTCGGGAAAAACGCGGACATGGTGAAAAAACACCTTCCGGTGGATCGGCATGCCATGATCTGCGCGGGATGGGCCAAAGGAGACAACGTTCGTCTCGCGCAGGAAGCGGGAGCGGCCGTAGAGGACCTGAACGTAGGTCTGCTGTACAAGGCGGAAATGCCCGATACCGCCGGACTCTCCATGCGCAGTTTCTATCTTCTTCTATTTAACAACTACCCCGTTGTCAACAGGTTGGGCGAACGGTTCATGGACGAAAGCGCATGGAACGCGTATTTCTCCTACTCGTTGAAAAACCAGCCCGGAGGCAGCGCCTTCGTCATCATCGATGAGGACATGCGCACCGCCAATCCCTTCACGGATCTTTCAAAGGAAATCCAATCCGGTCGAATCAAGAAGGCGGATTCATTCCGCGACTTGGCGCTTCAAACGGGTCTGCCCCTGGAGACCTTCGAGGCCACCGTGCAGAGATACAATGCCTTTGCCGCCAAGGGCGAGGACGAAGAGTTCGGCAAGCCGGCGGCGTCGCTGACGCCGCTCGCCAAGGCTCCGTATTACGCCATTGAGATTGTGCCCCTGGTGTTGAATACGGTGGGCGGCCCGGTTATCGATGCCAAAGCCCGGGTCTTGAAGGCCGACGGCGCCCCCATAGACGGATTGTACGCCGCCGGCAATGGGACCGCCGGGTTCTACGACAGCTATCCATCCACCGGAATCGGACTTCAGATCTCGAGCATTTTTGGACAGGTCGCCGCGGAATCGGTAAAGGAGGCCATGGCCTACCCGGACGGATCGTACGTCATCTGAAAAAAAGCCGCAGGAACCCTTGCCCCCTTCAGGCAAAGGTCCCTGGTATGGATGGGATACTGAAGGCGGTACGGTCGGCTGCGGAACGCGGCCGTCCTTTATTGGGTTCTCGAGGCGGTCAAGACGTTGTCGGGGTCAATCCGGGGGCGGGGGTGACCCCCGTCTCCTACCAGCCCGTTGATAAACAGCACTGCGGGGCAGGCCATTGAAAAACGCGATTTGCTTTCACGCCCTCGGCGTAACCGTAAATCGCGTTTTTTGCCGGCCTGCCGGGACGTTCCTATTCCTTCAACTTGAGTGTCAGGCGGCCGTCGGAGACCCGGACATATTCCACCCCCGCGGCCAGGGTGTTCCAGAAGCCTTTTTCCATGCCGAATTCCTGAATGAGATCCACATTCTTGACCCCGCCCAGCCAGGCATTGGGCAGCGGAACGCCCCAGATGCTGACGCCCTTCAGTGCGATTACGGGTCTTTGGTCGGCATAACGCAATTCCAGTCCGGCGGTCACCTTGAGCGTCCTGCCGCCCAGCAACGGCAAATCCGGATCCAGGGGGATCAGGACTTTGGCGCTGGCCATATCCTCGGACAGATCGATGGCGACCTTCCGGGCCAGATCGGTATTCCGGGCCAACAGGGCGTTGATTTCCCGGGTGGAAAAGGAGATCTCCCGGGTCGCCTGCGACTCGTCGTACCGTTCGGGTTGGAGGGGCTCCATCTTCCGGGCCGGGACAGGCGCATGCCGGCCCGATGCAGGATCACCGGGGGTGGGTTCCGGTTCGACGGCGGCTCGCCGTTGCATGGGCTCCAGATCCCGGAGTTTGGCCTCCAGGGCCGCCGCTTCCTTGGAACTCAATTCCACCGGATGAAACGACTGGGGAAACATCATGCGTGTAACCAGGAAATAGGTGAGTGCGCATGCCACGGCGGCGGCAAACAGGACGAGGAACCAGGTTCGCCCCCATGAACTTCTTGTTTTCGGCTCCGATGACGTCATACGGTTGCGATCCGGTTCCATGGGCGACCTTTCCAGGGCATGCAAGGTGATCCAATCAGCAGACGGTACCATTCGTTGTCTTCCGAGAGAAGTATGGGAGAACGGGTGTTCTGTGTCAAGGTGAACGCGGCGACAGGCAACCCCGGAGACGGGGTGCCGGCACCGAAAAGGCCGGGCGTGAAACCGGGAGTTGTTTGGGCTATAACAATTTTCAACACCTTTGTTGTCTCCAGTGGAGGCTTGCGCCGAATACGTGGAAAGGAACGGAAGAGGAATGGCAGTGAAAGCGCTCGAAGAAGAGGTAAAGGACATGGCCCTCCGCCAGGGAGCGGACCTGGTGGGAGTCGTCCGCGCGGGAGATCTTCCGGAACACGAAGAGGAGATTACTCGAATCCTGCCGTCGGCGAAGAGCATCGTGGTGGTTGTGGCCAGGCACAGCCTGGCGGCGATACGATCCTCCAACAACCAGGTGGCCCAGTTCGACACTATTCATGCTTATGGAGAAGCGGAAAAGGCGGCTCATGGCCTGGCGCGGTTCCTCGAGTCACGCGGGGCGCCCTCCGTGGCCGTACCGGCCTTCATTCCGCTGGATATGGGGGCGCGCAAGAAGGGGATGCGAGGCGAGATCTGCTGGCGCAGGGCCGGGGTACGGGCGGGACTCGGCAGCTACGGGGAAAACGGCCTCCTGGTCACCCGTTCTTTCGGCAGTGCGGTGCGTATTTCCGGGGTGGTTACCGCCGCGGATCTGGCCGGGGACCCGGTTCTTGATGAAGACGTTTGCGATCATTGCATGCGGTGTGTCAAGGTCTGTCCGGCGGAGGCACTGGCGGGATGTGGAAAGATCAACAAGAAGCGCTGCGGCGACGTGATCTTCAAGCACGGATTCCGGTATTTCCAGCAGATAATGGAGGGGATCGCAAAGGGGACGTATGTCGATACGCGGGGTATCCTCGAGGGGGAAGGACTCAGAGAACTGTGGCAGAACTTCATGACAGGGAACTACTACTACTGTTTCCAATGCCAGGCTCAGTGCCCCGCATCTGCCCTCTATCCCAGGGATAACCCCTGATCCTTGAACCGGAGCAGGTTAATGTCTAATCTGGAAGTAGACGCCTCACGCGAAGACGCGAAGAGATATTGAGGACGTGGCCGCCATAACAGCCCGTTGAAAAACAGCATTTCGGGCAGGCTGTTCAAAAATGATAAGATGCAAGGCGCGCGAATCGTGAGGAATGAGGCGTACAACCAGTATACGCCGCAATGACGAAGGATGAAGCGTCACGCCAAAGGCGTGAAAGCAGATCGCGTTTTTCATCAGCCTGTCAAGGAAACTCTGAAGTAATGCATTCAGGGGTGTTTCCGTTCAAGAGGAACACAAGACGGGAAGCCTTCTCGTCCTCCCTGGATACCTTCCGAACGGTTCCCTCCAGAATATTCAAAAGATTATGCTAACTCATTGAAGAAATCAATAAGCCGGTATATGATATCAGCATACGGGTACATAGTCCGGTACCCGCTTGCAAAGGGTTCGGTGGAGGATGCTCGCGCCGGTGTCGGGGCTGCGGATTCTTCGGGAGTGTGGCCAAGGCCGAAAAGGGGGCGATCTTGCGGCGGGGGTGTGGAATGTGCACTCCGGCGGATGCGTTCCCTGAAACCTACATGAGGAGGGTTTGCGCAATGAACGACGAAACGTATCGCAAACTGGCCGCCGTGCTGGATACACTCCCCAACGGGTTTCCAGCTACGGAAAGTGGGGTGGAACTGCGAATTCTGAAGAAGATCTTCCGGCCCGAGCAGGCGGAACTGTTCTGCGACCTGAAGCTGCACTTCGAAACCGCCGAGCAGATCGCCCAGCGCACGGGACGTCCCCTCGAGGGGTTAAAGAAGATGCTGGTGGGAATGTGGAAGCGGGGACAGATCTTCGGAGCCGCGCTCGGGGACGTGACGGTGTTCAAGATGGTCCCCTGGGCCCTGGGGATCTATGAGTTTCAGCTTCCCTACATGGATCGGGAGTTGGCCGAGATGTGCGAGGAGTACATGCCGGTCTTCGGCCGGCAGTTTTTTGACCACAAACCCCCGCTGATGCAGGTCATTCCCGTGGAGAAAGAGATTCCCGCCCGGCACGAGGCCTTGAGCTATGAGAAGGTGTCCTCCATCATAGACAACGGCCGCGCCTTCATGGTCATGGAGTGCATCTGCAAGAAGGAACAGGGCCTTCTGGACAACCCCTGCAAAAAACCCACGCACGTGTGCATGGGCATTGCCCCCATACCCGGGATCTTCGACAGCAGCCCGTTGGGAAAGGCTGTTTCTCAGGAGGCGGCCCATGAAACCATTAAGAAGGCCGAGGAAGCGGGTCTGGTGCACCTCACCTGGAACGTGCAGAACGGCCACTTCTTCGTGTGCAACTGCTGCGGATGCTGCTGCGGGGTCCTGCGATCCATCAACGAAATGGGCCTTCCCGCGTCCCACGTCGTGAATTCCTACTACTATGCGGAAATCGACGCGGACAACTGCACCGCCTGTGGAACGTGCGCCGAAGAGCGATGCCAGGTGCATGCCATTCAGGAGGGGGACGAAGCCTACGCCGTCATTCGGGACAGGTGCATCGGGTGCGGGCTCTGTGTCGACACGTGTCCGTCCGACGCCATACGCCTGGTGCGCAAGAGCGATGAAGACCTGGCGCTTCCTCCGCAGGACGAGATGGCCTGGTACGAAGAACGCGGGCGCCTGCGCGGCGTGGATTTCAGCGCGTACAAGTAAGGTAATCGTTCACAGGGGGGGAACTTTTTCAAAAGTTCCCCCCCTGTGCCCCCTTCAAAACGTTTGGCAGGCCGCTGAAAAACGCGATCTGCGGCGTTGCGTTTCCTCCTTCGTCATTTCGGCGTACTGTACGCCTCATTCCTCAGGATTTGCCACGCCAACGGCGAGGCTTACATCCCATCGTTTTTGAACAGCCTGCGTGAAATTCTGTTCTTTAACGGGCTGTTATGCGGACGGAAAGTAAGAGGCCGTGATCTTATACGGGTTTGTCTAATCATTGGTGCGCCTTTAACAGCCCGTTGAAGAACGGTCGTTGCTGAAAATACGAACGGAGGTAATAAA
>CAYOVG010000076.1:0-21887 GCA_964407285.1 uncultured Syntrophobacteraceae bacterium
TGATTGCCGGCATATACGAGCTGCTCGGCATTGATCCGGCCGCCAAACTGCCTCACCCGCAGCGTGGAGCTGAGTCAGGTTGAGGCCCTTATTGCCGAGGTGGATCAGGTCGTTGACTCTCGGATTGGGATCGTACATGCACGAGGCGGTCCTCTCCGGGTCGTGGCTCAGAAGCATATCCAGCTTCTCCTTGCTGAGCAGTTCCTTCTGAGCTGCGAGCGTGGTCAGGATGCTGCTGATGAAGTGGTCGAAATACTGCATTCCGAAGGTCCTGGCCACCAGTTCCCGCAGGAAACTCTCGGAAATCCGTTGAAACCGCTCCGCCGACCCCTCGTCGGCGCCGTCCCGGCGGTACCTCGGAAGGAGGTTCTCCTTGTCCATGTGCTTGAGGATGTTGTCGAGACTCTCCTCATGCGCGGCGTCGTAGTGGGTCTGGATGAGCTGTTTGATGACCTCGGAAAAACCGCGGAAAATGTCCATGTACTGCGAGTGGGAGAACCGCCGCACCTCGAGGGCCTTCTTGAACAGCTCGACCTGTCCCTCCAGGCGGCTCGACGTGATCCCGTCGATTGAAAGCGCCTTGAGGAAGAGCGGGATGAACCTGCCGATCCTCACGAATGTGGCGCGGGTGATGAAACTCAGGCTGAAATCGAGCATGATCTCCTCGAAGAGCAGATTGGCGAGGTTTTCCAGCCTGAATGTGAGTCCCAGGGCGTCGAACTTGCGCTCGTTGTACGATCCGTACATCGACGGAATATCGACCGCGATGTGGCGCTTGTGGTAGATGTTTTCGATATAGTCCATCTCGCCGGGAGTGAGGATGATCTCCTTCAGGGCCATCAGGTAATCCAGGATGGCGTCGAGTTTGCCCAGGCAATCGTTGCTCCCCAGCGCGTCGAGGAGCGGTTGGGGGTCGGGAAGCCCGAGGCCGGCGGCGCGTTGAAGATGGATGTCGATGTCTTTGAAGCTGAGAGCGTACTTTTCCTGCAGGAGCTGATAAAACCTGATGATGAGAAAAGCCCGCTGCCTCTCGCGTTCCGACGTGCCGGGGACTTCGCCGATCAGTTCCCGCAGCTTCGATTCGGACACCTCCAGCAGGTCCTCCGGGTGGTGAATGGTCGTCTGCTGGAAAAGGTGGTTGAAGATCAGGTGCATCTCATCGACGAACGGACCGGAATTGGCCACATCCCGATAGATCTCGTTGGGCACGAAACTCCTCACGTGCCCTTTGTCCAGGGAGCGCCAGAAATCGGTTATGGCTTCGATGAAATTCACGATGAGGTTGTTGCCCTCCACGTGGCTTTGCTTGCGCAGGAAGTGGATGAGCCGGTCCTTTCGGTTGGTCAGTTCATCCACGTCGGTGGAGACGGTGCGCAACTGTCCTTCGGCCCCGATCTGGTTGAAGTAGACCGGGAAGAGCTTCGCCAGTTGCTTGACCATGTTGTACACGGGCCGCACGGGGGCGTGCAGAAGCCTGCTGACGTCCTTCTGGAAAAGGTCCGTATCGCGAATGTAGACTCCCCCCAGGGTCAGGTAGATGATCAACGCGGAAAGCAGCACCCGTGTCTGAGCGGGATCTTTTTCGATGAACTCCAGCCAGATGCGGATGTTGGGCAGGTGGGCGGGATTGACACGCACCTGCCAGTGGCGGCTCACGCCTCCCACCTGCGGAGTCTGGAAACCCATTATGATCAGGTGCGTGAGGAACGAATCGATGAGGTTCTTGTTCCCGGTCTCGAGGACTTCGAGCCCGAAGGTGCGGATACATTGCAGGGCCGCCTCGGGGTAGTTCTGCATGCACCCTTTGAGGACTTCGAAGGTCCTGTCGAGGAACCCCTGCAGCCCCTCGGCCGGCTCCCGGCGGATGAGCTTCGCCAGATCGAAGTTGATCTCCCGGAGGGTTTCTTCGTGAATGACGTCCAGCCCCTTGGTCTCCATTATCTTGAAGCGCATCAGCATGCTTGTGTGGCCGGCCAGGGGGTTGTCCTTATCTGCCTTCAACTCTTCGGGGAGCTTGTAGTAGGATTGAACGATCTCCCGGTAGTCCTGGAGCCGCGCGAGCTTCTCGACGGCCTTGCGCTGATCGGTCTCGGGCAGCACCTCTTCCTCGAGAATATGCCGCAGTTCCAGGAAATGCTCGTGGGAGATCGGCGTGCACGCCAGTCTGCACCGGTCCTCGGCCAGCGGCAGATTGACTGCCATGGCTCTTTCGCAGAGCCAGCGGCATGGATCGTCCTTCGAGAGCCAGAAACGGCAGGTTTCGTCCTGCAGGTGCTGGAGAAGAGCGCGAAGCTCCGTGAAGGACTCGGGTTTATCCCACACGTTCAGGAGTCCGGCCGCAAGACGCTTGGGCTGGTAGAAGCTCCGCATGAGATGCTCGAAGCGCGGCGGCGGGAGAGCGTTCAGTTCCAGGAAACAAAAGCGCAGTATCCCTTCGTGGCAACCGGTGATATTGGACGGAAAATGGCGCATGTCCTCGATGGAGGCTTCCGGGGGCATCGGCTGCCCGATTTCCCGGGGCATTTCTTCGACGAGCCTCATGAGGTAGGCGATGATATGGTCCGCCGCGAGGCCGCGGATATCCGGCCGTTCGCTCTGCTCCAGCGATTCGAGCAAGAGCAGCAGCACCAGGTGGATTATGCGTCCGTTGAGAGGGTGCCCCCGGTACAGGGGCAGGTTCGAGGTGGCGTACCGCCAGGTTTCATTTACGATGAACTCCCAGTTTCGATACGGATGGTGGTATTCACCGAGAAGCTCTCTCGCCTGTTGTTCTTTTCCCGCGTAGCCCTTCACGGCGTCTTCGAACACCGCAAAGACGGGATCGATCTCAACGGCGATATTGGTCAAATCCATATTCTTTTTAAGAGCATCGGATTGAATCTGTCCCAATGCTTCCGGATTCTTCATATTCCTGCTCCTTTGTTTTCTTTGTGTAGGGTAAGAATTCGTCAATCGGCCCGCACGGGCAGTTGCGGGTTACCTTCGGGTTGCGAGTTGCGGGTCGCCTTCGGCCTGCGGGTTACGGGTTACGGGTTTAGGATCAATACCCGTGAACGTTCCGTAGCCCGGTTCCTTAGAGTTGCGTGCTTCGGGTTGCGGGTCTGGCTCCAATGCTCGTGAACGAACCGTAGCCCGGCCTCTTGTGGGCGTCATGCATCACCGGTCGCGGGGGGGAGTCAAGTCGTCAGCCTTCCCCCGCGAGGGGGACTCCCACGGTTGGACCTTCATTCTTTCAACCCCCCGGCTTTCCAGGACTGGTCCATTTCCAGCTCCATGAGGATGGCGGGTTCCCGTATCCCGCCGTAATAGTTCGGCCGCCGGCCGGCGACCTGAAATCCGAGACTTTCATAGAGACGCCGGGCTGCTTCGTTGCTCCGGCGAACCTCGAGGAGCGCGATGCGGGCCTGCATGGCAAAACCCGTTTTCAGGGCGTGCAGAAGCAGAGTCCTTCCTATTTCCCGGCGCCTGTACGCCATATGAACCGCTATATTCAAAATGTGGATCTCGTCAACGACGTTCCAGAAGCAGATGTAGCCCGCGACAATTGCCGGATCTTCGGGGACTCTCGCCACCAGGATGCGTGATTGAGGCCGGTCCAGTTCTTCCAGGAAAGATCTCTCGTTCCACGGTTCGACATGGCTGCTCCGTTCGATCCCCATGATGGAAGGCAGGTCCTCCCGGGTCATCGGTTCGATCCGGATCATGATGCTTTCACCGGACGGGAGAGGACCTCGCTTGCGATGGAGATGTGGCGGCGGCCATAGTCTCTGGCGACCTGGGCCGCTTCCTTGAGGGTATGGTCGTTGCGGCAACCTGCCAGCTTGATCAGCATGGGAAGGTTCATTCCGAAAATCACCTCCACCTTCGGGCCCAGAAATGTGAGGCTGATATTGGCGGGGGTGCCTCCGAAAAGATCGGTCAGGATGAGCGCTCCTTTCCCTTGCTCCACTTCCTTCAGGGCTTCCCGTAATTGGCTCGTCGTCTCCTCCATGGTCTGATTCGGAAGGATGGAAACGGCCTTGAACCCGTCCAGGCGCCCCACGATGAGTTCGGTGGCGCGCACCATTTCTTCCGCCACCCGGCAATGAGAAGCTACGATGATTCCGATTGCCTCCTTACGATCGTCTTTAGGCATTGAACTCCTCTTGGTCCGCGAGGCGTTTGTCGTTTATGTGCGATGATCTGCCGTACTCCAATATTATATACCGGAAAAAGGAAAAGTTACTCCAAATGAATATCCCGGTGGAACGAACTTACAAAATAGTCGTGGGCTTTCAGTTCGTCGGCGACTTTGTTCGCGATGACGACGGAGCGATGCTTTCCTCCCGTGCATCCGATGGCGATGGTGAGATACCTCTTCCCTTCTTCCACGTATTTCGGGAGAAGTCTCAGAAGAAGGCTGCTGTAATCTTCGATGAAGTTTTGGGCGGTGGGCCATTGGAGCACCCAGTCCCGCACATCGGAAGTGCAGCCGTCGAGGGGACGCAGGTCGTCGACATGGTAAGGGTTCGGGAGGAACCGTACGTCCATCACGAGGTCCGCCTCCGACGGCAGACCGTATTTGAAGCCGAACGAAACCACCTGGACGCTGAGCATCGCCTTTTCGTTCACCCAGGAGTAGGAGCGGGTTATGAGGGCCTTGAGTTGGTGGACCGACAGGCTGCTCGTGTCGATAATGCGAGTGGCGCGGCTCCTCAGGGCCTGCAACTGCCGCCGTTCCTCGTGGATCGCTTCGAGAAGGTTGGTCTTGGCAGGGGCCATGGGATGAACGCGCCGCGTCTGGCTGAAGCGGCGCTGGAGGATGTCCGTGGCCGCATCGAGGAAGATAATCTCCAGGCGGTGGTCGGAATCCTCGAGAGCTGCGAATATCCTGTCATAATCCTTGAGGAAACTGCGTTCGCGAATATCGATGCCCAAAGCGATGCGCATCACGTCCGGCATGTCCTTTTCACATAGCTGGAGGAGATGGGACAGGAGCGGCACCGGGAGATTGTCTATGCAGAAATACCCGATATCTTCGAACGCTTTGATTGCCGTGCTTTTTCCCGAACCCGACAATCCCGTGACCACGATGACGACTATTTTTCTTTCCGACATAGGATGCGACCTGCGTGAGACTGCTGTTGAAATCCGGGCGGCTCCGGCGGCTCCTGCCGGTCGAGGGGGCTTTCGCGGCAGGGACGACAGCCGTTATCCGGTTTTTTGAGTAATGATAACGAAATTATATACCAGCGACATGGCATGGTATGAGGAATGGGAGAGATGCGGAACTCCTCCGCGCTTCATCGCCGGGCAACGGCGCGATGAGGCAGGCTGGTCCGCAACCGCTCCTCTCCAGGCTTGAACATGGTTCTGTATCGAAATGCCGGCAGGTCTAAAAATGTTCATCTTCCTGCTGGATGACGGAAAAGATCTCTTCCCGGCTCCCCACCGATCCCAAGCGTCTGCGAATGGCGCCGTTTTTCAGCAGTCTCGCTATTTTCGCCAGCGCCCGAAGGTGGATGCCGGCGCAGTTCTCCGGAGCCACGAGCAGAAAGAACAGGTGCACCGGCTTGCCGTCCATGGATTCGAAATCGACCCCCGCCGTCGACCTGCCGAACGACAGGGCCAGTTGGTCGAGGTCCTCCAATTTGCCGTGGGGGATTGCTATTCCATCGCCAATGCCCGTGCTTCCAAGGCGTTCCCTCTCGAGCAATACCTCTATCAGCCGTCCGCGATCAAGCTGCGGCTTGTGCTCGAGGAGCGCGTCGGTCAGTTCCTCCAACACTTCCCGTTTGGTCTTGCCACGAAGTTCGGTGACAATGGATTCCTTTGCTAGAATATCGAGAATTTTCATCAACCCGTTTTAACCCTCCCGATCTCCTGAAATCATCAGTCTGAGCCCTATAGAAACAGCACGATATATGAATATGATAAATGTGCGGCAAGAACCACTCAACAACAACGCGCTCCAATGCTCCAGAGTGGTGAATAGATGGAATCGGTGTTTCACCGCACAGGATCAATCATACAACATAAGCAATGGAAGCCGAAGTGTCAGGGGCCGTCATTTTCTCGCGGAGACCTCACGGAGACAAACGACGAACCATCGGTAGGGCGGGGTTTCGTCCCCGTCACCCTGACCGGCGGGGACGAAACCCCACCCTACCGCTCTTCATGCATACGCACGCAGCCCGATTCGCGCCCCCGCCCGGCGAGTCCCTGAATCCGCAACGCTTCCCAGGCGCGCAACCGGAATCCAACTCCCTGTATCGTTGAATTGACGTCACCCCCGCGCAGGCGGGGGTCCCGCAAACCCGGAAAAGCCAGGGTTCCCGCCTGCGCGGGAACGACGTTGCCGGGCCTGAAGTCAACAACATGGAATCCAATCCCGGTCCGCGCCCACGCCCGGCGAGTTCGCAAACCCGCAACCGCTCCTACTCCGGCTCGATGAGTCCGTAATGGCCGTCTTTCCTGCGGTACAAAACATTGATCCGGCCGCTGTTTCTGTTGTTGAAAACTATGAAATCCTCGCTGGAGAGGTTCAACTGCAGGACTGCGTCTTCCAGGTCCATGGGCTTCGCATAGTACCTTTCCGACCGGATGATCCGGGGTTCCATGTCCGTATCGCTTTCACCATCGCCCGGTCCCGTCGGGAGAACCCCTGCGCTCCTCTTGCGCGTGCGGGACTTGTCCTTGTTTCTCCTGAGCTGGTTTTCTATGTTATCGGCAACCAGGTCGATGGCCGAATACATATCTTCGGTCTCTTCGGCTCCGTTGACGATCAGGCCGTTGGCATCAATGGTGACTTCCGCTATGTGCCGGAATTTCTCCACCTTGAGCGTTACGTGCGCATCGATGGGCTCCTCCAGGTGCTTGCGCGCTCTGGAGATCTTCTCTTCCACATAGCTCCTGAGAGCATCCGAGGGTTCCACATGACGAAAAGTTACATTGATTTGCATTTAACCATCCCTCCAATCAAACGACACTACCTGATTACGCCTAACCCGATTGCCTGTTTGCGTCCGACGGCGGACGCCCGCGCCCGGACCACCGGTCAGCACCCCCACGTGACCTTCTTGCGCTTACTGGACGGCAGGATGCCGAGCATCTCCCGGTACTTCGCCACCGTACGCCTTGCAATCTGGATGTTTTCCTTCTCCAGTATCACCACGATCTCGTTATCGCTGTAGGGTTTACCCGCGTCTTCCTCCCGGATGATCCCGCGAATCCTCTCCTTGACGCTCTCCGACGCGACTGCATCGCCCACCACGCTATTTATGGAGCTGTTGAAGAAATATTTCAACTCAAAAATCCCGTGCGGCGTGTGCATGTACTTGTTGGCGGTCACGCGGCTGATGGTGGATTCGTGCATCTCCACATCTTCCGCCACATCGCGAAGGACCATGGGCTTGAGATAGGCCACCCCCTTTTCGAAGAAATCGATCTGAAGCTTTACGATGCTTTGCGCCACTTTGTATAAAGTACGCTGCCGCTGATGGATGCTCTTGATGAGCCATGCGGCCGAGCGCAGTTTGTTCTGGATGTAGTCCTTGGTCTCGGTGGGTTCCTCGGATTCCTTCCCGAGAGCGTCCTTGTAGTAGGAACTGATGCGCAGCTTCGGCATCCCGTCCTCGTTCAGGAGTATAATGAACTCGTCGTCCATCTTGAACACGAAGACATCGGGATTGATGTACTGAACGGACTCTTCGTTGTACGCGCTTCCCGGACGCGGGTCGAGGTTGAGGATAATGCTGATCGCCTCCCGGATTTCGTCGGGTTTGGCCTTGAGGGCCCGGACCAGGGCCGGATAGTTCTTGCTCTCCAGGAAGTGGAGGTAGTTCTCGATGATCTTGACCACGAGTTCGTTTTGAACGTTGAGGTTCCTGGCCTGTACGAGCAGGCATTCCCTGAGGTTGCGGGCGGCGACTCCGATCGGATCGAGGACCTGGATTTTCGAAAGCACGTTCTCGACCGCATCGATGCTCACATCGGCCATCTCGGCGATCTCATCCACGGTGGCTTCCAGGTAGCCGTCCTTGTTGAGGTTCCCCAAGATGAAGCCGCCGATCTCCTGCTCTTCCTCCGTCATGCTGGAGAGCCGGAGCTGCCAGTGCAGATGTTCCTCCAAAGATGCGTTCCGGGTCAGTTTATTATCGTAGGACGGAAGCTCCCTGTTGGGATCGGATTCCACGAGGACCGGCGTACTGGTGTTGTACTCGTCGATATAGGATTCCCAATCGAAATCCTCCCGCATCTTCTCTGAAATCTCCACCTCCTGGTAGGAATCCGCGGCTGCTTCCGCGGGAGCCTGCTCCTCGGTTTCCGTCTCGAACGATTCCACTTCCTCCAACAAAGGATTGATTTCCAACTCCTGCTGGATCGTTTCCAGAAGCTCCAGCCGCGAGAGTTGCAGCAGCTTGATCGCCTGCTGCAACTGGGGAGTCATGATCAACTGCTGGGAAAGCTTGAGTTGCTGCTTTAATTCTAATCCCATTTCCTCTTCCTGCTGTTACAAGCTGAACTGATCGCCCAGGTACGTCTTGCGCGCCAGATCGCTTTGGGAGATGCTCACCGGATCTCCTTCTTCCAGAATCCTACCCTCGTGCATAATGTAAGCCCAATCACACACTTTGAGTGTCTCGCGGACGTTGTGGTCCGAGATGAGCACACCGATACCTTTAGACTTGAGGGACCTGATCAGTCCCTGGATCTCGATGACCGCCAGCGGATCGATCCCCGCGAACGGTTCGTCCAGGAGAATGAAACAAGGTTGAGTCACCAGCGCGCGAGTGATTTCCACCCGTCTGCGCTCGCCTCCGGACAGCCGGTCTCCTCTATTCCCGGCAATGTGGGTGATGTTGAGGTCCGCCAGGAGTTCCTTCAGCCGTTCCTTGCGTTCCTGCTTCCCGATCTTGAGCGTTTCCAGGATGGCCATAATGTTTTGCTCGACAGTGAGCTTCCGGAAGACCGACGGTTCCTGGGGCAAATAGGTGATTCCCTCCCTTGCCCGCAGGTACATGGGGTAATCGATGATGTTGCGCTCATCCAGGTACACGGCCCCCGAGTCGGGGCGGATGATCCCGACCACGCTGTAGAAGGTGGTGGACTTCCCCGCGCCGTTCGGGCCGAGCAGGCCGACAATCTGGCCCTGTTCGATCTCCATGGACACGTTGTCGACCACCCGGCGCTTCTGGTACGTCTTCACCAGGTCCCGGATGATCAGGCGCTTCCTGTGGGTTGCTTCCATATTCATGATAAGCGCTGCTTACTGCCCGGCCCTGGTCTTCGGCGAAGTCGTCTTCGGCTGGTCGGTCTTGTTCTTGTCCGGCTGCTCGGACTTGTTCTTGTCCGGATGGATGATGGCCTGAACGGGAGCCGCCTCACCTCCGCCCTCGACGATGCTGCGCTCCTCCGCAAGGAACAGGGTGATCATGCGCCCCTTCACCGAATCCTCTCCCTGGGTAACCACTGGATTTCCCAGCAGAACGATCTTCTGTTCCCCCTGATAATATACCGCTTTCTCAGCCGTAGCAACCCTGCCTTGCTGGGTGATGTTGACCGATCCCTCGACTTCCACTCTGTCGATCTTGTTCATCATCGCGGAAGTGGATGCATTGGGGTCGTTGCTCTCCATCTGGTGGACCGTCATCCGGTTTCCGGTAATGGTCAAATCGTCCTGCACCACCACCACGTGTCCGTCGAAGATGATGGTTTTATCCTTCTGGTTCGCTTCCAGCCTGTCACTGGTGATATTGAGGGGCGCCCCCTTCTTTATGATCGTGGCTCCCGGTCCGGAAGGAGCGGCGGGGGTGGCGGGCGCGGGATCGGCCGCCAGGGCCGTGGAGCAATTCCAAGGCGGCAGGCCCGGCGACAACGCAAAAGAAAACAGGAACGCACAAAGGAGCAGCCCGGAGAACAGACAGGGGCGCGGGCACAAGTTCTTAACGCACTTCATAGCATCCTCTCACCAGTGTTTTTTCTTAGTCTTTTTCGTGGGCTTCTCATCCGGGTCTTCATCCGGTTTGCCAAAAATCGCCGCATCCTGGCCATTCGCTTCCACGCTTTTCGCCTCCGGCGTCTGCCCGGCCGTTTCCGTCGCGGGCTTTGCCGTCTCTTCGGCGGGCGCGGCTCCGTCCGGGGCCGTCGCCGTTGCAGTGGAGGCTTCATGGGGCATATATATGAGCGTCGCCTTGATGTTTCCCTCTATGGTGGTCAACTGGTCGGCAATCCGATACACCCATTTATCCCCCGTGAGCTGGAGGTCCGAGCCGCTGACATGGATGGAGGACTCCGAACTGATAGTCCTCGGAGCGTGCCGGTATGCGGCCGTTTCGCTGGTCAGCACGTATCCCTGCGGGACCGTGGCCTGGATGTCGCCCCATAGATCGATATCCTTGGCGCCGGCGTGGAGCAGTCCCTCGCGGCTTTTGAGATGGACCTCGCGACCGTCCTTCGTGAAGAGGACCAGCCGCACCGTTATGAGGTGAGTCCTTTGCTCCTTCTCGAAATACCTGGCTTCCACGGCGCGGATGGTCCAAAGCCTGCGGCCCTCTTCCATCTCCGTGTATTCCATGTCGGTAAGCTTCATGTCGGATTCGAGCGTTGCGGAATCCTGGACCTGCTTTTCAGTGCGCTCGCGCCCTTTCCATATTCCAAAGCCGAGCAACGCCGCCAGGGCGGCAATGGCGACGAAAAGCACCACATGAGCTATCTTTTTCTTCAGTTGATGGCTCGCTGTCATGATCCGGCGACGGTCCCTCACTCCGCAATTTCAAAGGCAAAATCCGCCTTTTATAAATTATTTGAATTAAATTATCCATTTATAATCCGGCGCTACTGTAACATGCACAGGCCATACCTGTAAAGGCATATTCACGGTGGAGCACATTTCTCGGGCGGCAGACGGCGTAGGATGCCGGGAGCTCCGCGGATGCGGGGTGCTGAATGCGGGGTGCTGAATGCGGGATGATGGACGCCGCAACATGCGGAGTACGTAAGATTTTAATTTCGCGGCCAATTTGGAAATGAGGTGAAACCGCTTCGTGCGGTTACGGGCTTCAGCCGCGACCGGGCTGTCGAAACGCAACAGGCCGCGGCCGCCGGCGGTAAACGCGGAAGAAAAGCCCACGTTCCACCTGTTCACGGTATACGATCACAGCGATTCCATGCGCCGACGCTCCGGGAAAACGACATACCGGCAGAACAGAAAGACGGCGAAGAAAACCACCGTCGATACGGAAATGTTGCTCAACCACGGGGCGACGCCCCTGTCGATGAAAAACCCCGTCGAAAGGGCGTTCACGACGCAACTCGCGGCGGCCGGAATCGAATAGGTCGCCAGTTCGCCCGCCGTGCTCCAGCGGGCGTTCGGCCTGAAGAGGATGAGCACGCAAAGGAGGTAGTTCAACACCGCCGCCACGCCGGATGCGGCGACGGCGGCAAGCGTTACGCCGGCATGCAGCTTCACGAGCAGCAGGAATAGCGGAAGAACGAGGACCGCCGAAACGGCGGCGGCAAAAGTGTATACAAGAAACTGGAGCGGCGCCGGAGCTTTGAATGTATTGTACTTGAAAATGCAATACAACGTTCGAACGGCGTCCTTCCAGCCTATCTTCTTGCCTTCCTGGTAGGTTCTCCCGTGGTACGAGATGCCGATCTCATAGATTCGCGCTTTGAGTTGCGCCACTTTCGCCGTAATCTCCGGTTCGAAGCCGAACCTGTCCTCCTCGATTTCGATCCGCCGTATCACTTCCCTTCTGAAAACCTTGTAGCAGGTTTCCATGTCGGTGAGATTGACGTCCGTGAACATGTTGGACGCCAGGGTGAGGAACCTGTTCGCGATGGAGTGCCAGAAGTAAAGGACACGACGCTCCGCGCCGGTAACGAAGCGCGAACCGTAGACGACGTCGGCTTTTCCGGCCAGAATCGGGTTGAGGAGTCTACGGAGGTCGTTCGGGTCGTATTCGAGGTCCGCATCCTGGACGGCCACGATCTCTCCGGTCGCTCGTTCGATACCGGTGCGAAGAGCAGCGCCCTTTCCCCGGTTCCGGTCGTGCTCGAGGACGGTGATTTCAGGATGCCTGCTTTCCAGTGACCGGGCTACGGCCAGACTGCCGTCATTGGATTTGTCGTCTATGATGATGATCTCGAGCAGGAGGCGGTCGTTCTTTATCCCGAGGAGGTTTTCCATACACTGTTCGAGAGTCTTCTCTTCGTTGTAGCAGGGGATGAGCACGGACAGCCTTACCGGTGCGCTTAGATGGATGGAAGGGGGGCGCGGCGTGAACGGACCGGGTGCGATAGTCTGTTCTTCGCTCGAGATGGGTGATGGGCCGGTGTCGGTAAGCGCCATGGTAATCGTCCGTCTATGCCTTCCTTCCGATCAAAACGAGGTTCTTTCCGATGAAGCGGTTTTCGGTCCCGAACATCTTGCGCATCAGTGGAACGAGCGTGCGATCGTAAAATGAAACGCGACCGGCGTCGGGTCTTTCCTGTTTGAGAAGGCGGAAAAGGACCCACCAGCCGATAATACCGAAAAAATCGATATAGTAGCACTTGAGAGTTCTGAACCCGGCTGATTCGGCGGCATCGACGAGTTCGCGCTTGCTGTATCGCCTGTGATGGCCGACCAGTTTATCCAGGCGGCTGTAAAGGAATTGATGGGCCGGGACGAGGATGCACACGTGGCCGTCCCCGGCAAGGGACTCGTGTGCAAGCGCCAGTTCCCTCCTGTCGTGGAAAATGTGCTCCAGGACATTCACGTACAGGATGGTATCCGGAGAGTGGGGGAGCAGGGAAACAGCGTCCTTGAGGAACCCCTTCACCGTGACCGCATTTCTCGCCCCCCGCAGATTCGCCTCGAGCGATTTGAACATGTTGGGGGCAGGTTCACACGCGATGAAGACATCCGGATCGATGCCGTCGATGACGGTTTTCGAGAAGCCGCCCATTCCCGCGCCGACTTCGATCACCGTCCGTCCAAGGTAGGGCCGGAATGCGTCCAGAACCCAATGCATGTAGTTCACCGCATGGGACAGGTCCTCGAGGTCGGTTCCGAAATAGTCTTTGACGGCGTTGCGTTCGTCGATATTGTCTGAATCCATCTTCCCGTTCCCGTGGTGTTTGTCACACTCGACGATTGTCGGGCGGGCTGTCTGAAAGTCCAATCATTGGACCAGCCGTTCTACCGGATAGCCTGCTCGATCGACTTCTCGAAGTCGTTCAGCGATCGGCAGTTCTTCATCTGTCGCAGGAGTCCGTGCAGAACTGAATGGTTCTGAATACCGTGAAGCCTTTCCACCAGTCGCGCGGGTATTGCCCCGAACCGCTCTTCCAATAGCTTCAAGAGCGCGTCTCGGGTCTCCCGGGGGCTGCCGTGCTCCGTTCCTGCCTCCTCATCGTCTTGGATGAGGTGTTCTATTACTGTAATCATTGTAATCTCCTCGCTCTTCCGAATCTGAACGGCGGAAAAGATCCGCCGGTTCATCCCGCCCATCTGCGCTTTCCGTATGATAGACCTACCGGGAGATAGTTTCAACATCTCGAGAACCGGCCGAGTGCTGGTTCGGTTTCGTCATAGCAGGATCAGGAGAACAGTGCATCCAGCCTTTTCAGGGCAAAGCACTATGGAAACCATTCTGCCCCCATGAGTTGATTCCCTTTTGCATCGTTCAGGACAGGAAACCCAGGCAGCTTCGGCATAATCTCCCGGTAGTTTACTGCAGATGGTTCTTTGCATCATTGGAGTCAAATTTCAGGTAACTCTGGATTTTATTGATGCTCTCAAAATCATCGGGCGGTACTCTTTGCTCGGCTATCTTGAGGAATGTTGTAGCGTCATAATGGCGTCCGGCAGCCCCTGCGGCAAGACCAAGGCGAATAATATCTTTGTAATCGGAGTTGGGATTGAATGGATTCACAATCTTCAAGAGTGATTTGTATGCATCTTCGTATCGGTTAATATTTATGTAGGCATCGAATAAACTGGTGTATATTGGCCTAATGTTATTTGTTCCGTTCTTGCTTAGAGCTTTCTTGAGAAGAAGTAAAGCATCTTTATATTGATGCATTCCAATAAAAGATTGTGCCTTAAGTGTATATCCGAGGTAGAAGTTTGGATGCTGTTCAATGATCTTATCTGCATACGGCAGGGCTTCTTCATAACATTCTAATCCATGAAGAATGAAGCATATTGCAGCATTAACCTTTCCATTGTCAGGATCTACTCTTCTAAGTGAAAGACATTCAGTAAGCATCTCCAACATCACTTGCCAGTTTGATCTATCATACTTAATTTCGTCGATCCGATAGGGATTAATGTAGTTCAGCTTATGCTGCTCTGCAATATTTGGAAGCTGATTACTATCGACATATAGAACTTCATATTCATCAAAGCTAACTAATTGATAATTACTGTAATTTAATATTATATCACGAAACTTAATATTGTTAATGGGAACACTTATATATGATGGCTTATACTTATCGTAGAATTTCGTGAATCCAATATCACTGCTAACTGCATTAATATTAGATGTGTAATCAATTTCATCAAAAAGAGTAGTTATGAGATCCATGTGAATAGCATATGTATTTGGCAATATCCATTCAAGATAACCAGCGGTATTTGGGTTGTTAAGTACGGTTCCGCCAGTGTTAACGTAATTCAAGAACTTTGCATTCCCCACAGGAAGGTTGGCGCGGCTAAATGGATAATAAGCTCGATAGTTAAGTACATTAAAGGATAAATATATGAAAGGAATTATAAGGATAATAACTGATAAAATTGTGCTTACCATACTATGACATTTGAAGAAACTGCTGTAATGCTTATCAATAACACTTGATGTATGCGAAAGTATAGGAATTGAGAGTATTACTAATTCATTTGAAAAACGGTCTCCTTTTGTAAAAAGGATAATTCCACATACTAGCATTATTAGATGACTGATTCTTAATGTTTTGGTATATGCTCCAAAAATGAGTGCTATTGGGATAGCTAAGTATAGAATATTATTTAGTGAATGAGAGATATTGTCCAAAGGATAGAATGTAAATGTCAAGATGTTATTTAATGTAGTGTTTCGAAATTCTGATATATACATGTCCACATGTGAGTACGCTTTGAAGGGATGAGGTATTAATTCAATTCCGTAAGGTGTGATGAGAATAGTATATAGGGCAGCTATCAATATATATCTATTTCTGGATTGTAAATTACTTGGATACCCACGTAAGCTTAAGTATAACTCTTCTATCAGATATGATCCTAAAATAATAATCATTACAACATATTCAATCCCGTGAATATTGCACCAAAGTACACCTGCCAGTAATAATATCGGCACCATACTCTGCTTTTTTTCTATTGTGAAGATAAAGAAGATCGAAAATAAATAGGTAAACATATGTGGTCTTAAATTGAGATCACGTGGGATTAATGATAAAATACAAAGCATAGCTAGTACTGTTGTGGTTATGTTAAATTCATTATCTTTATTATAGAAACTGTGAAATATGAAGTAAGTGGTTAAAATAAAAATGAAAGAACGTAATACAATAAGGCCGTAATAATCAAACAGTGAGTAAACGGTGTACACAATGACCTGGAAGAGCCAAAAATGATTTAGCCAGTATTTTGTAGGGACAATAAAAGAATAATAAGATGACTCAGATATCGATTTGTGTTCAAAGAAGAATCTCCCACCCTTAAGATGGTACCAGAGATCTGTATCATATGCAACTATTGGAAGATAAAGGAAGGAAAATGTCAAAAGAAAGAAGAATACGTAAATTCCATATTGCCTAATTGTACTTGTGTTCTCTTCTGATAATAAGCTTAAAGGATATCTATTTATAGTCATATCTTATTTCATATTATTACTGTAAATTAGAGAATAACCGCTGACCAATTGTGTTTGCCCAAGGCTAATAATTGATCATCAAAAAAATCTAACCCTTTTCGGGCGTCGGAATCTAAAGCATGAAACCCGTTAGAATCAATGCATCTTTGGTTCTAACGGGTTTCATATATTCACCACAAGACAGAAAACGACCCAAGGTACAATAATAGGCATTCACTCTTACCGGCAAATCAGAATGCAGTTACGATGTACTACTATGGCATAACCCAATTGCTATTGACAGCATTTATGCTTGTATTTTGTACCTTATCAACGCTAATGGTAACGTTGGTTCCATTACTACCAACGACAACGTTAAAGTCTGCTCCCACGTTGGCATTAACTGCTGCACTCACAGTTGAAGCAGTAACAGCAGCTGTGTTACCGCTATTTGCAAGAAGTTGACTGGCGTATACAGCACTGCATCTGCCTTTGATTTCAGCAATTGCGCCCTGGGCTGCAGAAATCCGTGCTTGATCCTGCACATTTTGGTATCTTGGTATCGCGACAGCAGCAAGAATGCCAAGAATAACCAGTACTGCAATGATTTCTATCAGTGTGAAACCTCGTTGATCTCTAACTTTCTTACTCTTTTTCATGGTAAGCTCCTAAACTTTAATTGGACTGGTAGTTAAAAGCATTGACGTAAGACCGTTCCTTTGCTGTAAAGACTATCATACTCTTGTTGGGTAATAACGATTATATTGGTATAAGCATAAATTATGCCGATATTCGCACCTACTTCTCAAATAACACGCGGAGAGGAAATTCCTGTGGAGTGTTTTTTTGTCCTGCCGCCAATTGACAGAAAGAAACACATCATCACGGAATCCGGATATTCACCTTTGCGCAAACAATAACACCCTTATAGCTATAGCAGCAAACATTGTGTGCGGAAGGTCTACAAAGTTTGCAGCTCAATCTACAAACTTTGTAGATCGCGGATCGAGGAGATATCGATCCCATGTTTCTTTACCCGATGCCAGAGGCTTCTCTGGTTTATTCCCAGCAAGCGGGCGGCTTTCACCTGCACTCCGTCTACCTGCTTCAAAGCTGCGATAAGCATGTCCTTTTCTATCTGGTTCAGCCGGTCGTCGATGGAAACGGCGGCGGCGCAAAGGTCGGATTGCTTCGGGAGAGGAACAACCGGCAAACCACCTCTCATATGGACCGGCAGATGCACCGGTTCGATAGTGTCTTCCGCTATGATGGCCATCCTCTCGATCGTGTTTTGAAGTTCTCGTACATTCCCGGGCCATTCGTACGCGACGAGCAGGTCGAGGGCTTCCCGGGAAATCGGGACGGCCCTGGCCGTCCCGGCGAGAAAATGATCGGCAAGCGAGGGGATGTCCTCCTTTCTCTCCCTGAGTGGGGGTAGGTGGAGGGAGAAAACGTTCAACCGATAGTACAGGTCCTCCCTGAACTGCCCGTCATCCACCATCTTACGCAGGTCCTTGTTGGTGGATGCAATGATGCGCACATTCACCTTGACGGGCCGGTTGCCGCCCACGCGCTCGAATTCCCTTTCCTGCAGGACTCGAAGAAGCTTCGCCTGGGTGGAAAGCGGCATATCCGCGATCTCATCGAGGAGGATGGTCCCGCCGTCGGCGACCTCGAATTTGCCCTTCTTGAGGGAAACGGCCCCGGTGAATGCCCCCTTTTCATGGCCGAACAATTCGCTCTCTATAAGGCTCTCGGGTATGGCCACGCAGTTGAGCTTGACGAAAGGCTTGCCTTTGCGATTGCTGTGTTCGTAGATGGCCGTAGCGACGAGTTCCTTGCCCGTGCCGCTTTCGCCCGTGATGAGAATCGTGGAATCGGTGGGAGCGGCCTTGACTATGACGCTGAACAGGGCGCGCATCGGCTTGCTCTGTCCGACAATGTCCGGAAACAGCTCTTCGGCTTCCACCTTGCTCAAGACCTTCGTCACATGATCGAAAACTTCGGTGAATCGCTGCAGGTCGTCTCCCGACCGTTGGGGCTTCATCAGATCGGGGTCGGGGCGCGAGAGGATGGGCATGGCTTCGGCCTGCCTGACGAACTCCTTTACCGGCTTCAGGACCGTCCATGCGACCAGTGAACCGCATCCGAAAGTGATCGATCCTATTGCAGCGCCCCACAACCACAGATGAAGAGCGGGGTTGGCGCCGGAAGCCAGACAGGAGGAAGTGATGAAGTAGGTCACGATCAACGACAGAACGGCGAGACCTGTAAAGATGAAAGGAATCATTATGGAGATGCTTATGTGATATCTCGCCTTGATCATGGCATGATCCGATCGTTAACGGGTGATGGGAACGTATCCGTCTCATGCTTGAGAGCTACCGGCCCGGCCTCTACATTCCCTTCGTCGCCATCTGCGTCAAATCCCACATGGGGAGGAAGATTGCAACGGCAAAAAAACCTACCACTCCGGCGAGACCCACGACGAGAATCGGGCCGAGCGCCTGGGAAAGGCCTCCCACGGCATAGGCCACCTCATCGTCGTAATGGGCGGAGACCTCCCGGAGCATCTCATCCAGGTTCCCGGATTCCTCACCGATTGCAACCATGTTGATCACCATGGGGGTGAAGAACTTCGCCTTGCCGAGCGGAGCCGCAATGCCCCGGCCTTCCTCCACCCACTCCCTGATCTTATCGAATTCATGGGCGATGGCGGTATTCCCTATGGTGCCGGAGAGGATCTTGAGAGACTCCAGAACGGGCACGCCGCTCGATTGCAGGATCGCAAAAATGCTGGCGAAACGCGACATCGCCGCCTTGATGAAAAGAGGGCCGATTATGGGCACCCGGAGGGCGACGGAATCCCGGACATAGCGCCCCTGTTTGGTCCGGACGTAGTTGAAGGCGGCCACTATGAATACAACGAGTCCTCCCAGGCAGATGTACCAGTAGTTATTCAGGAAGTCGTACATGCCCATACAGAGCAGCGTCGGCCATGGGAGTTGCAGACCCGCGCCCTTGAAAATCGTAACGAACTTGGGAATCACGAACGTGAGCAGGACGAAAAACGCAATGCCCAGCGAAATCATGACCATCATCGGGTACTGCAGAGCAGACTTGATGTCGGACTTCACCTTGTTCTCGTGCTCGATGATATAGGTGAGCCTCGCCAGGATTTCAGGCACCGCGCCGCTGCTTTCGCCCGCCCGCAGCATGCTGCAGTACAGGCTGGAAAAGACGCTCGGGTGCTTACGGAAGCAGTCGTACAGGGTGCTGCCTTCCTTGATGTCCTGGGCCATCAGTGTGGCGATCTTTTTGAGCCGCGGGTTCTCCGTCTGGTTCTCCAGCACCTGGAGCAGAGTGAGGATGGGTACTCCCGCCTTGAGGAGCGTGCGGAACTGCTTGGTAAACAAAATGAGGTCGGGAGGCTTGACGCTCGTCAACCTGTCCGTCCAGGAGAGCTTCACCTCCCCGGATGCGGTCCCGTTCTTGTCCGCGGTCACCTTGGAGGGAATGAAGCCTCGCGCCAGAAGCCTGGTCGACGCCGATTCGACGGTATCGGCGTCGATGACCCCCGTTACGGTGGCCCCGCTTTCGTTGATTGCTTCATAGCTGAATTTCGCCATAGCTCTATTCTTGTGAATCAATGTTGGACGTTGAGTGTCTGCCGCTTTCCCGGTGTTTTGAAACCACGACAACATTCCTATACAGAATATGAGGGGGATAATCAATACCCATTCGGCGTGCGTTCCCTAATGTGGATGTTGGAAGGGCCGTGTGGAGGGCCGTTGACTGCCGGCGCGTCACCCGGTGAATATTTGTGAGCCGAAATGGACATTTCAGCTTGATTTCAGAAGCCGGAGCCATTAATAATCATTTCAATCCAATTCACGATGAATGCTGGTGTAACAAGGACCATCGGTATCATGAATCGCCTTGATTGGGGACACTTCGTCCGGCCGCGGCTTGCGGCCTGATGCACGGCCGTTCCGTAGGAAAACGTTTCGAAAATGGACCGATGCCTGGAGGTGCGCAAGGGCATTATGGATATTTCCGCAAAGAAGAAGGAACTTTTCAACCTGTACGACCGGTTCGAGGACGCCGCGCGTTCCTTTGCGGCGACGGCGGTGTGCCGGGCCGGGTGTGCGGATTGCTGCACGTCCGTTGGAGACGTGGACGGCACGACGCTCGAAGGCTTCCTGATTCTCCAGTTAATGAAGTCGCTGGGGGACAAGGAGCGCAAGGAACTCGGCAAAAGCCTCAAGGAGAACAGGCGGGAGCGCGAACGGTCGAAGTTCGCCCGTTGCGGCTTCCTGAAAAAAGACGACACCTGCTCCGTGTACGCCGTCCGGCCCTTCAGTTGCCGCAGGTTGTATTCGGTCAAACAATGCGGGGAATCGGGACCGGTCGTGCACCGGCGGATCTGGGAACTGGGCCGGGAGGTGGAGGCGGCTATCCTTGCCCTCGACGATACCGGGTATTCCGGCCATCTGAGTTACATTCTGCAGTTGCTGGGGGACGCCAGGTTCAGCAAGATCTACCTGGACGGGGGCTTCTCCCCGGACGACATTCGCGACTTCGCCCTGAAGCACAACATCGTCGTCAATCGCTTTGCGGGGCAACCGCGCCGCTGAGCCGTCACCGCGCGGATTCTACGATTGTGGAGTAATGCCTGATGAATCATGCATGCAGGAGGGACGATCCGGGTATTCATCTCTGGGTCGGCTTCAACGGCGCCACCCTGGAGGAGGAATTGAAATTCCTCATCAGGGAATACAGTATCGGAGGGGTTGTCCTGTTCAGAAGGAACGTTACGGGGCCGGAGCAGTTGCGTGAGTTGCTGCGGGAGATGCAGGCGGTTGCGGTCGAGACGCTCGGCCGCCCGCTGTGGGTTGCGATCGACCAGGAAGGAGGGCCGGTGCAGCGCCTCGCTCCCCCGTTCACGCAGATTCCGGCAGCCCGTGAAGTGGCCCGGCAGGGAGCGGAAGCAGTTTCCGACTGGGCCGCGAAGGTCGCCCGGGAGCTCTTCCGGACCGGCATCCAGGTGAATCTTGCCCCCGTCCTGGATGTGGCGCCGGAGGGAGAGTCACATTTCATGGAGAAGCGGTGCCTGAGCGAAGACCCGGAATGCGTGTCGTACTTGGGGCGGCTCTGGATCGAGGCGCTCCAGAACAACGGCGTATGCGCCACTGCGAAGCACTTCCCCGGGTTGGGCGGGGCCGATCTCGATCCGCATCACTTCGCTCCCGTCATCCGCCGGCAGGGACCGGATGCCGTCTGGAAGGACATCCGGCCGTTCCATGACGCCATCCGGGCGGGAGTCCGTTGCGTCATGACGTCACACGCCCTCTACCAGGACCTGGACGCCGTGTGGCCCGCCACATTGTCTCCCGTGATCTGCCGGGAGTGGCTTCGGGACAGGCTGGGATTCAACGGGGTGCTTCTGAGCGACGATATGGACATGGCCGCGATCCGCGAGAATTACGGCTGGGAGACGGCCATACGGCAGGGCCTTCTGTCGAGCATCGACGTTTTCCTGGTTTGCCAGAATTCCGCCAATATCGGCCCTTTCTATCGGGAGTTCACCGACAGCATCGCCCGTGACCCGGTCCTGGCGGCAGCGCGCGCGCAATCCCTGGAGCGCATGAACGGGTTCCTCAAATACCATAATTGCTTGGGGGAATGGGAGGGACGGGGGATGGTTGGGACGGGGGATGGTTGGGGCGGGGGATGGGTGAGTGGGTGAATGGGTGAATGGGTGAATGGGTGAGCGGTGGGGCGGGGTTTCGCCCCCGCCACCCCCGACTGAACCCGCAACGCCTAACTCGCAACACGCAACGTCCGACTCGTAATCCGCAACCCGGAACGCATATCCCGGAACCCGCGATTCACGACGCGCAACCCGCAACCCGTAACTCGCAACTCGAAGCCGCAACCCGGAACGCATATCCCGGAACCCGCGATTCACGACGCGCAACCCGCAACCCGTAACTCGCAACTCGAAGCCGCAACCCGGAACGCATATCCCGGAACCCGCGATTCACGACGCGCAACCCGCAA
>CAYOVG010000077.1:0-21778 GCA_964407285.1 uncultured Syntrophobacteraceae bacterium
CAGACAAACGCGCTCTACGCGCGAAATCAACCATACAAGAAGCGCGAAACTATAGATCTGGAAACCGTTCGGAAAATTCCTGAACTCTGTTTTCGTTGAATTGAGCGTCGCTCTACGGCGATTCTGGGAAGCCCCTGCATCCGTCGGCGTGGAGGCGGGAGACGCTCTTACCGTTTCAATCTCTGCGTCACTGCGGTCTCGCCCTCGGTCGAGCTTCTTTGTGTATTCGATCCTGTCTTAAAACAGGTCTTCGGGTAGGGCTGCCGTAATTTGGCTTCTGCGAGAAGTCCGCCTAAACGCCTCACTCTCCGAATAACCTTATCGTCTAGCTCAATCCGAAGAGATTTCTAAGACCCTCAGATGCCCGACATTCATTCTTTTCCTCAACGGGTATCTGCAGAGCGGTAAGGCGGTTGACCATATCATTATCCACATTGTGTAAATGCCCTAAAAACAAGACTCCGATTTCTCCTGATTTGAGCGAAACATCAATTTGTCCAGCGATGAATTCATTCCGTTGGAACATGACTTCTAGTAGGCTCTGTGCATCTCGCTCATGATGTGCTGATCCGAAAGATTCCTTAAGTGACGCGCAATTCTTTGCGAAGTCAAGGCGAAGGGTTTGACTTTCGCAAGCAACTAATTTGACGCCCTGTGAAGCCAATTTCAGAAGTATTCGATCATTGTTGCTAAAGCATGGAAGAGTAGCAAAGTTTCCCATCAACTGCTGCACAAAGGCTGTTCGCTCGTTATGTCGTACACTAGCACCTGCTCGTATCTGATTTTGAAGTCGTTGCTGCTCATCATCACTAAGATAGGGCTGTACAGCGAAAGCACATACTAATTGTTCCGGAGACACGATTTCCTCGTCTTGTGGACTCCCACTCTTATCGAGGAAAGAATCATTGTACATCTTGTCAGGAATCGGAAGACCTTCTAGAATGTCTTCAATCGCCCGCCATTCAGCATCGGCATTGACATAGCTGGCTGGACAATCCTCGCCCACCTCGCTGCTATCATGCTGGATGTGAAAATAGTAGATTATTCTTTTTCGGTGTTGTCTCGCCTCGGCTATGTCTCTGGCATAGCAGCATTTTCCGTACTGCTTCCCGCTTCCACACGGGCAACGTTCTTTTCTTCCAACTCTTTGTCCCGGTTTCATACATTCACTCCCACGCTCCAGTAATGGAGCCTTGTTGATCGATTTTCGTCACCCCCTTGGTTCAAGCGGTGGTGACCATGACCCAGCGGAGAAAGTAATCACCGATCAAGTCGTTTTCCTAGGATAGATTCTCGCCTCGATATTGGTCGCCGGTCATCTCTCGACCCTTTCTCGAATGAGCGCACCGATTTGCACTACCTGTTGTATGATCTCTTTGGTATCCACGTCTATCTCCTTCTGTTCCTGCTCTCGGTCAATCGGAACATCGGGTGGCGGGGATAATTCGGGCTTATAAAAACACAGTTCCATCACTAGCCTTGACTGCATCAGAGCGGTCAAAGCCATGTACACCTCCTTGGCAACGAAAGGTGAGTTTTTCCCGAATGATGAGTTGAGGGCTTTCCGTGTTTCGCCAAATTTGCTGAAAGCCTCTTCTCTCATACCCGGCTTGGGAGTAGGCAAATTGATAACGGCTCGAAGGAACTGAGCCGATTCCTGGAAGTCAATTAACGCAGCCCATACCTCCTGGTAAACCTGGAACTCCTTTTCAAAGCGGATGCCGTCGGTGTGGAGTTTCCTGTTCAACTGGGATTCGAAGTATTTGAGATGTGCCGAATACTCAGATTTGAGGACTTCGAGTTCCTTCGCGTACGAGATCTTCACTGACTCAATTTTGTCGGTGATCTCATGAATATCCTCACGGGTGGCGAGATTTTTTCCTTTCTCTCTGATGTAGGACGCAAGGTATGCGGCACCGAACGTCACGATGACCTGAACCACTCCGAATTTGAGATAATCCGCCCATTCCATATGGTTCGTTCCTCTTATGCCTCCGATTCGTTCGGCTCTGGTTCCTGGGCGAGTCGAGCCAAGGCAGTATTTACGGCATCAATGCTCTCGTCAGATCCCACAAATCTTCTATTCAATCTCTTCGCGGCGACAGCAGTTGTGCCACTGCCCAGGAAGGGGTCCACAACCAAGTCATTCTCGTACGAGAGATTCTCGATCACGTACATTGCCTCAGAGACCCCCTGTTCCCACGGGTGATGGTCTTTGAGTCCCCGGTACCCGTCCCCCTGGATGATGTCCTTGAACCAGTACTGGGTCTGATGGGGCTGGTACTCGGCGTCTTTGGAGCAGTAGATCAACAGGGGCTTGAAATAGGTCTTGAAACGGAGCCTGTGGATCGTGTCCGGGAAACTTTCATACAGGACAGCCGCAGTCCAGACGTATCTCAGATGCTCGGAGAGAGCGTTGATTGCTTCAGGAAGGCAGAATTTCCCAGAATAGCAAAGGAGAAGCCCCGTCTCTGGCTTGAGGAGACGAGCCGCTACCTCGGACAGCGACATCCACAGATCGAGATACGTCCCGTCCTTCCTGATGTAGCTGGGATCCGTGACAATCAAGTCCACGGATTTGTCAGGGACGCAGGACAGGACCTCTCGGAAGTCTCCGTGAAGAATCTTGATCTTCTCGTCGGGTCCTACCTCCGCTGCCCTGGCTGATGCTTCGTCCCTTTTCTCCTGACGGTCTTGCTCTCGGCGGAGGTACTTGGCGTACGACCACATCTCGGCACTGAGGTCCCGTCCCCGGTTGAGCTTCTTCGTGTACTCGATCCGGGCTTCGAAGAGGTCTTCTGGGATGCCTGCCATGATTTGACTGCGCCGAGAGACGTGTTTGGGAACACCGAGGGTCTCTAGTGTCGGAGGCGGATCAAAGGATTCTCCGTTATCTTTTGATTTTTGAAACTCGATACTCTTGTGATCTCCTCCGCGGGTCTCAGGTCTCGTGGCGAGGAGTTCACCGAGACGCCGCTCCGCCCTGACCTTCACGGCGGCGATCTCATCGAGAGTGGACTTGGATGCTTTGATCTTCGCCGCCAGGACCCGGAGCAGTTCCGCCTTTTCTCGGACTTTGAATGCGTCCTCGATGCTGTCTATGACGGCGAGTTCGGCTCTGACACGCTCGAAAGCCGCCAGCACTTTGGATTCGGTATCGAGACCGTCTTGACGGAGGGCGATCACGTTATCGGTTCGGTCATGGCTCATCGCTGTTATCCTTTGAGAATCCTAGGTGTAACTTGGAAGGACAGGTAGGATTCGTGTCTGCTCTCGCTCACGCCGCTGCCTCTGCCATTCTCTCGGCGTGTCTCATCCTCGTCACCACAGTGTCGAGAAGCCTATCTACCAGAATGCCCTCCTCCATACCAGGAAAAGCCGCTCGGACATCCCCCCAAAGCCTCCCAACATCAACGGAGACAGGCACACACCTCTGGACGAGGCTCAACATGCCTTGGACTCCTGCGCCCCTATAATGGAGTCTCCAGCCCCCTTTTAGGGACTCTGGATCGAACGGTTCGGGTTCAGGCTCGTCGGCACGGAGAAAACGAGGTGCCGGACGAACGGGAGTGTCCATCGAGATATGAGCGGGACGGGATTGCTGGGTGATAGAAGCACCCGGACATTTCTCCCCTAGACCTGCCAGTCCGGTCAAGCCCTTCACCGTTGCTGTGAAATACGCGCCGCCGTTGACGCCACTTTCGAAGGTCATTTTCTCTTTCGTGACCGACAAAGCCCCGTAGATGGTTTGTTCATCGGTTTGACGAACCAAGTTCACGAAATGTCCACGAGACCAGGTATCCCCCGTGGTTTTCTCGATCTCTTCCACGAGGAATATCTGCTCTGGCGTTATAGGAGCCTTGGTTTTGGGCTTTGCAGACGGAACAGGGGGTGCAGACTTCTTCTGCCGGATCGGTTCGGGTTGAGGCCGAGTTTGAATGTCCGGTATGGGTTCCTGAAGGGATTCTATGAGTATGTTTGGATTTGTCCCCTGTAGGGGAGCGATTTCTTCAGGACAACTTTTTATAGCGTTGACGTTACTGGGGGAAGTAGGGGACTGTTCGGTACTTGTACGAAGGTCGGGAACGGTACAACGTTTTAGTTTTTCGTTTTCTTTTAAGAAAGGGACTCGCGGGGTCGCGAGGGGTGTCAATTCAGATCTGAGCCTTTCCATCTTCGCCGGTCCCGGCAGCGGAACCCAATAGTTCGACCGTCCAGCCCTCGGTATCACCTCAAGAAGATGGGCAGCCTGAAGTTCCGCTGATCTTCTCCATACCGATGAGGCAGACCAACCAAGGTCTTTAGCTATCCTCGGCACAGCCCACCAGCAATACCCTTTCTCGCCGGACCAGGTGAGGAGTTCGGAGAGAAGGATTGCTGCGCTTTTGGATACGGGCAGCCGGACTGCCTGAGCCTTCAGATCGAGGATGGAGAATTTCGTTGACGGATGAGGTGACGAGTTGTTACATTGAGCGATGGACATCAATTTGCGCCCTCCCCTACTTTTTGGGTTGATTTGGGCGCAGAACTAGGGTAGGAGTTATTCCCGAATTTGGAACATAATTCGGGCGTAAGCCCCTTCCGTTTCAAAAACCCTTCAAGACTTTGGCCGGTCGGAGGGTTTTTGACGTTCTGAGCCTTGGTACATTGCTCCTGGCTTCATGTCGGCTGGTCCAAGAGCATTTGGGGAGGCAATAGTCGCGATTTTGACTGGTGTCAAGTAAATAATATTATTAGCGAAAACCGGTATCCTAGGAAGATGTGGTATCATAAAACGAACAGATACTCGCAGAGGAACAGTTGCGGGAAGGATACCAGAATAAAGTGGTATGCTGGGAGGAACAGTGACTACGACCAGACCGGTTCCGAAGTGGTAGCCTGGAAGGACCGGTTACTCAGAGGATACCACGGGCGAAGTGGTATGCTGGGAGGAAGGGTTACTGGGGGAATACCGGATAATGGTCTTGCTTGTGTGTCCCGGAATCTCGGAAGGCAAGAAGACACGAAATTTACTAGCCTGATTTTTCCCCGTAGCCGTGGATAGCCGCTTAATAAGTCCCTTTTGTTCCAGCCGCTGGATGACAGTGACTTGTGCGTTGGGGGATGCTACTCCGGCTGTGGCACCTATTTTACGGCGAGTAACGGAACATGTGTTGCGTGGGGGTGACTGTCCGTAGGACCTTCTTACAAAATCCAGGTATATTCGCAGTTCACCCTCGCTCAATATCCGCAGAAGTTCAAAAATATCCAGGTCAAACCGCATATAGTTATCTGTTATCTCCACTTCCTCATGTTCAGTCTGAACCGGTATTAAAGGAGGATGTGGTAGCCTAGCAGGAGCGGTTCCTTGTAGGCTACCAGATGACTGCCGCGGTATTGGCGGAGTATCGGTTACTGCCAGGATACCGGATGACAGTTCCGCAGGGCGACTCACGGCTGGTCCTTCTACAATACCAGTTCGACCACCCGGTATTGCAGCAGTATGCGGTATTCCTCGAAGACCAGGTGCGTTCGTCGGTATTGCACGAGTATCCGTTCCTGCTAGGATACCAGATAGGGACTGGTTGTCGTCGGGTGGGGGAGGCGTTTCAGCCGTTTGTCTTGTTCGTTCCTTTTCTCGCCGCTTTTTCTCAGCGACAAAAGCCAAGTAAGCATCGGTTCCGGGCAGAGGAACCGGCCCGCCTGTGTCTTCAGGCTCCTCATAGAGGGCGTCAAAGCCTTTAACCGTCATAATTGTACCTCTGGTGTAGCGGCTTCGATAAGTTCAGGCGTCACCTCGCGCAGTTTGTTGGCAAGAGCGAGTTCCATAGCGATGGAGCATATCTTGATCGCTTCTCTTGGGATCCCTTTGGACAATTCAAAAAGCCTCTCCAAAGACATCTCATTGAAAAGCTCTGAGTTTCCCCCTGCTATCGCCAGGCGGAAGGCAACCATGTCGGCCATCTCGTACGGGGACAGCGGCTGAAGATTTGAATAGACAGCGATCCTAGAAGCCAAAGCTCTCTTGAGTCGCAGCTTATTCCGTAATTCTGTTTGTCCGACCAAGACTATCTGAAGCAGTTTCGTATCGTTGGTCTCGAAATTACTGAATTGCCGCAGCACCTCAAATTGTTGACCCTTCAAGAGTTGGGCCTCGTCCAGAATAATGACCGGGCTTAACTCTTGGGCGTACATATCCGTCAAATGTGCTTTAATTGCGCCCATCTGGGCGTGCAACGATCTTTTGGGTGGTATTCCGAATTCACCAGAGATAGCCTTCACCATGTGCATTTCGGATTTATAAGAAGGGTTGGTCAGAAATATGACGTGATTATTGGTCTTTAGTCGGTCCATGAGGATCCGAGCCAGGGTGGTCTTTCCCAAGCCTATGTCCCCAAAAATACAGGTCAGTCCCTGCTTCCGATTGATCACATGATCGACCTTGGCGATAATGCCTTTGTGATAGGGGGACATGTAAAAGTAACGAGGATCAGGAGAAATCGAGAAAGGATTCTCGGTCAGTCCAAAGTAGCGCATCATCGGATCCATAAAAACACCCCTTACCTATCGGAATTAAAGCCACCGCCCCCCTAATGCGCGTACCTAGGGGCAGGAGTCAAGTACTTTTCACGAATGGAGGACCTAGTTTTAAGCGGCATGTGAGCGCAATTTCCGAAAAGGGGTGAGCGGCGGCGAAGAAGCAAGTACGAGCGATGTCGGGAAATGAGGGTAATTCGGATTTTCAGACTTGACAACAACAAGCAGACCCCCTAATACGGTTAGGGGTATTGCTTGAATATGTCAAATCAGCCGTGACCATGAAACTCTTGGATTTCTTCGCTCGACATTCAGTATTCACCTACGAGGAGTTCGCTGCGTTCCTCGATGCCGATGGCCCTCGAAGCGTGAAGACCCGCGACTCGCTCCTTGCTCACCATACGAAGACGGGACGAATACTTCGTGTGAGACGAGGGCTATACGCCTCAGTTCCTTTTGGAGCCATCCCTGAAACGTTTCCCGTAGACACCCTTCTTCTGGCCGGGAAGATGGCTGAGGATGCCGTATTGGCGTACCACACCGCTCTGGAATTCTACGGCAAGGCTCATTCAGTCCGAGAAGAATTTCTCTTTCTCACCTCGAAGGCGATCCGTCCATTGAGTTTCAGAGGTTACGAGTTCCGAGGCGTACGCTTTCCCCAAGCACTTGTGAGAAAGAAGGAGGAATTTTTCGCCGTGGATGAGGCTGAAAGGGCGGGGCTTCTCGTGAGAGTCGCCAGCCTTGAACGTACCCTAGTGGACGTGTTGGATCGCCCGGCTCTTGGAGGAGGATGGGAGGAAATTTGGCGGTCTCTGGAGTCCGTGGAATTCTTCGACATGGATAAGGTTGTGGACTACACGCTCCTTCTGGGGAACGCAACCACAGCAGCCACGGTTGGATTTTATTTGGAACAGCACCAGAAAGAATTGATGGTGGAAGATGCCCACTTGAAAAGGCTCCGGGACAATATACCCAAACAGCCGACGTACATGTCTCGGAATTCCAAGGGGCGTCTAGTGAAAAAGTGGAACCTAGTGGTTCCCGCGCAAATCCTCGACCGGTCATGGGAGGAGATTTCTTGAAATTTTCCAAAGAAATCCTCCTTGCCGAGTCAGAGTCCACGGGGTTCCGTCCAGAGATTCTGGAAGAAGACCTTCGGATACTGACTTGACCTTTCCCCCAAGATCATTGATAAAAGGAGCGGAGGACGAACCATTGCCGCCGGTAGAAGTCGTATATTACCAGGATGATGCTGAAACGGTCCCCATGAAGGAGTGGATGGAGGCTCTCCGGTCACAACCCAGACATCGAGCCAAGTGCATCGAGTGGATCGGGCTGTTACGGGATTACGGACATGAGCTTCGGAGACCAACCGCAGACTATCTCAGAGATGACATTTATGAGCTGCGAGTGAAGTTTCAGAGAATTCGGTACCGTATGCTATACTTCTTTTACGGCAGGGAAAGGGCGGTAATCACCCACGGGATTACCAAGCAGACTGATAAAGTTCCTTCCACAGAGATTGACCGGGCTGTGGAGATGAAGAAGAGGTACGAACAAGCCGCAGAATCCCACAGTCACTGGGAGATAGACCATGAGTAACAAGAAAACCGTCGTGGATGCGTACCAATGGTCCTATGACCGGTATATCAAGGATGATCCCGAGCTGGTGGAGTTCGCCCGTGAGATGAGGGTCAGGGCTGGAATAGCCCAACAAATCTACGACATCCGTAATAAACTCCGCATGACACGAGATGACTTGGCTGAATTCTCAGGGCTTACTGCAGAGACCATCGAAGACATTGAAGAGTCCGACTACGACGGTGATTGGGATGAAGCGGTAGCCTCGATTAACAGGGCTTTCCGCGTCTGGGTTTCAGACGTTATCGTCCCCGTAGCCCGGATGACCCCCGATGACTACTCGGTGAAGGCTGTGAGTGCCTGAGGTCGCGGACCATTTCTTCAACGCTCTTTTCTGGACTGAACCCTCCGACCCCGAACTGCCCCTCCTTTTTGCCCCCGTGGCTAGACACGTGCCAGTGCCGATCCGCGAGCGTTACCGGAAATCTCCACCCGGACAAAACTGGTAAAAGGGAATGAACCTTTCCGAGACTCCACAAACTTTACGCAACTCTTGCACCTAGTTTCTCCACGGGGTGTAACCGCTCGGTGGGCTGAACGTCCCGTAGAAGAAACAAGGACCGCTCTGGAATCGTTGCTCCCGTTTACGGAGGCGGAGAAAGAATTCCTGGATAGGCTCCTGGACTATGGTGAAATCAAGCCAGCCTTGCTCACCGGCGACGAGGGACTTGTCGAACGCATCAGCCAGCACCCGGCTCTTGAGTGGAAGGCCCTCAATGTCCGAGAGTTCAAGGGTAGGTAGCCGCGAACATCGTGGAGTTAACACATGTTCAAGAAAATCCTTGGATGGATAAAAGGGGAGCGACCAGGAGGCTCCGGTCTCTCGATTGAGATTGAGATGATCAAGCCAGAAGCCCCAAAGGTCAAACCTACGAAGGACAAGAAGGCGGCTCCCAAGCAACCTGATCCGGTATGTCCTTATTGCGGCTACAAGTTTGAGGAGATCTCTGCCGGTAGAACAAAATGTCCTGGCGGTCCTCACCCGAACACGCCTTGGTAGTAATTGCAGGATGGAATTCAGGCCGAAGGGTCTCTTTTGTCTCTTCACCACTTCCGTGCGTCGGATATCCCTGAACGTCACCTAATTGCCACATCATATCAGAGGTTTGAAGAGAAGAACATACATTTCTTTGTTTACTCGCCGAATAATCCTGGATGAAGAGGAAAGATGTCCGGTGCCGGTTCCATGAAGCTCGTGGCTACGTGCTTTCTGAAGATCCGGCGGTTTTCCCCTTGATCTCCAAACCGGCGAGAGGTATCATATTGTAGACTATAGGTTGCACATATGATACTTCATAGGACTAAAAACTTGTCTGTTGCCCCAGCGCTTGAAAGAGGTATCGACCTCATTGAGTTTCTTGCTTCAGCGGACGGTCCAGTGTCGTTCTCGGAGATGCTGGGTTCGCTGGAAATCCCCAAAGCATCCTTGGTCAGGATTCTCAACACACTATGTAAGCGGGGCATCATCGATAAGACCGTGGAAAATGGACACTATCGCTTGGGAATGAAACTGCTCTATCTAGGGAATCGACTCCAGGACAAGCTTCGTTTGAGATCAGTGGCTTGCCCGTTCATGCAGACACTGGCTGATAAGGTACTCGAAACCGTAGAACTCTCGATCTTGGACCGAGATCAATTGGTTCTCATCGAACAGATTGAAAGCCCAGAAGACATCAGGGTTTACTCCAGGGTCGGCGGAGCATACCCATATTTTCATGCTGTTTCTGTCGGAAAGATCTATCTCGCGCACATGAATCCCGAGAAACGGAAGTACGTTTTGAAAGAGGTCGGACTCCCGGCAGTTACTCAGTGGACAATAACCGACCTCGACGACCTTGAAGAGGAATTGTCCGGGATTTTGAAGAAAGGGTACGCATCAGAGAATCAAGAGCTAAGAAAGGGGATTCGAAGAGTGGCAGCCCCAATCTTTGATCACCAGCGACGAATTGCAGGATGCTTAAGTGTGGCAGCGCCTGTACCCAGATTGGACGTTCAAGACTTTGGGAAGTTGGGGAAAATCGTCAAACAGACGGCTGATGAAATCTCGAAGCGACTTGGGGCTTCTGGACTCCCGTAGGGTGTTGGAATGAGACAGTTCTTTTATCCAGAAAGCATTGCGGTCTTCGGCGTTGCGGAGAATCCGCGCAATCTCGCAAAGAATATCGTCGCTAACTGCGTGGAGATGGGGTTTCAGGGAGAGATCTTTCCAGTGGGGAAGCACGGCGGGTCGGTTTGCGGGAAAGAGATCGTGACGGACGAGCAGTCTTTGCCAATGGGAATTGATCTGGCGGTTATCCTTGTCCCGTCAAAGATCGTGCCGGAGGTTATGGACCTGTGCGGTCGCAAAGGTATTCGCCACGCAATAGTCTCGACAGGCGGGTACAAGGAATTCAGAGAAGAAGACAATGAGGATGAACAGGATCTGCTTCTGGCAGCAAGACGTCACGGGATCCGATTCATCGGCCCCAATTGCATTGGAGTCATTTGCACGAATTCGGGCCTATGTTCCCCGTTTAATCCTATGGAACCAACCCATTTGAGAAAGGGGGGTACGAGCGTTATCGCTCAGAGCGGGGGAGTGGCTACCCAATTGAGCTATCGCTTTTCGGATGAACATGTGGGCTTTTCAAAGATCATCAGTGTTGGAAACAAACTCGATCTCAATGAGATTGATTTGATTGAATATCTGCTGGACGACGACGACACGGAGCAGATCCATCTCTATTTGGAAAGCATTGAAAACGGCAGACGGTTGATGGAGATGGGAAGGAAATCGAATAAGCCCATTGTCGTTTTCAAATCCAACGTCAGCCAAACAGCATCGGAAGTTGCCAAATCCCATACAGCCGCGCTGTCCAACAATGACAGCGTCGTGGGGGGTGCCTTCAGGCAGGCTGGAATAGTCCGAGTACTGAATCTGGATGACCTGACCGTGTTCGCGAAGGTGTTTAGCCTCCCCCCACTAAGAGGCGACCGCTTGGTTGTGATCTCATTATCGGGTGGATTTTCGGTCGTGATGGGGGACGCATGCGAAAAATACGGTTTTCGCTGTCCAGCACTTCCTCGACGCCTCCTGGACGAAATCGAAAGTTTCCGTCGGGGCGGGGTAATCCGCATGTCCAATCCCATGGATTTTGGTGATGTTCACAACATAAAGGGGCTTCTCTTCGCGGTTGAGAAGTGTCTGGCTTTGGATCAAATTGATGGGATGGTTCTCTCTCTGATCTACAGCCCTGAAGTTTCGGCAATGTTCGGAGCCCACAGCGACTTCCGGGGACTGATGTTCGAAACGCTCAGGAAAATAACCAAAGAAACCGGCAAGCCAATAGCGCTGAGCTTTTTTGCAGAGAAGAGATATATCGAGGAATTGAAGACAATGGACACGTTTCCGGTCTTTGACGATCCGGTTCAGAGTGTTCGGGCTCTGCGTATGCTCCGAGACTACTGGCACAAGCGAATCCGAGGTGATCGATATGGAGATGATCCAGAAGGCCATCGCTGAAAACCGGACAATGCTTTCCGAGTACGAATCGAAGCAGGTGCTGGCCTATTACGGAGTTCCGGTAACCAGGGAGATTCTGGTACATGATTCGGACGACCTTCTTCGAGCCTGTCGAGAAGTTGGATATCCGATAGTCCTCAAGGGATGCTCCAGCCAGATATCCCACAAGACCGAAAAAGGAGTCATCCGCATCGACATCCGAAACGAAGAAGATGCCCTTGGATCTTTTGAAGATATCATGACCAAGATGACCGGAACCGAGACCGCTGTGCTGGTACAGGAAATGCTCAGCGGCAAGCGGGAACTGGTAATCGGCATGACCAGAGATCCGCAGTTTGGTCCTTGTGTCATGTTCGGACTGGGCGGCATCTTCACCGAGATACTGCGGGACATTACCTTTCGGGTCGCACCGTTGGAAACCGGAGACGCTATGGAGATGATGCGGGAGATCAGAGGCCATAAAATCCTTGAAGCTGTACGGGGCATGGAGGCGGTGGACCTGGGGCTCCTGTCGGAAATTCTCATAGCAGTTGGCCGAATCGGTCTGGACAATGAGAAGGTCAAAGAGATCGACATTAATCCCTCGATCATCTGCGGCAGTAAACCCGTGGCTGCGGATGCCTTGATCGTGCTGGGCTAGTATACGTGCAAAGCCGGTCTCGTTGCAGAAGAGTGAGGGGCAAACGAGGGTCAGTACGCAGTTGTCGTGTCCGGGGCAATAGGGCTCCCTTTGAAGAGGGGCGACCAAATCATGAATAACCACGTCCATCTCATTACTCAACTCGACGCCATCTTTGCGCCGAGATCAATTGCCATTGTGGGCCTGCCGCGAGGGATGAAAATGGGGAAACTCTTTCTCATTGCCCTCCGAGATCAAGGCTACCCCGGCGAAATCTATCCCGTGCATCCGGACACTACAGAAATTGATGGACTCAGGACTTATCCGACCGTCTCTTCGATTGATTCCTCGATTGATTTGGCGATCATTTTAGTGCCCCATGACCGGGCACTTTCTGTTGTCAGAGAATGTGCTGAGAAAGGCGTCAGAGGAGCAATCCTGTTCACGGCAGGCTATAAAGAAACCGGGACGACCGAGGGTAAAGCCTTGGAGGATGCGCTGGCGAACGTAGCCAGATGCTCCGGGATGAGACTGTTTGGCCCCAATTGCATGGGATTGTATTGCCCGAAAACCGGTCTCTCTTTCTTTCCTCAACTCTCGAAACAATCCGGCCCCGTGGGGCTCATCTCCCACAGTGGTTCCCTGGCAAACATCCTGGCACGAATGGGGTCGGAAAAGGGCATACATTTCAGCAAAGCCGTCAGTCTTGGTAACGAGTGTGACCTGCAGAGCGCAGACCTGCTGGCATATTTGGGCAATGATCCTGATACCGGTGTTATTGGGGCGTATCTGGAGGGGGTGAAAGATGGTGTCTCTTTCTTCATGTCACTTCGGGAGGCTTCCCTTAAGAAACCGGTGATTTTGTGGAGGGTGGGGCTTAACCCCGAGGGGAGCAGGGCGGCTGCCTCGCACACCGGTGCTCTGGCCGGGTCCGGTAACATTTGGAAAGCCGTGGTCCAACAAACGGGGGCAATTTCGGTGTCAGGATTCGAGGCGTTGGTGGACTGCCTCATGGGGTTTTCCATGCTTCCGGAAGACCTCGGGGACCGTATTGCAATATTGTCCGGACCTGGGGGGCTTGCCGTCGCGGCAGCAGAGGCGTGCGGAAACTATGGACTCAAACTTGCTGATCTTGCTGATAAAACAGTTTCCCGGTTGAAGAGATTCATAGCTTCTACCGGCACCAGCCTTGCCAACCCGGTTGATGTGGGACTCACCGCGTCAATGCAAATGGAGATCTATATTGAGTCGGCTCGCGCTCTTGCAGCAGACCCTGGAGTGGACAGCATCATGGTCATTGGGGCAGGTCTGACCGATGCGACCAACTGGATGTATATCGAGGGCATCATTGAGATCCAAAGAGACTCGGGTAAGCCGTTCATTGTCGTAAATATCCCCGGATTCGACCCCGCGTTGGCCAGTACGTTTTTTCGGGAGGGAGTGCCGTTCTTCGATTCCGTTGAACGGGCCATTACAGTGTACGCGCATGTTCGGAGATATCAGGTCTGGAACAAGGATCGGTCGGCCCACTGACATGGATTGGCGGCTCATCCCTGAAAGGAAGAATTATGATCCGCATACTAGGGATTTGCGGCAGCAGGGTAAAGGACGGCAATGTGGAGGCCCTGCTCGAAGAAGCCCTGTCTTGGGCAATGCGACATGAAGGAGTGGAAACTGAACAGATTACCTTGCACGATAAGGAGATCAATGGGTGCAACCATTGTAACTGGTGCGTCAGGAAGCAATCTGACGGCAGGTTTTGTGTTCAGGAAGATGATATGGACCCCATCTATCCAGAACTTCTTCAAGCGGATGGTATCATTCTCGCATCTCCGGCGCATTTCGGGAGGCTGTCGGGGCATCTGGCCAATATGATCGACCGTATGAGGGTGTTCGTCCACGGGAATGTCCACGCAAAGCGACTCAAGAACAAGATTGGTGGCTCTCTCGCTGTTGGTTTCTACAGAGGTGGGGGAATCGAGACGACTCTCTTCAGCATAAACGCAGTCTTCCACGCGCTTCAACTGATCGTTGCGACCTCCGGGCTCTACCATCTCGGCGCGGGTGCTGTTACCAGCAGAGACGGCATGGGGCTCTTCGAGAAGGAGCCCCGCCACATGGTACTTGAAGATGAGTTTGGTATCCACTCGGCCAGGACCCTTGCCGACCGAATGGTCGAGCTTGCCCGAATAGTGAGAGCAGGCGAGGAAACGCTCAAATCGAGTGAAGAGCGATGAGCGATGCTATGCAGTCGTTGAATCGAATTGAGGCATCGAGGCTCGATGCTGAGCAGCGCCGTCCGCCGATTTGAGCGGGAAATCGATGGATCGGAGCAGGAACGAGATGAAACAACACAGGACGTTTTCGGGTCCAGGCGGCGATTTCCACTGGATTGACTGGGGTGGCCGTGGCCCACTCCTCCATCTGTCTCACGCCACCGGATTCTGTGCTGGTGTGTACACTCCTTTGGCTGAGAGACTGCTCGCTCATTTTCGAGTCATCGGTATGGACAATCGAGGTCATGGTGCCACTTCAGCGTCTGCAGATCCTACCCGGCTGCTGGATTGGAATATCTTTGCTGAGGACTTGGGGATTTCTCGAACATTTGAGTGAGCCGGTGAGCGGGAGATTCTACCTAATGCCGGTTCGAAACAGAAAAAGCGAACCTACCGCGTGTGCCCCAACGGTCGCGGATTCATGACATTTCGTGAGAGAGGAGTCCGTATGTCAACCCACACAGGAGGAAGACCATGGAATTTCTGCAATTAATGGAAACTCGACGATCAATCAACTTTTTTGACCCCAATAAACCGGTCAGCGACGAGCAACTGAGGAAGATCGTCGAGCTTGCCACTCTGGTCCCTTCTTCTTTCAATTTGCAACCCTGGAACCTTATAGTTGTGCGCTCTCCAGAGGACAAAGCCAGACTGAGGAAGCAGGCTTGGGACCAGTTCAAGATCACGCAGGCTCCGGTCGTACTCATTGTGTTGGGAGACAGGCACGGCTACAAGGAAGGGCAAACCACGGTCGAACAGGTCTGGAGGAGCTGGGTTAATAACGGCTACATGAAAGAGGAACAGCGGGGCTGGTTCCTTAACTCAGCGAAGAGTATCTACGACGGTGATGAGAGATCGCTCGCTTTCGCAGTCAAGAACGCCGCATTCTTTGGGCTCGCCTTGATGCTGGCGGCAAAAGAAATCGGCCTCGATACCCATCCCATGGACGGATTCGACCACGACGGTGTAGTAGAAGAATTCTCGATTCCCGAGAACTTCTTTGTCCCAATGTTGATCGCTGTCGGGCACTTCGATCATGGAAAGACATTGTTGCCCCGCAACTGGAGAAAACCTTACGATGAGATTGTGATCGCATCATACTAATGCGGAGTGGTACCATATAGGGGGCCTCGGATACATAGCTGTGAAGTTCGGTAAAGGCTTCCATTTCTTCCTTTGGCACCGGTACTCGACTATTACACCTGGGCAGAATAATCGAACCCCACGCTCCCGCTCCTGCGAAGGAGGCGCAAAATGAGACCGACGGGAATGTTTTCCATGGAAGCCGAAAGGCTCATGGATAGATTGTCCGGTCTGCAAGTCCAGGGCAAGGTTGTTGAGAAGAAAAAGAGGGTCACCGAGACCAGAAAAGGAAGATTGCAGGAGAATCTTGTCATCGTCGGGTTCAAGGATCGACAGTTTGAAAAGCCTCTCTGGGATAAAGAATTCGACCGAATCGCAGTTGGGGACATGGTCCAGTTTACGCCGCCAGTGCCGGAGTGTAACCTGTGTCCGTGTTTCTCAATAATTTCGGGCGCAATAGGGGTGTTTGGGGGAATTGGTGCAATTTGGGCAATATACACCTATGTGGCTCACCACATAGCGATTGTCCTGTTGATCGCTCTCCTCGGATGGATCTCTATTGGCAGTTACGTTGTGATATGCGCCCGTCAACGAAACAACTTCTTGAAAGATCTCAAAGAGGAATTGCGCTTCTTTGAATCCGACATTCCTACAGCACCATGAGAAGCTGATCAACAAACGCTCCCACAAAAGGAGGCGTAGGGAGTGGTCTGTCCTGGTACGGACGCTTGTCCATAGTTCGGCAATGCCGAACAAGAGGTCGCGAATTGTCCTAGAGAAATTGCTTGTCGTAGCTCTGCTTTTGCCCTTGAGATTGTCTTTGCTCGTGGCTTGCGGGCGTTCCCAGGAGACTTGCAAATTAGATCCGCCTAAGCCTCCTCATAAGGTGAAATTGAGCGTGGTCCCGGAGGGGCTTGAGGTCTCATGGGACAGAATCTCGGAGGCAACACACTACACGGTCTTCTGGGGCACTGAAAATGGGAAATATAACCGATTTTGTGTTGCCCTTAAGACCCTTTTTTACGTACCTCGGCAAACCTGGGCAAATTCGGGCGATTGATAGCAAAAAATAGAAGAAGCAAGTGGTCATTCTCTTGCCCCCATTCTCATAATCGCATTCTTATTCAGGGGTGACGGTCCTAATCCTGAAGGACCGTTTTATTGACCGTAATGCCGAGTTTTTTCATACGGTGTCTCAACGTGCTGGGATTCACTAACAACATCTCAGCGGCCCCTCCTTTCCCATGGATTTTCCCATTCGTGGACCGCAGGACGGATCGGATGTGATTTGCAATAACCGAGTCGAGGGACAGAGGCAAAGACGAAACGGTGCGCTTTATTGTTCGAGATCCCTTCTTTATCGAATCCGATGGAAGGTCGCTAAAAGACAGAAAAGGTTCTTGGTCGAGAATGAGTGCCCTTTCGACCGCATTTTCGAGTTCGCGAATGTTACCCGGCCATTCGTAGGCCATCAAACGCGCCGCTTCATCCGGCATCAACTGGGGATGTCTCCTGAGTTTCATCTCTTTCGCCTTCTCCATAATGAAATGCTGCACCAGTGCGGGTATGTCTTCCGGACGTTCCCTAAGCGGGGGGATGGTAATAGGAAACACATTCAGTCGGAAGAAAAGATCTTCACGGAATTTCTTCTTTACGATCATCTCCTTGAGGTTGCGGTGCGTGGCCGCAATGACACGTATGTCGATGGGCACTCTTTCCGTCCCGCCTACTCGTTGGATCTCCTTTTGCTGTAACACTCTCAGAAGCCTTATCTGAGCATCTGGCGCCAGTTCTCCGATTTCATCCAGGAAGATGGTGCCGCCCTGGGCCCGCTCAAAGATTCCCCGTTTTCGGGCGTTGGCACCGGTAAAGGCGCCTTTCTCATAACCGAACAATTCACTATCCATCAGGGTAGGCGGAATGGCCCCGCAGTTGAAGCTGATCATGGGGCCGTTCTTTCGGGGCGACAGATTGTGAATCGCTCCCGCGATGAGTTCCTTGCCCACACCCGTCTCGCCAAGAAGCAAGGCCGGGGTGTTCAGGGGGGCGATTCTCCGGACCAACTCCATGGTGCTATGAAGCCCCAACTCTTCTCCGATCACTTCCTGACCGACCCGGCGCCTCAGTTCGCCCTGGAAATAGCGACTGTCATCTGCCAGGAGGTCCTTGAGACTTTCGAGTTCCCGGTGGCGCATGCTGTTGGTCAGCGCCACAGCGACCGGCTTGTTTAGCAGTTCCAAAAACTTAAAATGACGGGGCAGAAAACGGTTCGGGCGTTTAACCGCAACCATGAACACGCCCAGCAGCTCTTTTTCGAGAACGAGGTCCATAATGATACCCGACATGTCCGAGGCGTTAAAATAGGCGGCAGCTTCTCGCGTTCCGTCGTAGTCTCCCAGCCGCTCGACGAGCCAAGCCCCTCTGGGCGGACGTTTTTCAATATCTTTCATAATGTTATTTGGAAGGACATTTTTGAATGAACATTTTTTTCCGCCGTCCATTTTCGCATAAGCCACCGTTTCGAGAGTCCCGGTGTCCCGGTCGTAAAGATGAAGGGAAAGCATGTCGGCTGGTAAATATTCGCGAATGCAGAGAAGACAATGATAGAGGGCTTCTTCAATATCAAGGCTTCCACAGATTGCGAGGGTTGCGTCCCGAAAGAAATTTTTCATGTTTTTCATGGGTATTTCTCTTCCGGCTTCGGCAAGTGGAATAATGTTTGACGCTATTGGAGCTTATTCTGCACCTGAGCCCAGGCAAGGTCCGGATCGGTTCCCGGGGCAAAGGTCAACTGGATGCGGGAGGCGCCTACCGAATCACTTGTGGCAGACATGTAAAGCATTTTGTCAAATCCGGTCATTTTCTGCTCGATGATCTGCGTCACGCTGTTTTCGACAGTCTCAGCAGAAGCTCTCGGATAAAAAGAGTCAATGGCGATCGACGGTGGGGCGATTGGCGGATACTGTGATATGGGTAAATTGTAGATCGCCAGGCCTCCCGCCACCGTCATGATGATGGCAATGACCCATGCAAAGACCGGACGATCCAGAAAAAATCTCGACAACATACTTTTGCCTCCGTCTTTGTTGAGTAAGGCAGAGGTGGATTGGTATCCCCCAACAACCCCGCCGACTAGCGGAGGCGTGATCTCTCGTGACTCTCGTTAAGAGAGGTTCAGGCTCGCGAGGTACGCCTTCTTTTTCCGAGAGTTGTCGTGGATACCTTAAAGGCAATGCACCTCATTGTGTCCCATCCGGGGGGTGTGATTACCCGGTCACGTTTTCACTCACCGGCTGCCGGTCGCCCGAACTTGAGGGTTCCGTGATTTCTGTCCTGAGATTCATCGTCTTTTGGGCTTGTAACGGTTACAGAGATCGATCCGGCTCTCACCGGCCTTGTCACTGCGCGTCCACAGGATTTACTGCGGAAATCTCTGCGCGAAATCCGGGATGCATCTCAATTATCAAGCGCCGTCAATCACGTTGCGCCCTGAAGAGCCAATGATTGTATTTCTTCGTCGGTCAGTCCCAAATCGCCCAGGACCTCATGCGTGTGTTGCCCGAGTTTCGGCGCTGGCATGGGCTCAACAGGCGAAGATAACGACATCTTCATGGGAAATCCCAGGAACCGTCTCCCGTCCGACGTCCGCTCCAGCATATTTCGCGTTTCAACCAAAGGAGATTCCACCGCCTGATCCAGTGGCACCACGGGTTCGCAGCACGCGTCCGCGTCCCTCAACAATTCGATCCACTCCTCTTGGGTGCGGGAAGCAAAGATCTTCGCAACTTCTCCCACCGCTTCGGGTCCACCGAACTGCTGCGCCAGGAGTTGCTCGCTGCCGACTGTGTCACAGAAATTCTGCCAAAACTTCAATTCAAGCGCTCCGAGCGACATGTGCCGTCCATCGGACGTTTCGTACAGCCCATAGCAGGGAAAGCGACCGTTGAGGAGCATTCTCCCGGCCTCAGGCCTTTCAAGACCTGCGTCGACTCCGGCAAAGACCATGGTAGCCAGAGAGAGAACGCCATGGAACATGGGCACATCTACGAATTGACCGCGACCGGTGGTCTCACGTTGAATGATTGCGGCGAGGAGGCCGGTCAGTGCCATGAGACTCCCCCCGGCAACATCGGCCATCTGCACCCCCGGTATGGCGAGCTGCCCGTCCCGAGTGCCGGTCATTCCCAGGATCCCGGCTAGACTCAAGTAGTTGATATCGTGTCCCGCCCGAAGGCGATATGGGCCATCATGGCCGTACCCGGAGATGGAAACGTGGATGAGGCGAGGATTGCGAACACTGGTAGTTTCAAATCCCAACCCGAGGCGTTCCATGGTTCCGGGCCTGAACCCCTCCACCAGCACATCGTAACGGTCCAGCAGTTTGAGGAAGACCTCACGACCTGCAGGGTGTTTCAGATTCAGGGCAACACTCTTCTTGTTCCGGTTCACCGCGGCAAAAAAGGGTGAGTCGGTTTCTCCCGCGAGTGCTCGCGCATAATCGCCACCCGCAGGATTCTCAATTTTCACGACTTCCGCACCGAGGCCGGCAAGAATCCAGGTCATGTAAGGACCTGGCAAATTCATGCTCAGATCCAGGACTCGCAATCCATCAAGGGCCCGAGACATTCCTCACCTCTGTTGATCCGGAATTATGCCGCGGTCTTGCCATTTCGGGGACATTTGCCCCGGAATTCGGTCTCGGCAGTGTCCCCTTGACACCCAATGCGACCCTGAATGGTCCCTCACAAGGCAGGGGGAAGGCAAAACCGTGGTCACGTTGATGATCAAGCCCGTATTTTCCTGTTTCTGAGCATACCTCACCCATTCTCTCACAGTCAACCAAAATGTCCTCGCCGTCCTCACCCGAACACAGCTTGGTAGTAACGGGCCAAGGGGAAGGCTGATGCCACATGAACTTGCCACCTCCGACCGTGATACGCGACTTTCGCTCCCACCTTGATGAGTCGCTTGATGAGCCATTCCACGGACCGTTTGACCTCTTCGCCCACGAGGTAGAATTGCCTGAGCATGTGGAGGAGGTTGTAAGCCAACACTCCCATGAGCAACCGGGCCTGGTTGGCGGCGAAGCGACGGCAACTCGTCTTGTCCCAGCGCAGGGTGTTCTTACCCTCTTTGATCCGGTTCTCAACATCGCCGCGACCATTGTATACCTTGACCACTTTCCCGGCCGGGAGATTGGAATTGGTGACGATGAACCCTATCCTTGGGAAGAGTTCCCCCACGTGCCACTCGATTTTGGCAACCACACGACGTTCCTTGTCCCAGGTCTTGGCCTGATACCGGAGATCAACCAGCTTGATCTGAATGCCGCTCTTGGGAGGCCGCCCCTCGGGACGCGTCAGATACGGGTCAATGAGTCTGTTCAGGACCGCATTGGCCGGAAGCCTGATGAAGTACGTGACCCGTTCACCCTCGCAATACTCGTACACCCCAGGGTCAGCAAAGGCTGCGTCACCCTGAAGCCAGAACAGGATGAATCGGGACCGATACCGCTTCACGATCGGATCGAGGAACTCCAGAACACCATCGGCTGAATGAACGTTGCCGGGCCTCAGCTTCGCCCTCAGGCAGTCCCCGTCGCTCGTGAAGGCGAACAACGGGTGAAAGCAGTTCTTGCCGAAATGACCGTTGAACGCCACGTTCTCTTGCTTGCCGTGCGCAGGGTCCTCGGTTGAATCAACGTCCAAGATCACGCGCTGCTTCTTCTTTCTCCTCATGAGCGCATCGTTGGACCTCGTAAGGGCTTGTTCGAGTGCCTTCAACCCATCTTCGGTGCCCAGGACCTCGTTCTCAAGCCTCGATAGCCTCGACTGACCTGCCCCGGCTTTGTCGCCCTTGCCAACGGCGAGCCGAAGGGCGGGATCAACTCGCAAAAAGTCAGCATCGTTGCAGTCCTCATACCCGGCAGCTAGCTGATATACCCTCTGCCGCACCATCTGAAGCTGGGTGTGGTTGCTATGAACCCAGGACCTGGTATCCTCAAGTTCACTCCCGATTGGACCCAAGACCCCGAATCGCTCGTCTATGGCCCTCAGCAACAGGAAACCCGTGTCCGAGGTTATCTTCTATAGTTTCGTGCTTTTTGTTGCTTCCGATAGGCAGCGTTTTTCGGATTGCTTG
>CAYOVG010000078.1:0-21637 GCA_964407285.1 uncultured Syntrophobacteraceae bacterium
CGCACCCCGTGCTCGACCTGTAAGGGTCGTGGCCGCGCATCGGATCGGTCTCCCTGTAGCCCCAGAACCATTCACGGTTCTCGTAGCATTTGTCGCTGGTCACGATGACGGCGGCCCTCACCGAGGGAGTTCTGCGCACTGCTTCCAAAACGAGAGCGGTACCCGTCACGTTGGTCTGATAGGTGAGCACAGGGTTTGCGTAGGAGAGACGCACGAGGGGTTGGGCGGCCAGGTGGAAAACCACTTCCGGCTGATGCCGCGAGAATACGCCATACAGCGATGCCTCGTCGAGAATATCTCCATGGAAATGGATAACCTTCTCCTCGATCCCGAGATTCTCGAAAAGATTCGGACTCGATGGAGGAGCCAGGGAGTATCCGATGACTTCGGCTCCGAGGTGGAGCAGCCAAAGCGAGAGCCAGGAGCCTTTGAAACCCGTATGACCGGTGACCAGGACCCTTCTGCCCTCTAGTGTTGTCGGGAGTGTTGCGTGGTGATCCAATAGAGCCTCTGCTGATCTATGGGTTGTATGGAAAAACGGCTTTCCCGGTCCGGTTACGCTACCATGTCTTCCATGGAGGATTTTCGGATGCCCAGAGCTCTTCCAGCTTATTCTTGTCTCTCAGTGTATCCATCGCCTGCCAGAACCCCGTGTGCCTGTATGCCTGAAGCATTCCCTCGCGCGCCAGTCGTTCCATCGGCCCACGCTCCCAGGTGACGTCATCTCCCGATATGTAATCGATGACTCTTGGAGAAAGAACGAAGAAGCCGCCGTTGATCCATCCGCCGTCGCCCAGGGGCTTCTCCTGGAACCTGGAAACGGTATTTCCTTCCATCTCGAGAGTGCCGAACCGGCCGGGCGGCTGAACCGCCGTTAATGTCGCAAGTCCGCCATGTCGTCCATGGAAAGCGATGACGGTGGTAATATCCACATCCGAAACGCCGTCGCCGTAGGTGCAGCAGAAGGTCTCTTCATTCAGGTACGGTCTTATCCTCCTGATACGCCCGCCGGTCATGGTGTTCAGTCCGGTGTCCACCAGGGTGACGCGCCATGGTTCGCAGTGCTGCTGGTGCACTTCCATCGAGTTGTTTCGCATATCGAAGGTTACGTCGGACATGTGCAGGTAGTAATTGGCGAAGTACTCCTTGATGAGATACCCCTTGTAGCCGAGGCAGATGATGAAGTCGTTTATGTTATGGGTCGAATAGTGCTTCATGATGTGCCATATGATCGGCTTCCCGCCGATTTCCAGCATAGGTTTCGGCTTCAAATGGGTCTCTTCGCTGATCCGCGTCCCCAATCCTCCCGCCAGTATGACAGCTTTCATCCTGTTGCTCCCTGATCGTCTATGGAAAAGGCCGTATTCCCGATCGCGAAATCAGAATTCCAGTTACCGGAAGATGCGGCGTTTTCCGGCTACGCTACGCCAATCTGTCGTGGAGGGACTGTCGAGCCGGCATCATTGGACGAAGATTGGCTGACCGTTTGTTCTATGATGAAGAGGGGACGGTTCTTGCCTTCGAGGAAAAGGCGTCCCAGGTATTCCCCTATGATGCCGAGCACGCACAGTTGCATGCTGCCGAGGAACAGTATGATGACCGCCAGACTTGCCCATCCTTGAATGGTATGACCCAGCATATTCCCGATTACGATGTAGATGATCATCAGCAAAGACGCCAGCCCCGTGAACAGACCTGCATAGGAGGCGATTCGAAGCGGTTTCATCGAAAAGCTGGTAATCGCATTCAGCGAAAAGGTGAGCATCTTGCGAAAGGGGTACTTCGACCGGCCGGCCGCTCTCTCCTCCCGGTTGTAGAACAGGGGCGCCTGCCTGAAGCCGATCCAGCTTATCATTCCGCGGATGAAGCGGTGATATTCGGGCATCCTGTTGAATACTTCCAGTACTCTGTCGTTTATGAGACGGAAATCGCCGGTGTCCCTCGGAATGTTCGTATCGGAGAGAATGTTGAGCAGCCTGTAGAAGAGGGCGGCGGTAAAACGTTTGAACAGGGATTCTCCCTTTCGGGTCATTCTCTGGCCGTACACTACGTCGGCCCCGTCGTCCATCAGCTTCATCATTTCCGGGAGGAGTTCCGGAGGGTCCTGCAGGTCGGCGTCGATGATGAGAATTCGTTTGCCGCGGCATTGGACCAGTCCCGCCGAGAGGGCGAGTTGATGGCCGTGGTTGCGTGACAGGCGGAACCCCCGTATCGTGGGATCACGCAGGGCAAGTCCCTGGATAATGTTCCATGTGCCGTCTGTGGAGCCGTCGTCCACCAGGATGATTTCATGCGGCAGGTTCAGGCGTTCACATATACCCTTTACCCGCTCGAAGAACATTTCCAGGACTTCGCTCTCGTTGTAGCATGGCGCAACTATCGAGATAAATGGATTGGGCGTATTTCCGCTCATCCGCGGACTTTCTGTTTTCATAAGTCTCAAGGTCTCTAAGCTATGCTTCTACCGCGGGCCGCTTGAAAACCAGTTTATCGTATAAGAAGAAGCTGAAGCAGGCAACGACGCCTATGCCCACTACTGTATTGAGAATGTAGCTGATGCCCGTCAAATCCAATACAGCGAACAAGGCGATCCGGAGCACCACACCCGTCATGACCGCTACATTGAAAGACGCAAACTGGCCCACGAGCGCCATTCCCGCCTTCCTGGGCGCATCTTGCCAGGTCCATTGCCGGCACATGATAAAATTCGCCACGACGCTTATTTCAATCGAAAGCGCGTTGGCTATGTTTTTCAACAGGTACGTGTTGAACCCGAGTACTTCGATGAAAAACACCATGGACCCAAGGTTGACCATGGCGGCGATGGAACCGGTAAGGATAAAATTCCTGACTCTGATGCAAGTCTCGCTTCTCCAGTCGGGGATCATTTCACGTATGGATTTTCTCATATTCGCACGTTCCGCGGTGATGGGGTGTTTGTTGAGAGTGGCTGAGGCTCCGATCAATTCAGCTCGTGTATGAAGACGATTCCCAGTTGTTCGGCGCGAATCAGCTTGTCGGCAAGGGACCCGGGGCAGCTCATGAAACAGTTTCCATCGCCTCTGCCTCTTATGTAGTAGTCGCCGAGACACTGCCGGGTGGCCAGTTTCTTCTCGAGTTCTTTCGAATAGACGCTCTTCCAGCCGAAGTCGTTGTAGAAAGGGACGATGATCGCCAGGAGCGCCAGGGCGCACGCGATTTTCGATAGAAGCCGCGGTAATTCCCGTGACGCGGAGACGATGAGAATCCACATAAGAGGAATCAACAGCATGGAAATTTCGGTATAACGCGACGTCTTTGCCTGTGCAGGGCCGAATGCCGCCCTGGCCGTGGAAATCGACGCCAGAGAGCCGAGGATTCCCAGGATTATGACAAAAAGGGCGATGTAATTCGATCTTTGGGATTCGGAAAGCCCTCTTGCTTTGACGATTTGCCGGATGGAGAGACCAATGGTCGCCGAGAGCGCGAGGGTCCCGGGGATGTTGCTCAGGCTTTCGTAGCCGAATCCCGTCGAGATTGCGTTCAGGAAATGATCCCAAAACAAAGTGTGCTGCCAGGGCATGATCAGGGCGGGATGAGCCGGATTCGTGTGAAAACCGATAAACCAGACGCCGATTGCAACCCCGGTTGCGGCTGCGTGAATAATATATCGAGACCGCATGGATCGTCTCGAACGGGCGAGCACGATCAGGAAGCCGATGTAGACGATCGCGCAAATCACGCCTGCGCTGAACGAGTAGGCGCCGATCACGGCGAATGCGGGGCCGGCGTTATTCCAGCGGTCGTATCTCAGTGCCGTCATGACCGCCGGAAAGAAGCAGATGAGAAAAAAATGGAACTGGCTTTGGAAAGGATGGTAGTGATTGCCCCACGGCAGCGCGGAAGCCGCCAAGATCAGGACGAAGCCCAGGGAAACGTTGTATTTTTCCTCGAGCGTTCTTACAAGCAGGAAAGCGAAACCGGCGTATATGATGAAATTGATCATCACGTTGGTGTTCAGGTTCCATCCGCCGAAACGATAAAGCAGCCATGTTTGGAGCTTCGTCAAGACTATGCGATGCTCGTTGTTCAGTTCGAAAAGCCAGGGAATGCTGAGCGTTTTCGACAGAGCGTCGTTTTCCAGGAAACCCCACTCATCGAACATGGGGATGTTCAGGGAGTACGACATCAGAACAATAAGGTGCAGCAGAAAGAGGACCAATCCGATACCATGGAGGTATGCGTTGATCGGCTTCAGAATGTCTTCCATTGGATGGATTTCCCGACGACCGTTCGACTGAAGGAGCGCGGCGCCCACCCGTTACGGCTGGTAATGGAGTACCGAAGCCGGTAGGTGCTTTGGAGCGGTGAACGGGAGCGCCCGCCAGGCAAGGGACCAGTCTCCTCCGTAGTAACGATCGACTGTCTTGACAAAAAAGGCGCAGTTGAACACCAGAAGGCAGCAAATCAACAAGTAGCGAAGCGACCTGTAATTATGGGAAACAACGATGGCGAAACCCAACGACACCGGCAGAAAATATCTGCCCTGGAGAACGTAACCGAACCTTGGCAGCAGATAGTACTCCAGTGCAAACATGCCGCCGGAAAAAACCAGTGCAAACACGAACGAATACCAGGTGATATTTTTAGAAAACCAGGCGTGGCCGCTCACTATGCAGCCCGCCAGGTTGAGAAGGAACAAAGCATTCAAAACATGGTAAAAGGGTTTCGGCAACTCGTAGTCCAGCCAGCCCAGAATACCCCAGTACGAAGCCACGATCCATGATCCGCGATCGCCGATAACACTTTCGCTGAAGTAGTGTGAAAGCGTTGTCGTAATCGGTTGTATACCCTCGTGGATATAGGCCACGGGATTACTCCAGTAGTAATAAAGCCCCTGTACGACGATCAGGCTGACGCCGCATACGATACCGGCGGCCCTTACGGGAGATTGCGCCGAAGGCGCGAAGCACAGTATTGCGGTCGTGACCGCAATGGTCGGAAACAACAGAAGGCAGGACGGCTTTATGAAACATGCCGCGCAGAGCAGCAGAATGCAGAAGACGGTACGCTTCGGGGCCCTATGAAAAAACAACTCGTAAGTACAGATCATGAGAAAGAAACAGACCGGGCACACCATTGCATCCGGGTTGATGCTGGATGAGATATATGCGAGCATGGGATTGAGCATGATGACAAGGAAAATGGAATCGTGCATTTCCGTTGCCCGGCATAAGTACCCGTACGCAAGGGCCCACAGGGCAGCCACAAGAAAACAGGACGCAATTCTGTATGCAAAGAAACTGTCGTAGGGCGAAAGCTCGAACACTTCGGTTGCGGACTGCCCGAGCAGAAATACCGGTCCGTAGTACAGAGGAGGATAGTTGAATACATGGGAAAGGGCGGGTACTGTACCTCCCGAGTCGGGCCATGAAATACTTTTCGTATGAAAAATGAATTCGTCGCTGAATTTGACATGATCGCGAAATGGAATGTGATGGAATATCCGTTCTTTCGCCAGCGGATTGTAGAAGCCGGAATTTATGGCCAGCATGGGGTCTTGCGATATGAATGGCGCGGAACCCATTGAGTAGGTCTTCAGCGCGTGCACGGCTTCATCCGGTGACTGAAACGGAGGCCTTATAAGAGCCCATATGGAAAAGTAAATAAAAAGCACTGGAAAAACGATAGTAAGGGATCTCTTCTGCATCTTTTCGCGGTGTAAGGAAGAAAGCGAGGATAATAGGCATCAGGGAACCGCAACCGGTTCATTTCAATTCCCGATAGAAGAGAACCTTCAGCTTCTTTGCACGGTCCAGTTCATCCTTGAGGCAGACAAAATACGTCATCGGGCAACTGCCGTCGGACCTGCCTTTGTAATAGTCGCCCACGCAACGCTGCGCGGCGAGCTTCTTCTCGAATTCCCTCGTATACACTCTCTTCCATTTGAACTCATCGTGAAACGGGATGACAAGGACAAGAACCACTCCCGCAATCAGGAACTTTCCGGCATGATGCGGGACCTTCCGGGATGCGGCCGTAAAGAGAATCCATAGGAACGGGATCAGGAAACCGGAGATCTCCGTATAATGGGACGCCTTCGCCTGAACCGCTCCAAACGCCGCCCTGGCCATGGATATGGAGGCGATGGACCCCAGTATGGCGGCTATGATCGTGATCACGCCGATGTAATCCGCCCTTTGATCTTCAGTTAGTTCGCCCAGCGTGAAAACACGCCAGAGGCAAAGTCCCGCGGCCGTAAGGAGCAGAACTGCTCCCGGAATCATGCTTAAGCCCTGATAACCGAATCCGGCCGAGAGCGTGTTCAGATAGTGATGCCAGAATGCCGGATGCCATGGCATGGCAAATGGCGGATGACCTGCCGACCTGTGAAAGCCGATGAACCACAAGCCTATGAATATCCCGACCAGCAGAGCTTGCATGAGATAGCTGCTGCGCATGCTGGGCCTGAGGTATGCCAGGGTGAGGTACAGCCCGACGCACGCGGCGGCGCAAATGATGCCGGAACTGAAAGAGTACGCCGCGGCTATGGCGAATAAGGCGCTCAACCGATGCAGGCGGTCGGATCTTATCGCCGTCATGACTGCTGAAAAGAAAAAGATGAGCAAGTAGTGGAATTGGCTCTGGAAGGGATTGTAGTGGTTGTACCAGGGAAGAGTAGAACTCATGAGCACAAGGACAAAGCCCATGGGGACGGCAAATCGGTCCTGGAGCGTCTTTACCACGAACAGCGAGAAAACCGCATACATGAAGAAATTGATCATCACGTTTGCGTTCAGGTTCCATCCGCCCGCGCGATAGAGAAGCCAGGTTTGAAGTTTGGTCCAGACGATCCGGTGTTCGTTGTGAAACTCGAAAAGCCAGCTCGTATTGAGAGCCTTCGCCAGGGAATTCTCGCCCAGTAAAGCCCACTCATCCCACATCGGGATATTGACGGAATAGGACATGAGGATTGTAAGGTGTAGGGCAAGAAAAAGGCCGCCAAGCGCCATGAAAGCATGGTTGGCCCACCCGACGTCAATGCTTTTCACCGGCCAACTCCTCCACTGGGGCCTGACCGGATTTGGCCTCCGAAGCCATACTGCACCGATGGTAGTCCCGACAGGAGAGCCACTTCTCGATGAGGCAATAGAGGACAATGAAAAGGTAACGTGATCCCATCTCCTTGATCTTCAGCTTGGATACGCCCACGTCCCGATTTCGCCATGAATTCGGAATGACGGCATACGAATAGCCCCGGACGATCGCCTTCAACGGCAACTCTATGGTCAGGTTGTAATGGTGGGAGAGTATCGGCTTACATCCTTCAATCACTTCTCGCCTGAACAGCTTGAAAGCATTGGTGACGTCGTCGTAGCGGATCTGCATTACCATTTGGATGAAATGATTGCCGAGGCGATTGAATATTCGCTTCACCCATGGATAGTCGTAGACCTTCCCGCCCTTGCTCCAGCGCGTGCCGAATACGCAATCGTATCCCTCATGCAATCGATAGTAGAATTTGGCGAGATCGTCCGGACTATCGGAGTTGTCGGCCATGTAGACGGCTACGGCATCGCCCTGAAAACACTCGAGCCCCTTTCGGACCGCGAAGCCATAGCCGTTGGGCGGCGAGTTGTTCACATACCGGACGTTCGGATTCTCGGCTGCCAGTTCCTGGAGAATCTGCTCGGTGGAATCGGTCGAGTTGTCGTTTACGATGAGCACTTCATAAGGAATGTCCTCGCGGGACAGGGTTGTCGTGAGCGACTCCACGGTGGACCTTATGCAGCCTTCTTCGTTATGGGCGGGTATCACAACCGACAGTCTCATCATAGCCTGATGCCCTCTTTCTCCGCGGTCGCGGAGACGATCTCGCCGAGAATGGCTCTCATATCATACGTGAAGTCCCATTCCGGAAAGTCATTCTTGAACTTGCGCACATCGGAAATCCACCAGATATGGTCTCCAATCCGCGCCTGGTCGGAAAGGGAGAAAACAAGTTCCCTGCCCGACATTTCCGCGATTATGTCGACCGCTTCCAGAATCGAACAGTTGCTGTGCCTGCCGCCCCCCATATTGTAAACCGCACCGGGCTTCGGTGACTGGTGGAAATGCCAGAAGGCGTTCACGAGATCGTAACTGTGTATGTTGTCCCTGACCTGCTTGCCTTTGTAGCCGTATATGGTGTACGGACGGCCGGTGAGCTGGCATTTGACCACGTATGCAAGAAAGCCGTGCAATTCCGCCCCGCTGTGGGCGGGGCCGGTGAGACACCCTCCGCGGAATACTCCCGTCTTCATTCCGAAATAGCGGCCGTATTCCTGGCACATCACGTCGGCGGCAACCTTGCTCGCCCCGAAGACCGAGTGCTTGCACTGATCGATGGACATCGATTCATCGATCCCGAATTCCGCATATGGGTGGCCTTCCCGGCATTCCCACCGGCTGGGAGTCTCGACAAGCGGCAGGAAATTGGGAGCGTCTCCGTAAACCTTGTTCGTTGAGGTGAAAATGAATGTTGCTTCCGGGGCGAATTGCCTGGCCGCTTCCAGCAGGTAAAGAGTCGCGCATGCATTGATGTTGAAATCGGTCAGCGGTTCTCGCGCCGCCCAATCGTGGGAAGGTTGCGCGGCGCAATGCACCACGAGCGAGATATCTCTCCCGTATTTCTGAAAGAGGCTTTCGATTGCCTTCTGATCCCTGATATCGAGATCGAGATGGGTATATCCCGGCAGGCTTTGCTTGAGGATTTGAGCATTCCAGTCGGTGGAGCCGTCAGCCCCGAAAAAGTAAGCGCGCATGTTGTTGTCGATCCCGATGATCTCCATTCCCTTGGCATGAAGAAACCGGGTGGTTTCACTTCCGATAAGACCTGATGAGCCTGTTACCACAGCAACCGACATGCCTGTTTATCCCTCTTCTATTGAACTATTGAACAGCTAGGTGAACAATGGTTTCAGATGACTTGTCCCCGACTCCAGCCAGGCAAAGATATCTTCGGCGATCTGCTTCGGACGAATCCGGGGGGTCCACGAGAACGCCTTTGCCGCTTTTGAACTGTCGGCAACGAAATAGGGCACATCCACGTTCGCCGTTGCCGGCGACGACCCGATTTCAATCTCTCTCCCGGCGACTTCCCTGCAGATGGACGTGTATTCTCTAAGGCTTACCGAACCCTGCGGACCACCGCCCGCACAGAATACATCCCCTCTGAACTTCGAAACCTCGGGCATCTGAACCTTGATCAACTCGAACAGGTCCAGGGGATGCAAGAGATCTCTCACCTGCTTTCCCTTCCCGCCGAAACCCGTGTAGGAGAGCGCGCCTCCAAAAGCGTGTCGCGCCACCCAAAGCGTAAACACACCCTGGTCGGTTTTTCCGAATTGCCCCGCTCCGGCGATGACGCCGCATCTGTTGATGATTGACGGGTAGTCGTAATTGGCGCCGTATTCCTCGATGAACAATTCTGACGCCAGCTTCGAGGAACCGTAGAGAGACCGGAATCCCGCTCCGGTGGTGGGAAAGTCCTCCGAAACGCCGGAGCCCGAAAAACCCGGAGGGTGTCCGCCTTCTTCAGGTTCGAACCTCGATGCGGTCTCCTTGAGCCGTATGGCCTTAAGGGCGGGAATGGAATAGACGCGGCTGGTCGATAGGAAAATCATGCCGCCGCTACGCAGCCTCCCGAACTCCAGGCAATTCAGAGTACCCATGAGATTGGTGTCCGTCAGATACCTGGGAGACTGGCCTCCCGTGCCCGCAAGCACGCTCGGTTCCGCCGAGGCCTCGATGATCAGATCGAAAGAACCGGGCAGGTCGTCCAGATCGGACCGGTTCCGGATGTCGCCATGGACGAAATCCACTCCCATACGCTTGAATATGGGAATATTGAGTTCAGCCCCGCGGCGCTTGAGGTTATCCAGCGCCACCACGTCGCATCCGGCGAAATTTTCCTTGAACGATTTACACAGCGACGCGCCTACAAACCCTGCGCCGCCTGTTATGAGTATTCTCATCGGTAGCCTCTACTGGAGAATCGCGGACAAATTCCTTCTGTCGATCAAGCCGTAATGCCGCTGTCCGCCCTCAGCACTTCTTCCCTTACGGCGAAGTCTTCCCTGTCGAGACGCAGGTTCGGATTGTAGTACGGGTCCCCTTTTTCCAGGAGATGTTTCCATTTGCTGCGAAAAAAGCCTGTCTCCCGCTCGAAGCGGGCCTTTTTCTCAGGCGTATCCTCGTAACCGCGGCTCTTGGATTCGTAATGGATCAGTTCCGCGTACGGAGTAAATATGATCCTGTACCCGAGTTCCCGGACCTTCAGGCAAAAATCCACATCGTTGCCCGCGATCGGAAGGTTCTCGGCGTCGAATCCCCCGACGGCGTCGAATACCTCGCGCCGGGTCATGAGGCATGCGCCGGTGACGGCGCTTACATTATGGATGATCATGCTGCGCCCTATATAACCGGGATGATACCTGGGCATGCCCTTATGAGAATGGCCCGCGTAGCCGCCGATCCCCAAAATGATGCCTGCATGTTGGATAGTGTCGTCCGGAAAGTACAGTCGTGCTCCCACGGCGCCGATTTCCGGGCGTTGGGCATGCTCGACCATTGCGCTGAGCCATTCGGCATTCACCACTTCCATGTCGTTGTTCATGAACAGCAGAAGAGGTTCGTTCGTCTTCGAAACAGCGAAATTGTTGATCGCGGAGAAGTTGAACGGCATCGGGCAGTCGATCACCCTCGCCCAGTTGCAGTCCCTCAGCCTCTCCAGGTATGCAATGGTCTTGGGATCGTCGCTCCCGTTGTCCACGACGTAAATCGTGTAGTGATAGTAGGACGTTTTCTTCCTGATGGATTCGATGGCGGAGCGCAGAAGCCCGACCTGGTTCCTCGTGGGGATGATGATCGCCACCTGGAGCGGTTTTCTGATGTGGTAACGAACCCGGTAGCTGAGGTAGAATTTTCCCTGCTCGACAATGGCGTCCTGCCCGTTGTTGTCCAGGTAATCCTGAATGGCTTTCATTGCGGCCACATCGGCGTAAGTTTTGTTCATCGGATTGCCGGCCACCGATGTGGCCGCCATCCTCCAGTGATAGAGAATCTTCGGGATATGGTATATTTTTGCGTCCTGCGAAGCGAGCCTCAGCACGAGATCGTAGTCCTGGCTGCCTTCATACCCCTCCCGAAAGCCTCCGATCTTCTCCACAAGGCTCTTGCGATAGACCCCCAGGTGGCATGTGTACATCTGGGATAGGAGATGATCGGGGGCCCAGTCGGGCTTGAAGATCGGGTTCGTGAAGAAGCCGGAGGGATGTATGTGGTCCTCATCGCTGTAGATCATATCCGCATCGGGATGGAGATCGATCAGCTTCGCCACCTCGTAGAGGGCTTCAGGGGCAAGCTCGTCGTCATGGTCCAGCAGGGCGATGTACTCACCGGTGGCCATGGACAGGGCAACGTTGCTCGTCCTCGATATATGGTGGTGGTTGGGCAGGTGTCTGATGCGTATGCGGGGGTCCGCCTGCGCGTACTCCCTCAGGATGGTCATGATGTAAGGCTTGCTCGATGCGTCATCGACAAGGCAAAGCTCCCAGTCGGGGTAGTACTGGTCCAGGACGGAACTGATCACCCTTCGCAGCCACGGGGCGTCGACATCGTGAACGGGCACAAGGATGCTGAAAAGCGGCCGATGCCGTAACCGGCTGATCTCAAGATGGATTTTCTCTATTTGCTCTTGGGTGGGTATGGATGGCCCGTAGAGATTGGAGCCGCCGACACGCGCTCTCAGACGCCGGACAATGCCGCCCGCTCCCTCTGCCTGCCAGATTTGCCGCAGTCTTTTCGTCAGCAACTCCCGTTGCCGGAAGAAAGACAACGCCAGGGTATACGCCGTTCTAAACTGATACTTGCGCCACTCATCCATCGAAAGAATCCCGTGCGGGTTGCTCGGAACACAGCTCCGCACACTTGGTTACAGTGTGAAAAGGAAAATGAGAGACAGCCCATGATTATAACACCCTTGCCGGACCCTGGACCGCAAACGCATGCGTTCGCGCGGCATCCCGGCGAAGGAGCCGTCAAGGGCTGAACTCAGCGATATTTCCGCATATATGCCGGCAAATGCCGTCCCTGTGCAGTCGGTTCAGGCCTCACTATCTAAAATGAGCGTGCGCCGTTGTCAAGCGAAGATTGGAGGCCCAACCGTTCGCGAAGGGGGATCGGCGCCGAGCGGCCGCTCATCGGTTCTTCTGCTCCGCCTACCGCGAAACCGTGCGGCGTTTCTCCGCGTAGGCGAACAAAACGTCCCCCATTCCGCACAATGGAGCCTTCTCACGAAGGTTTCTTTCCACGAATCCCCTCCCGACGAGGTACCGAAGGAGCGGGAAGGGCGTACGCTCCCTGATGACATTCGTGTCCAATTCCGCGGTAGCCACCCGCTTCGGATCGAATCCGTTCAGCCTCAGCATTTTCGTCATTGTCTTTGGAGTAAAATAGATAATATGATCGCCGGGTCCGATCGACGGCCAGCGATACCGGATCAGCAGGCGCACAAGACTCGAAAAATTCGGAGTCGAAAGCGCGAGCAGCCCACCGGGCCGCAAGAGCCGATTCACCTGTTCGAGAATCGCCATCGGATTCTGCAAATGTTCGATCGTCTCCCACATCGTGATGACATCGTAGTGACCGTCGGGGAGTGGGAGTTCGGCAATCTCCCCGATGTGAACCTTGAGGTTGAATTCCTTGCGCGCGTACTCCACGGCTGAAGGCAGTATTTCAACCCCTTCCACCTCCCACCCGTGTTTGCGCGCTTCCGCCATAAAGAAACCCGCCCCGCAACCCACATCCAGCAGGCGGTGAGAGCCCGTGAAGTACGGTTTCATCATTTCCAGGGGTTCGGCATAACGCGTCGCAAGGTCAACCACGGCATAGGAAGGGAGATATTCCTCGTTCCAGTACTGGGAACCGCGCAGTCTTGCGCGCATCTCTTCCATCGGTATTTGCGGAGTGACGTATACGAGACCGCAGGACGGGCATTTCCTGATCTGCCCGTAGATGCTGCGGGCTTTCCTCCAGGAAGCGCCGCACATTCTGCAATCGACGAACTCGGTAAAAGGATCATCCATGAGACGCTTTCCATGTGCCCGGTGACGAATATCGCCGTAACTTCCTTTTTTTGTCATCGCCAATCCCGCGAGGGAGTATTCAAGGCGCGTCGGAAGCCCTTTGCCCGGGCGCGAAATGCTTTAAGGGTTTACGCAACATGCAGGGGTTGTTCAGTTGTTTCGAGAGCGATGACCGCGCACAGCTCCGCAAACTCGCTTACCTCATGGCTGCGGCAGCAAGATAAACGGGAGTAGGCGATGAATCGCGGCGCAGATTTTGCCCCACCTTTTAGAATGAGCGGATGGAATTGTCAAGGGTGAAGTGTCTGAGAGTGCGGTAGGATGGACGTATTTGCACCATGGAGACCAGGGAACAAAAGCGGGCTATCCCGCGGCATTGCTGCCGCGGGATAGCGTTAAACGTTACTCGATGATATAGCCGGACGAATTACTGGGTGATCCTCACCTTGGCCTTGCCGGAACCCTGGGTGAATACGATCAAATCTCCCTTGCCGTCCCCATTGACGTCTCCAATGAAGGGCTGGTCGGTGGAAGATGTGGGGAAATCCGAGGAAAGGAGATAATTGTCGGACATTCCCGTACCCTGCGAGTACACCACATAAACCTGGTTGTACGGAGGAGGAAGGAACGTCGCGAAATCGTCCTTGCGGTCTCCATTGATATCGCCGACCCTGATCCGCTGGCTGGATTCAACGGCAAACCAGTCGTTCCACTTGTCCGAGTTGTGCCTGTCGTAAAACTCTCTACCGGTGGAAAGAGCCACGTAGACGTCACCCTTGGCCGTCGGGCTGTCGCTGGCGAAGGTGATGATATCGTCCTTGCCGTCTCCGTCCACATCTCCCACTTCAGGCCGCTCGTAGGTGCTTACGGCGAAGAACTCATGCCATGTCTCGATCGCGTTGAATGCGTTGCTTCCATTCGATGTGGCCACGTAGACCCTGCCCGTATTCCTGGAGAAGAGAACCAGGTCTTCGTAACCGTCTCCGTTGACATCGCCGGTCTTGAGCACGTCGTCGGAACTGTCCCCGATCCTGTTCAGCCACAGCGCCGACTCGTTCATCCCCGCTCCAAAGGAGGTGGCGACATAGATCTGTCTCGTGGATTTGCCGAGCCACGTGGCGATGTCGTCCATTCCGTCCCCGTTGAAGTCGCCGATGACGATAGTCTCGTCCTGGCTGATGGCGAACCAGTCGTTCCATTTGTTGTTGGAACCGAAATAGCTGCCCTCCGAAAGAGCCACGTACACATCCCCGACGGCATTCGCGTTATCCCGCGTGAAGGTGATGATGTCGGTCTTCCCGTCCCCGTTGAAATCACCCACCATCGGAGTTTCCTTCGTATCCACCGCGAACCAGTCGTGCCACACGGCAAGACCTACCTTGATGGGAACATCGGCATAGCGGTAGGAGACGTTTCCCGCGGCATCGGTTATGACCGCGTAGATGTACCATTCGCCCTGGGGCACAAGGCTCGTGCTGAACGTGTAGCTATTGGTTCCGGGGTTGAAGGTGCTCGATCCGATCAACGTCCCGTTGTAACCGGAATTCGTGCTGTTGATGTAAAAGGCTACAGAGGCGTTTTCACTTTCTTTGTCGGTCGTCGTGAATTGGATGGTGAAATTGCTGCCGACGCCGGGTTCCGGAGGTGCGGTGAGCTTTACATCATAGATATAGAACCACGTATCGACGGAAGTTTCCGTCGGATCGAGCCTCATGTGGTAGACTTTGGAATTGCCCCTCCACCCGGTGTTGGCGGGGAAGGTATTGTCGATCGACAATATATTGGATCCCAGCAGGTCGATGGTGTACGAATGCGTGTCCTCGTATACGACGTTACCCTTGGTCTCGCTGCCGTCGACATTGATTCCGTTGTTCCACCAAATGACGCGGCTGAGGAAGCCCTTGTCCACCTTGTTGCTGATATTGGTGTAGTTGCTGGAGTCGATACCCATTTGGTACGTGAGGTAGCGGTATTTGGAAGTGTCGATAGGATTGTTCTGGTCGATGTTGAGCCAGACCTGGTCGTCGGATTCGTTCTGGTTCAGACCCGATGGAATATACGCTATGGCTTTAAGATATCCGTCGGTAAAGCTCCAATCCTTGAATTGCCGCTGGTACTCGGGCAGGTTCAGGTTGGCGACATCGCTGCTGTCGTGCATATCCCAAGGATTCCCGACTACCGCCGTGGCATAATCCTCGCCGGAGGTATAGCTGGGATTGGAGTACGCAATACGGGTCTTTCCATTGACGGTCAGCTTGCCGCTGTATCCGGATGTGGCCAGCAGCGTGTCGGAATCCGTATTGTTGTAAAGCTTCAGATAGAAGTAGTAAGTTCCCGGTGGCAAAGCGGATGTCGGGAAAGTGTAGGAACCGTCGCTTGCCGTGGCGCGGGCGAAAAACGCGCCGTCGAATCCGCTGTTGTCGGAGTCGATATAGATGTTGACTTTATACTTGATGGCGGAATCGGTAGGAGATACCGTTTCCGAAGCGCTCCAACTGATGGTATGGTTCGGAGCCGAGTTCGGATCGCTCGCGCGAATCCATGCATACGAAACCGTGGTGCCTGCCGGACCTGAGGAGGAAGGATCGAGCCGTACCGCGGTTATGTTTGAAGATGTCCAACTGCTTGTGGAGGCGAAGTTGTAATGGTTCACCTTCCATGTATCGGGAAGCTGGATTCCCTGGGTATTGGTGTAGTATCCGTCGAATACCGCGCTTTTCATGGTTCCGTCGGGCCAGTCGACCTGCGTCCCCCAGTAAACTACATTGGTGTTGCTGCTGGATACCTTATCCATGACCGAGAGGTAAGTGTATTTGCTGCCGTTCAGGGGAAAGTTCTGTCCCGTGCGGCCGGTGTTCAGAGCGAGGGGAAATCCCGCGAACAGGGGAAATACGTATCCGCCGGCCGTTGCGAAAGTACCGTTCCATGTCCCGCCATTTACATTGATACTCGAGTCGGTGAAGTTTTCTTCCCAGTACATCCCTCTTCGTTCGCTGAAAGACGAAAGGGGATACTGCATCACATCGCTGAAGTAATCGTCACCCTCCTTGACGCTCGTATCGGAGAGAGGCGACGTCAGACTGATCGTTGCCGCAAAACCGTTTACTGAGCCGAGCAAAAGCATAAGGCCCATTAGACACAAGACAACCTTTCGCATAAAACCCTCCATCTAAATTTGGCGCATAAAAAAACCGATGCAAAACACTATATTGGTGTTGTGCGAGTTATTGCACAAACCATACCATCCAGTGGGGTCGATCCCCAACCGGCGATGTCCGGTTTCGGAGAATAATGTATTACGTATGTATAACATTTTAATTCCAACAAAGCGATTATAGTTGCGTGAAAATTAAAAATAAAGAAGAAAGTTCGGAAGGATGGTCCGGAAAGAACGGACGTTGCCGCTCTTTGCCGCGCCCGAACTCGCATTCGTTCCCGGTATGAGGCTTCCATAACATCAGATTCCCGAATTTGTCTTCATATTGGGACGGACGTTCCAGGAAGCGGACGGTGATGCATACATCGATAAATCCAGTAGACAGCACGGGCGGGAGTGAAAAAGCCTCGGACTGGTTTCGGCTGTATGAAATCAAAGTGGTCAACACAGAACCAGAGAACCGGGTTCACTACTTCCCGGCTTCTCTATCCATCCATTGCCCTCTACTGCCGTTTCCTCGCGCCGAATTGTCCTACAACTGCTCCGTCCGTCCCGCCACGACCGACTCAGCCGGAATTGCCGTATCGCCTTTAATATTTCACATCTTCAGTCTCTTGAAGATGCCCTCGGGAGCCATTCTGACGACCATCATGATCCATTTCCAGAAGAACAGACTGTAGATGACCTCTTTTCCTTTATTCCAGGCCGACTTCACTTGAAGCCCCACAACCTCGGGGGTGGTCATCAAGCGCTCCGGCAAATCGAGGTGGCTGGTCATTTTCGTCCGGATGAATCCGGGCAACACCGTCATAACCTTGATGTTCGACTTGGACAACCTCTGCCTTAAACCACTCAGGTAAACCGTGAAAGCCCCCTTTGCGGAACCATAAATGTAATTGCTCTCTCTACCCCTCTCTCCGGCAACAGAGCTGATTCCGATGATGAATCCATGCTTTCTGGTTTCGAAGTCCCCGGCAATGATCTCCAGGATGCTCACGGCGCCCAGGAAATTCGTTTCGATTATGCGTCTGGCTTCAGAAAAATCGGCCTGCGCCCGCTTCTGATCTCCAAGAAAGCCGAACGCAACCACAACGCCGTCCGGCTTAGGGGTGAGGCTGTCATAAAACTCGGCATGGGAAGCGTAATCGAGGGCATCGAAATATACGGGGGTCGCTTCCACTCCGAAGCGGGTTGCAATGTCCAGCGCTCTTTTTTCAAGAATCTCCATGTCGCGGGAAGCGAGGTAGAGATTTGCATGCTCCTCCCTGGCGAAGCTTCGTGCAATTGCCTGAGCTACATCGGAATTTGCCCCCAAAATGAGAAGATGCATAGCTAGACTCCCAACCGTCTTGACTGATGTGAATTGAATTTCAGGCCCATGCCATATTGCTCCCTAAGTCTTGAGAATCGATCCCATTGGGGATAGCCCCTTCTAAAGGTATCCTCTGACATGCGAGCATCCTTGCTCAAATAGATCCTTCCGCCGTAGTCCAAAACGATGTGATCCAGTTCCGTGAGAAGAGGAAACAATTTCTTCTGAATCTTGAAATCGAGCGCCAGGGTATAGCCTTCCATGGGAAAGGATAGGTAGTTGTCATTCCGAGGACCGAGCAGCTTCAGCACGGCAAGGAATGATCCCACGCCGGCCTCCGAGGTCTTGTGCAGGACCGCCTTGAGCCCCTCCGGGCTCGCTTCCTTCGGCAATACGAACTGATATTGAGTGAAGCCTTTCGATCCATAAATCCGGTTCCAATGGTCAACGCCGTCCAAGGGATAGAAAAACCCTTCGAGGGGAACGAGTCTCCCGCTAGTGAAAGATGGACGGCTCTTGTAATAAATAGAATTGAACAGAGCTGTCGAATACCTGTTGAGCAAAAACGCAGGGGAATTAAACGGCACGGATAGCTTTGTTTTAGCAGGAGGCTCCAGTTTACCCGAATGGGCGTGTTCGCCGAGCATCAGGACCGACCTTCCACCGCGGTCCCCCTTTGCCAGGCAATCGATCCACGCTACTGAATATGTGCTGTCAAAATGAGCCTCAAACTGGTGGAAAACTTCCTCCAAATTGGCGCACTGTATGATCGTCTCACGTATGTAGGCGCTCTTCACCCGGAGTAGTTTCATATTGACCGTGAGAATTATTCCGGTAAGCCCCATGCCTCCGCAAGTTGCATGAAAGAGGTCGGCGTTTTCTTCTCGGCTGCAGTATGCGACCTGCCCGCCCGGCAGCATCAGATTGAAAGAGAGTACACACTCGCTGAAACAACCGGTTTTATGATGGTTTTTTCCGTGCACGTCGCTTGCGACAGCGCCCCCGACGCTGATGAACTTAGTCCCGGGGGTTATGGGCAGAAACCAGCCTCTAGGCAGGAAAGCCTCGATAATCTCGGCCAGAGTCACTCCACTTTCGCATCCTACAATACCTTCGAGAGGATCAAACGCCAGGATTTTATCATAGCGTCTCGATAAGACCACACGCTCATTCAAAGCGCTATCGCCGTAACTTCGGCCTTGAGCATACGCAATGCAATCCCCCTTCCTCTCCAGGTAGGTGCGAAGCTGTCTTCGTGTCTCAAAGCAGGTCGCTTCAGCATCAATTATGGGAAATCTCCCCCATCCGGAGATCTTCATGAATTCTCCACGAATCTAAGTGCTTATTCATTAATGGTTAGAGCCGTACATTATCCAGTAAAACGTCAGGAACCACCCCCCGATTATACCCCATAGGAAATGGTCGTGCAGTAGAATAAGCGTCGGCTCTCCGCTACGTCCTTCAACAAATGTTATCTGCATATAGCGCAAAATACCGACAATTACCCAGAAACTGGTCAAATACAGATTGTTTGTTCCATGCTTCTGTATGATCTCAGGTGAGACACAGTAGAGAATGTAAGCCACAATGACTACGGAGGTCATAACAATCATGCTTGATGAGACGAACTCAATGTTGTAGCCGCTCAAACACTTCCTGGGATTATGACCGCAAGTCATGAGAAGGAGATCGTCTCTCCGCTTTCCCAATGCCAAAAAAATGGCCAGGAGAAAAGTCATTATGATGATCCATTGGCTGATCGGGACCTCGGTTACAACACCTCCGGCAAAGACTCGAAGGACGAATCCGATGGCGATGCAGACCACATCAACTATGGCGTAGCGCTTGAGACAAAAAGAATAGGCAATATTGATTATGAGATAGGCGGAAAGGATTAAAATGAATTCTCCGGGAAACCGGAAATAGGAAACAGATAGGGAGGCAACCAGGAGGAAAGCCATAAAGGCGACAGCATGCCGGAGTTTGATTTCTTCTTTTGCCAGTGGACGATTCTTCTTCAAGGGATGCTCACGGTCCGCATCCAGGTCCCTCAAGTCATTGAGGATGTAGATGCTGCTTGCCGCGAGGGAGAATGCAATGAATGCCCACATTGCATTTGCGAGAGCACTGGTGTCGGTGAGCTTATGCCCGAAGAAGACGGGGAGCCAGACAAACCCATTCTTCACGTACTGGTGTGGCCGTGCAAGTCGGATGTAATGTCTTGCTTCGCGCATGACTGCAGCCAGTTGGTTATTTCGGCAAAAGATGTGAATTCCCGTGCGTGCCGACTCCGGCTTCGGTTCAATATCAGGTAGGGCATTCCTGCTCTTCTGGCGCATTCTCCATCCTTGTCGTCGCGGTCCCCGATAGAGAGGCAGTTCCCTATCGCAGCATTGAGTTTTGATGCGGTGACGATCAGTCCTTTAGGGTCGGGTTTCAATCGGTCCACCTCTGCATCGGTTGCACTTACGACGGCATCCGCCTTTAGCTGTAAAGCGTCGAGTTTCTCCTTCACGGGGTAATCGGAAAAGACGCCTATGGGAATCTTGTTCCAACGGAGGAGAGAGAACAATTCGCGTATGCCCGGGTGGAGGCATCCTCTCAGATATGCAAGAGGCTTCATAAACATCCACTCTTCGATTACATGCCGCACCCTTTCAACCGGGACGTTGCATGCACCGGCAGCCCATTCAAACTGTCTTTGCTCCAAGTTGCCGGAAGAAGCATTTTTTTCTCTCAATCTGCGAAAATACCATAGAATCCTGAGATCATTCAACCGAGCCGGACATACGGCGGCGAACCGCAGCATTTCCAGCAACATGTATTTGTAGAGCTTTGACTTGTCGTATAGAGTGCCGTCAACGTCAAATATCACCGCCCTTACGGGCGGGATAAAACTGAATCGATGATACGGCGATGTAAGCTGCATCTTTCGTGACTGATTCATAATGGGCCGAAGACTCATTGTATTGGAAGCATTTGGCGGCTCCTACGGCTGTGTTGCGGCCTCGGTATGCTCGCTCCGTAAGCCTCTTCTTCTGGAATAAGATCTCATATGCCGGAATAGCATTGTTATAGAAAGAATCGAGAGCAACCAGATCATCGGTTCCATACTCAGCCGAAATCTCATGTTCTCACCATATTCCGGCAAATTCATCGTGGCGGCAACGTATATGTAGCACACGATAAGAAAGAAAAAAAGAATTCTATCTCGCTCAGGGATATCGGAGATCCTATGCTTCTTTTTGAGATAGTTATGGAAACAAAGGACAATCTCATAAATGGCCGTTAGTGGTGTCAAAATGTGTATAATAAGTATATTTGCAATATAAACATACATGGGAATGTAAGGAAGCGTGAAGAAACATGTGTTCTTCCCTGTTTTTGAAAGAACATTTCCCTTCATAACGTATTGGTTGTCAAAAATACCTTCTCTTGATATCTCCTTCAAACTGCTCACAATGTTAAACGGTTTTCTGATCTTTGGATCTACGAATAACAGACCCATAAACAGGTTGGAATAATTACGGATGGGTTCCCAAAACATGCTATACGATTTAAGGCATTTGTCCAAAATTATTTCGGGGTGCTTGATAAGAAACCTGGTGTATGCTTTTGAATAAATGTCGGAGAGAATTCTTTGGCCTACCGTGTTCTCAGGCTTATTCGTATTTCCCAAGACGCTTTGTATGTAGTTTTGCTGTACTTGAATCTCTTCCGGCAAATAGGATTGATAAATCGGAGGTTTCCAATGCACGAATCCGTGCTCCTGAACCATCTTGATGAACCATGCAGGATAGAGTTCCTTCTCTTCCAGAATAGAACTCAAGAAAATCTGAAGGTTCCCGGCTTTCACGACGCCTGATGCGAAATTCAACCCTTTCCAGGAACTTGTACTCAAGGAAAAAACTCTGTAAACGGCGTAATTTTTTATTGTCCATATTCCTTGTGTCAAAAATATGCAAATAGTATAGGTCAATATAATTTTTTTCAGATTGGCGTTTTTTGGTGCTCACCCGCTAATACTTTGAAATAGAAAGAAAAAGGTCAATCGACCGGTTA
>CAYOVG010000079.1:0-21609 GCA_964407285.1 uncultured Syntrophobacteraceae bacterium
CTTCCCGTAAGAGGAAAGGAGACGCAAGGCCTCACTCCGTGCGCTCCTGGGAGGAATCGCCCCACGAGAACAGGACTTCCGATGAATGAGAGTTACCATCACGCCCACCGCCGGTCGCTCAGATAGTCTTCACCGGACATCAAAGTACTGCAATTATAAGATCTTATAATCATTCGATCTTATGGAGTCTTATGGCATCGGAGTTGCATTATGGGAATCCCGAAATCGGGTGTCCCTCAAGCGGCTCAATCGGTCGCTGTTTTTTGTTATAGGAATTACCGGGAGGAATTGCAGGCGCCCCATCCGTAGGAGGTTCGATGAATGCGGCCCGTTTGTAAGTTTCCACGGAGCATTCGGAGTAAGCTGTATTTCCTTCTGCTTTCGGTGCTCGTTCCGCTTGTCGCGGTGGAGGCGGCGCACCACTACGGTGAATTCCGTTCACGACGAAGCAACGAGTTCCAAACGAACCTGGAAGTCGGCCGCGCACTGGCGATTGCATTCGAAGAATTCGTTCGCCGCATCGCTCAGCAGGAACTGGCTGTCGGACTCCACCTCACCTACCCGCAGCCTCCCTCTCCCGAACAGATGGTCGAGATCCTGAGGAAGAACAATGCGGAACTCCCCGCCGTGCGGAATCTGGCGTGGGTAACCCCGGCCGGCCGCTACATCGCGTGCAGCATGTGGGAAAACCTGGATCTCGATGTCAGTGACCGTTCGTATTTCAAAGATATCGTATCCGGGCGTGAATGGGTTGCAACCGGGATCTTCACCACGAAGTGGGTACATGATCCCGTTTTCTGCATAGCCAGAGGCATTCGCGACGACGCGGGCGAACTGCTCGGAATGGTCTGCGCGTTCGTCAGACCCGAGGGATTGAGCGAAACGCTGGGCATCGAGCGGATGGGCGGCAGATCGTTCATGTTGATGGACGGAAACGCAAGGCTCGTCTACCATTACCCGCAGGTGGACATGAGTTGGGAGGGACGCAATCCCCCCCGGGACCATCCAACCGTAAGGGCCGCCATGGCAGGGGGAGAGATTACCGGCATCTTCCCCTGCATTCCCACCGGCGTGGAGCGAATGATGGCCGTCACATCCATCGATTCCATCGGTTGGAAGGTATTCGTCGGCCGTCCCGTCGATGCCGTTATGGGACCGATCAAGCTGCAACTCCTACGGCATGCGGGGCTGCTTCTGTTTGTCTCATTGGCGGTGTTTGTCGCCGCTCTTGCCGTTTCCCGCAATATTACGAAGCCCATAGTGGAACTTCGGGACCATGTGCTTCGATATCGGCAGAGAGACTCGGATCACCCGATCGAGATCGAGGGTTCCGCGGAGTTGCAGGACCTGGCCGACGCGTTCAACGCCATGGCCGTCGAAATCAACAACCGTGAAAAAGCCCTTATGGAGTCCAACGACAAGTACCGCCTGCTCTTCGAGCATGCCCCCCTCGGTATTTTCCATTTCGACGAGGATGGAACCATTACGACCTGTAACGATAATTTCGCCCGGATACTGGGAACGTCGAAAGAACGATTGATCGGCTTCAGCCTCCTGGCGTCCCTGGAGGACGAGCAGGCGAAACAGGCTGTTTCCGACTGCCTGGCCGGAAGGATAGGACGCTTCGAGGGTGGCTACTGTCCGGTCACCGGAGGCAGGATCAGCCATATAAGATCTGTTTGGGGTCCCGTCATATCCCGGGACGGCGCTTTCCTGGGAGGTATAGCGGTCATCGAGGACATCTCGGAGCACAAGGAATCGGAAGCGAAGCTGCACCGGAGCGAACAGCGGTTTCGCATGCTTGCGGAGAATGCGCTCGTGGGAATCCTTATAGTGAGAGACGGGCGGGTGATCTATCATAATCCGGAGATGGAAAGAATATACGGCCGGATACCGGAAACCATGGAAGACGAAAACTGCAGAATTCATGATGACGACATCCGGAAGTTCAGGAAATGCTGCCGGGATATCGTCTCGAGGTCTTCCCGCGTATCGAGCTTCGAAATCCGGATCAACAGCTCGGAAGCGAAGGAAGACCATAGCTGCAAGTGGATTCACGGCCGCGGGAGCCTGATCGAATACGACACCGGGGCCGCGGTTCTGTTCAATGTGGTGGACATCACAAGGCTTAAGGAACTGGAGCAGCTCTTAAGGATCAAGGACAAGATGACGTCGCTGGGCCATGTCGCCGCCGGCATCGCACACGAAATCAGAAATCCGCTTACGGGAATAAACTCGTATCTGTGCGCCCTGAAAAGGATGATGGATTCGGAAACACTCGAGGAAGCGTCCGCGCGAGAGGTCCTCGAGGAGATAGGGAAGGCTTCCAACAGGATCGAATCCGTCATCCGGCGAGTCATGGATTTTTCGCGACAAGGCTTACCGGCATTCGATCCGATCGATTTGAACGGATGCATCGAGGAAGCCATTAAGCTTTCCTCCACTACATTGAAACAATACGGAGTGTCGCTGGATCTGAAGTTAAGCCCCAACTTGCCGGAGTGTTACGCGGACCGCGTACTGATGGAGCAGGTATTCATGAATCTCATCGGCAACGCCATCCAGGTTTTCAAGAACCGGAACGGAGAGAAGATTATCCGGATAATCACATCCTGCGCCGACGACAGGATTTCGATCGGCGTATCCGATTCCGGTCCCGGGATACCCGCGGAGATACGCGAAAAGGTATTCGATCCTTTTTTCACCACGAGACATGACGGATTGGGCATCGGTCTCAGTATCACGCAAAGAATCATAGCGGAGCACGGAGGTTCCATCAACATAGCGGAGAGCCGGCTCGGCGGCGCCGGCTTCATTATCCATCTTCCACGCAGTAACAAGGAACTGCTGTAGCATGTATTCGATATTCATAATCGACGACGATCCAAGCGCAAGGAATGGAATATCTCTCTACCTCCGGTCCGAGTACAAAGTGAGAAGCTTTCAGACCGTGGAGGAAGCCCTCGGTCCCATGAGAGAGGACCCGCCGGATATAGTCCTGCTGGACATAGGGCTTCCGGGCATCAACGGAATCGAGGCGCTGCCGGTCATAAAGAACGTTCATGCCGATGCAATAGTCATTATGATCACGGCGTTCGAAGAGGTCCCGACGATTGTCGCAGCCATGCGAAGCGGCGCCTATGATTACATGGTAAAGCCCCTTCAAATGGAAGCACTTGAAATCACTATTCGAAATGCTCTCGAAAAGATCCGCATGCGCAAGGAGATTCGCGTTCTTCATGAGAAGGAAGTAAGGGAGAACATTCCCTGCTTCATAAGCAAGAGCCTTGCGATTCAAGAGGTTATGGAGCTTATAAACAGGGCCGCCCAAAGCGGCGACACCCCGGTTCTTCTGTCCGGGGAAACGGGCACGGGGAAGGAGTTGCTCGCAAGCGCCATTCACTATAAAAGTCCCAATTCCCACGGCCCGTTCGTTGTTCTCAACTGCGCCGCTCTTCCAAAGGAACTCACCGAGAGCGAACTGTTCGGATACGAGAAGGGCGCCTTCACCGGCGCGGACACTTCAGGCAAGAAGGGACTGGTCGAGCAGGCTGCCGAAGGCACGCTCTTCCTGGATGAAATCGGGGACCTGAGTGTGGAGGCCCAGGCGAAGCTGCTTCGCTTCCTGGAAAACGGCGAGTTCTACAGGGTGGGAGGACTCAGGAAACGAAGCGTCAGGGCCAGGGTAATATCCGCGACCAACAAGAACCTCGAGGCCCTTATAGAGAAGGACCTTTTCAGGAGGGACCTTTACTACCGCCTTGCCGTGATCAAAATGGACGTTCCTTCCCTGAACGAACGGCGCGACGATATCATGCCCATAGCGCTGTACTATCTGAAGGAATTCAGCAACAAATTCGGCAAGGTCTTTTCCGGGATTTCCCCCGGGGCCGAAGCGGCACTGAAACAACACCACTGGAAAGGCAACGTGCGGGAGCTGAAAAATCTTATCGAGAGGGGAACGCTTCTCGGGGATGGCCCGGAACTTACCGTCAAAGACCTGGGATTGGACAGGCCGGAAAAATGCGTGGGCAATGCGGCCGTACCGGTCGAGACCCCGCCGATCCCCCCGGACGGGTTGGATCTCGATGCAGTGCTCTCATCCATTGAACGCTACTATGTCGCGGAAGCCCTGAAAGCTACCGGCGGCAATGAAAGCAGGGCCGCAAGACTCCTCAATATGAACTATTACACCTTCCGTAACAAGAAAAAGAAGTATTTATAAGGCATCGCACCGGGGGTGCGATGCGAACTCATCCGGTGTTCGCCTGCCGGGGAGTGTGCCATGGCACAAAGTGTGTTGGCGCAGTCTGTGTCAAAGTGGATCTTGATATCGAAGAAACCGGCTTTTCACCTGGTCACCGAATCCGCTTCCGATTTCCCTCCGCAGGCTCCGTAATTTTGCCTCGCACAATAAAACCTATATTCCCAAGTAGATATCAATAAATGCTTCTTTCGGGTTTGCATGCAGTCTCGAAAAACTTCTAACTGGCATTTCGGTTGCATAACGGCAAGGCAGGGTCCTTATGGGACAGAGAGTATCCAACTTCTCAGTGAAACGAGCTTGTTCCCTATTCCTTTCCACCGGGAATCGGATCGGGAACAAGCTCAATCTCTCGTTATGGCAATCGATCTTGCAAGAATTCCAAATGTTGGTTGGATTATTATCACAGCTTCGATCATTTGCGAGCCACCGCCATATCTAACGTATTGCATCCAATAATCAACAATTTTCCGACTTGAAATGGTATGCGCTTTGCAATACAATAGGCGCCAATCTCTCGGATTAAGCTAATATAGTAAGAGATACTTAATATTGGGAATAAATTTTAGAAATTGCTTATCAATAGGACATTTGTGTCATTGGGGGGATTATGCACGGGCTCACTATCGACCGCAAGCTTTGTCTCGGATTTGGGATCCTGGTAGTTTTCATCGCCGTTTTGGGTTTAACGGCCTTCATGGGGGTAAACGGCATCGTTTCGGACAGTATGAGCATGATCACCGGAAGCCGGATCAACGAGGTGCTGAAACAAAGAGAAATCGATCACCTGAACTGGCTGGCGAAACTCACCCGCTACATGCAGGATCACAATACGAAGGAGCTCGACGTGCAAACGGACGATCACCAATGCGGGTTGGGAAAGTGGCTCTACGGCGAGGAGAGAAAGCAGGCGGAGTCGGCGGTCCCGGAACTCGCTCCTCTCCTTCAGGCCATGGAGGAGCCTCACCGGGTCCTGCACCATTCCGCGGAAGAGATCGCCAGGTACTCCAACAAGCTCAACACGGGTAAGCTCCTTTCCGATTTCTACAGGCTGGAGCGGGACCATCTCCTCTGGTATGAAACTGCAATCGAAGAAGTAATCCAGAGAAAAGACAAGATCTCGGTCCAGCTCGACGACCGCGCCTGTGAACTCGGGAGATGGCTTTACGGCCCCGAGGCGGAACAACTGCGGAAAGCGCATCCCGATTTCGAGCCTCTTTTCGAACAGCTAAAAGCCCCACACAAGAGACTCCACGATATCGGCCGGCAGATAAATGAAAGACTGGCCCATGCGGACTTCTCCGGCGCCATGGACCTGGTTCAGGGACAGGTGAAACAGAGCGTGAACGAGGTCCGAAGCATTCTGACTGGCGCCCGAGAGCTTGTCAGAAAGAAATACGAGGACCAGGAGCGAGCCGACAACATATTTTCCACGGTATCCATGAAGAGCATCGCCGATCTCCAGGCCCTGATGCACCAGGCTTCGGAGCGGGTATCCGGGCGGATGACCAGCCAGGACAGCGTGCTGAACGCCGCAAGCAAGCTCAAACTGACCATAGGCGTCATCGGCGCGCTCGCGGCCCTGGCCGGTTTTGCAACGGCTCTTCTCATCTGTGCTTCCATCAAAGGCCCTCTCGTAAGGCTGCGGGATACTCTGAGCGACGCATCCGAACAGGTTGCGGCAGCGTCGACCCAGGTGTCGGCATCGAGTCAGCACCTTGCCGAGGGGGCGTCCGAGCAGGCGGGGTCGCTCGAGGAAACCTCCGCATCCTTGGAGGAGATGGCTTCCATGACTAAGCAAAACGCCGCCAATGCAAGTCAGGCAAACTCCCTCATGAGAGAGGCGGAGAGGGTGGTGGAAAGGGCGAGCGGATCGATGCTCGGCATGGTGGCTTCGATGCAGGAGATCTCGCGGGCGAGCGAGGAGATACAAAAGATCATCAAGACCATCGACGAGATCGCGTTCCAGACCAACCTGCTCGCTCTCAATGCGGCCGTGGAAGCCGCAAGGGCCGGCGAGGCGGGGGCGGGCTTCGCCGTCGTCGCCGACGAGGTGAGAAATCTCGCCATGCGGGCCGCGGATGCGGCCGGAAACACGGCGCTTCTTATAGAAGGCAGTGTCAACAAAGTCAGGGAAGGGGCTCAACTGGTCGAGGAAACGAACAGGGAATTCGGCGAAGTAGCGGGGATCGTCAAAAAGTCGGGAGAACTGATCGGTGAGATTGCATCGGCTTCCGGAGAGCAGGCCCAAGGGATAGAGCAACTCACCGTGGCCATAACGGAAATGGACAAAATCACCCAGCAGAACGCCACTACGGCCGAAGAGTCGGCATCTTCCGCCGAGGAGATGAGTTCCCAGGCGGCGCAGATGAGAGAGTTCGTTTTTGAGCTTGCCGCCCTGGTAGGGGGCGCAGGCCATGTGGAGAGAAAAAGACCGCCGAGTATCCGCATGGGCGCGACCGGAAAAGCGGAAAGAACACTGGTCCCGGTCTCAGCCGCCGATGCGGGAGCGGGTAGGGGAAGGAGCACGACGCTGCCGCCGCCGGGCACGGGGAGGGCAAAGGAGCTTTCACCGGAGAAGATTCTTCCCCTTGACGACGATTTTTGATGCGTCTGAAGCAGTTTTTTGTTCGGATCGCCGGGTTTCCACGCCCAGTCGTGGGTCCTTCTCCCAGGGCTTCCCTCGTGGGGGGTCCCCTTACAACAGGAGCTCCCCTCGTCGGGGGGCCCTCGCAGGGGTTCCCACGCGGGAGCGTGGGAGTGCATTGTCCGCACGCTCCGGCATCCCGCCGTTTACGGTCCGGTAGTTCGAAGACCGCGGTCCTCGCTCGGGACCGTGGAAGCCGGGCGCCGGCATCTCGCTGCTACCCCTCGGGCGCGCCGTTTTTTTTCGGCCCGCCAATCCCTGAGTTCGCCCTCCTGAGTTCGCCTTCCACATCGCCCGCGAAACCGCTACTTGCGGAAAGGCGAAGAGTCCCGTCTTGCTCTTTTCCGAATATTATTTTATATGTACGGGAATTGCCGGTACTCTCTCCACCTTCGTAGCTGTGTCGATGAAAGGGTGATTTCCCACCGCCTCGCGCTCATGGCGGGTGAGTGAGTGTGGAAGGTAATAAGGAACTAAAATTCTTGTGTTATATGAAAAGCAAATGTGGTAATGGATTGTTTTATTTTACCGTACCGTTTTTTCTTTTCGATTTCATGCTTCCCCGCGGTTGAGGGGTGAGGAAAACCAAGGGCAGTTTTACGGAGGTTTCAACAACGACATGGCGCTTGTAGTTCAGAAGTACGGTGGAACGTCGGTCGCGGATTGCGAACGGATCAAATCCGTGGCCAGGCGTGTCGTGGCGAGCAAGAGGGAAGGTAACGACCTGGTCGTTGTCCTGTCCGCCCGTGCCGGCGATACGGACCGGCTCATCCGGTTGGGCAAGGAGATATGCCCCGATCCGGACCCACGGGAGATGGACGTGCTGGTATCCACGGGCGAGCAGATCACCGTCGCCCTTTTCAGCATGGCGGTCAAGGACATGGGATTCGAAGCCGTTTCCATGACGGGGTACCAGGCGGGTATCATCACCGACCATCGGTACGGCCGCGCGCGTATCAATTGGATCGAGACCCTTCCGATCCGGGAGAGGCTCCAGGAGGGAAAGATCGTCGTTGTCGCGGGATTTCAGGGCTATGACGACGAAGGCAACATCACCACGCTCGGGCGCGGGGGATCGGATACCAGCGCCGTGGCGCTGGCCGCCGCCCTCGAGGCGGATGTCTGCGAAATCTATACGGACGTGGAAGGCGTCTTCACCACGGACCCCAACGTGTATTCGAAAGCAAGAAAACTCAAGAAGATCTCGTATGAAGAAATGCTCGAAATGGCCAGCATGGGAGCGAAGGTGCTCCACATCCGCTCCGTCGAGTTCGGCATGAAGTACAACGTGCCGATAATGGTGCTTTCTTCGTTCGTTGACGCTCCAGGGACGCTGGTTATGAAGGAGGATGAGGATATGGAAAGGGTGGTGGTTTCGGGAATCACCTACAGCAAAAACGAGGCTCGCCTTACAATGACCGATATGCCCGATCAGCCGGGCATGGCGGCCAAACTGTTCAAACCGATAGCCGAAGCCGGCGTCAACGTGGATATGATCATCCAGGGCAACAGCGGCATACCCGGACAGGCCAATATCTCCTTTACAGTCCCGAGGCTCGATTACGACAAGACCATGACGATTGCGGAAAGGGTGTCCCGTGAAATGGGAGCGGGTCCCGTACAGGGCTATACCGATATCGCGAAGATTTCCATCATCGGCGTCGGCATGCGGAGCCACAGCGGCGTCGCCACCCGGATGTTCGATGTTCTCGCTCAGAACAACATCAACATCATGATGATCAGCACGTCCGAGATCAAGATCTCCTGCGTCATCGATGAGAAGTACGCGGAACTGGCCGTTCGCGTCCTCCACGACGCGTTCGAACTGGACAAGGAGCCGAACGGAAACCGTTAGGCGGAGACGAAAGCCGGAAACCGGATACTGGATGCCCGATACGGGCCGGCGCCGGTCTGAGATGAGAGTGAACTCAGGCTGCCGGCCTTTTCGGTTCACGTGAAGACTCGAGGCCGTAACGAGCGCGCCGTATCGGGCACACAGTACAAGGACCCGGTATTCGGCTTCCTCATACCCGCCTTCCGGCTCCCGGCCTCCGATTTCCATTCAAGAGGCGCACCCATGCAGCAAGTAAGCATCTACGACACCACCCTGAGAGACGGCACACAGGCGGAGGATTTCAGCCTCTCCGTGGAGGACAAGGTCCGTATCGCCCTGAGGCTCGACGAGCTTGGGCTCCATTACATCGAAGGCGGATGGCCGGGATCCAATCCCAGGGACGTCACGTTCTTCGAGGAGATAAGAAACTACCAGCTCAAGAACGCCCGGATCGCCGCCTTCGGATCTACGCACCACCCCATGAAGGCGGCCCATACCGACGCGAACCTCAACGCGCTGATAGAAGCCAGGACCCCCGTGGTCACCATTTTCGGGAAGAGCTGGACCGTCCACGTCCATGACGCTCTGCACATCTCCCTGGAGCGGAACCTGGAAATCATCAGGGACAGCGTTTCGTTCCTGCGCTCCCGCGTGGAGACGGTGTTCTACGACGCGGAGCATTTCTTCGACGGTTTCCGCGCGGACCCCGAGTACGCCCTGGCGACGCTGGGAATGGCCGTGGAGAGCGGAGCGGACTGCCTCGTCCTGTGCGACACCAACGGCGGCAACCTGCCCGGAACCATCCGGCAGATCATACAGGCGGTGCGCGACCGGTTCCCCGGCGTTCCTTTCGGCATACACGCCCATAACGACTCCGAACTGGCCGTCGCCAATTCGCTCATCGCCGTGGAAATGGGGGCCGTCCAGGTGCAGGGCACCATCAACGGCGTCGGCGAGCGGTGCGGAAACGCCAACCTCTGCTCGATCATTCCGAACCTCTCCCTGAAGATGAACATATCCTGCATTCCCCCGGAAAAGCTCCGGAAGCTTCGCGAGATCAGCCGGTTCATCCTGGAGGTGGCCAACGTCATGCCCAATAAGTACCAGCCGTTCGTGGGCCGGAGCGCGTTCACGCACAAAGGGGGCATCCACATCAGCGCCGTGGAGCGCAATCCCATCACCTACGAACACATAGACCCGGAACTGGTGGGGAACAGGCGGCGCGTGCTCGTGTCCGATCTTTCCGGGCGGGCGGCGATCCGGCGCAAGGCCGAGGAGTACGGACTCAACCTTTCCAGTTCGGACCCCGTGGCGATGCAGGTGCTGGAGGAAATCAAGGAACTGGAGAACCAGGGTTACCAGTTCGAGGCCGCCGAGGCGAGCTTCGAGATGCTGCTGAACAAGGCCATGGGGAAGAGCAAGCGCTACTTCGAGCTGATCGGATTTCGGGTGATCGATCAGAAGTCGAGCGACCACGGGTGCCCCGATGCGGAGGCGACCATCATGGTGCGGGTGGGAGGGCACACCGAACACACCGCGGCGATGGGGCACGGCCCGGTAAACGCGCTCGACAACGCCCTGCGCAAGGCCCTCGAGAAGTTCTACCCGCAGCTCAAGGACATGAAGCTGAGCGACTACAAGGTCCGCGTTCTTCCCGGCAAGGGCGGCACGGGGGCGCGCGTGCGGGTGCTCATCGAATCCCAGGACGGGGTGGACCAGTGGGGCACCGTGGGCGTGTCCCACGATATCATCGAAGCGAGCTGGCAGGCGCTCGTGGACAGCATCAATTACATGATGTACAAGGAAGAAAAGAAGGACTGCAAGTGCTGAGCATCCGGGCGCCGATGATCGCAGTCCCGCGACCAAGCGGGAAATGATGCTCGACTATTATTTTGACGATGTTGTTTTGTAGGAGCGGCTTGCCGTAGCTCAATTCAGCTGATTTCCAGAATCTCAACTACCAGCCACGACATTGGCGGAGACGCGAAACCTTCCTTGTCTTAACGGTAGTCGGTATTCGTTACCGTGGAAATCACCTTAGATGTATCGTGCATCTTTCTCCGACTCATGGCCGGGATGCGTACTCCCTCACTTCCGTCCCGGCCCTTTCGCTACTCCCTGCAATTTGAGGTCGGACGTGCAGGTCGGCATTATGTCCGGATACGTATCTGCCTATCTTTCCCTCGGCTGTTGGGCCTGCATAATGCATTATGCCCTCAGGATATGGCCCAGGTTCTTCTGTGGGGAAGTCTCGACCTCATCCGAACGGAGTGCTCCATGTCGCGTCCATGCACCTGGTTCCCGTATTCGATTAGAAGGAAACTGTCGCTCCTTCTTCTGATCGTCTTTCTTCCCGCATTCGGAATCACAATCATATCCGGTTTAGAAGACCGTACCTCTGTAATCAAGGACGCAAACGATGATGCCTTACTGCTGGTGGAGAGTCTGGCGGACCAGCAGGAGCAGTTTGTCGCCGGGACCAGACAGATGCTGAGCACCCTGGCCCGTTTACCTCAGGTGCAAAAGCGTGAGGCAGGTGCCTGTAGCGAGCTCTTCCGGGAATTGATCGCTCAGCATCCATTCTATTCCACAATCGAGGCAACAACCCCGGATGGGGAGGTCTTTGCCCGCGCCCAGCCTTTCGAGTCGGGCAGCATCAACCTCTCGGAACAAAAGCACGTCCGGGAAGCCATGGAATCACTCGACTTTTCCGTCGGGGAATGCATAACAGGCAAACTCTTGATGCGGCCGACAATCCACTACTCCTATCCGGTTGTTGATGCGGGCGGACACCTCGCCGCCATAATCATTGCCGGTTTCAAGCTCGACGAATATGCCCGTTTTAGCGAGAGGGCAAACCTACCCGAAGGCTCCGCAGTGATGATCATGGACCACCGGGGAAGACGTCTGTACCGTTTGCCCGAAAACGAAGCGTCTCCCCTTGGGGCGCCTGTTCCCGATTCGTCATTAGAGAAGATAGTCGGCAAGGCGGAAGGAGGAGTTTACGAGGATACCGGTGCGGACGGGGTGTATCGCATCTATGCCTTCAGGCAGATGCGACTCCGGCAAGACATGTCTCCCTACATGTACATGGTGGTCGGCATCCCCAAAGATCCGATCCTCCAGAGGGCAAGTCGCGCCATGCTTAATGATTTGGCGTTACTCGGGATCTCAGTCCTCATCGCTGTGGCTCTGGCATGGGTTTTTGGGAATCGCCTTCTGGCAGAGCCCATTGGAGAATTGGTCAGGGCCACTAAAGAGTTGGCCGGGGGCAAGATGGAGGTACGGACGGGTCTTCCCCACACGTACGATGAGTTGGGCCGGCTTGCCGAATCTTTCGATAGGATGGCCTCCCTTCTTCAGATACGAAGTATCGAGCGGGACAAATCGGAGGAGGCGCTTTTGGAAATCGCTCAGCGCTTCCAGTTTGCTGTTGATTCCGGAAAACTGGGAATCTGGGACTGGGACATTCCCTCGGACGTCCTGACCTGGAATGAGCGGCAGTTCGAACTCTTCGGCATCTCCAGAGAGTCTTTTACAGCCAACTCTGAAGCCTGGGAGAAGTGTCTACATCCCGAAGATCGGACCGAAACCCTTGAGGCAGTGCGGGCGGCGCTTCGTGGGGAGAAGAAGTACGATACCGAGTATCGGATTGTGCGACCGGACGGAACCGTAAGGGCGATAAAGTCCGATGCCATGGTCATCCGGGATAGGGAGGACAAGGCTATCCGGATGGTCGGGTTGAACCGGGATATGACGGAGGAAAAGCAGGCAGAGGACGCGCTCAGGGATTCGGAAAGGGAGCTTCGGTTGCTCTCCTCCCGGCTCCTTTCAGCCCAGGAGGAGGAGCGGAAGCGCATCGCCCATGAATTGCACGACAGCATCGGGGCGTCTCTGGGCACCATCCGCTTAAGTCTGGCGAATACTCTCAACCGGATGCAAGAGGGCACTGCCGCACCGGAATCCATCCAGGAGGCCATCGCCCTCGTGGAGTACACCGTGGAGGGAGCCAGGGAGATTTACATGAATCTTCGTCCCTCCATACTCGATCACCTCGGAATTATCCCGACGATCAAGTGGTTTTGCAGGCAGTTCGAATCCGCCCATCCTGCCCTGTACATAGAAAAGCGCATCGAAGCGGACGAGGAGCAGATCGCTGAGCCTGTGAAGCTCGTGATCTTCAGGATCATGCAGGAGTCCTTCCACAACGTCGGCAAGTACAGCCAGGCGGACCACGTTTGCCTCTCTCTCACGGAAGAGGGCGGCTCCATTGAACTGACCGTCTCCGACAATGGGGTGGGCTTCGATTTGGATGTCGCCCGCACCATGAGACGGGAAAAGGGAGGTCTCGGGCTCACCGGCATGCGGGAGAGGGCGCAACTCTCGGGCGGGACCTTTTCCATCGAATCCACCATCAGAAAGGGTACTACGGTGCGTGCATCATGGCCGGTGTCTGCCTGATACCGGTTGCAGATCAACTGCTATATGCTGTATTATCCAGGCTATTACCGAATAAAAGAGAGCGGGAATGAGGTGTGGACATCGCGTTTGCGGTACTCCCATGGTGAGATCGAGAAATGAATGTTCTTATGATCGGTAAGAGTCTCAAAGGGGCGTTCAAAACGATTATCCAGATGTCCTGCCCCACCGTAACAATCCTGGAAAGTGAGGGGGAGTATTCCTCCGGAGTATCCCCGCATGATCCTCCGGAGTTTATTCTCATGAGTTCAGAAATGCTGCGAACCGCTAAGCGAATCAAGAGCGCCTATCCCGAAGCGACTCTGGCTGTTCTCATCGACCATGATAGCCCGGAGTACCGGGAATATGCGCGCCGACACGACATCGATTATCTCCTGGCGTTGAGCAGTGTGACTGCCACAGGGATCAAGAAAATGTTTTGTCCTTATTCCTGACCTGATTTCCCCGAAAAAATCTACAGAAGGAGATCGAGGAAGATACGGGCATTCGCTTCGGCATTGTCGCCGATCACCAGTTCTCCGGGATTTCAGTTGCCGGAGAAGACGGTCGCCTGACTTCCTTGGGTTTCGAGCAGTCAAAGGTATTGTGGCAGTATCTCAAGGACCGAAGTTACATCGATGCAAAGGGTAAGGTACAGGATGCCTTGAAAACGGCGCTCGAGGATGGTTCACTGACGGCGCCGGAAGCCTTCACGGCTCAACTGCCCCAAATCAGGGAACTGCTGCGCAAACTGTCAGGAAAGCTTGATATTAAGGACGCCGGGGCCCGTAAGCGAATACGTACCCGGCAGGCAGTCCTGCGTAGCGAGGAGTTCACGGCCCTTTGGGACCGTATCAAGTACAAGACAACCTATCGGGTGGATTTCGACAATGAAAAGCTGATTCGTCAATGCATCAGAGCAATAAGAAACGCCCCTCCGATTGCCAGGACTCGGCTTCAGTGGCGCAAAGCGGATTTAGCCATCGGTCGGGCGGGTGTGGAAGCAAGTGAGACGGGCGCGGCGGCTCCGGTGGTGATCCACGAACAGGATATCGAACTGCCCGACCTGGTAACCGACCTGCAGGATAAAACCCAACTCATCCGCCGCACCATCGTGCGGATATTGACGGAAAGCGGAAGGCTGAATGACTTCAGGTCCAATCCCCAGCAGTTTATCGAATTAGTCGGCGAATCGATCAATCGTGTTAAGCGATTGGCTATTGTCGATGGAATCAAGTATCAACGGCTGGGAGACGAGCACTTTTATGCGCAGGAGCTATTCGAGCAGGAAGAACTGACCGGTTACCTCAAAAATATGCTCACCGACACGCGGAAGTCGGTATTCGAACATATCGTGTATGAATCGAATGTGGAGGCCGCCTTTGCCGACCAACTGGAGAAAAACGAAGCCGTGAAAGTGTACGCCAAGCTTCCCGGCTGGTTCAAGGCGCCGACCCCTCTCGGTCCGTATTGCCCCGATTGGGCGGTGTTAGTAGAGGTGGACGGCTCCGAACGTCTTTACTTCGTTGTCGAAACCAAGGGAAGCATGTTTGATGATGATCTTCGCAAGAAGGAGAACGCAAAGATCGCGTGCGGCAAGGAGCACTTCAAAGCGCTGGAAAGGGACGATAATCCGGCGAAGCTTGTGAAGGCGACCAGGTTGGACGACATTTTATCTTCATTGTAGCTTCATCGCGGTCTCTGCGCCTTCGAGTTCCGACATCAGGTCTTTCGCCCTTGCGAGGGCGTGGACCGCGCTTCGCGCGCGGCCCATGGACCTCAGCACGCGGGAAAGCTCCAGGTGAGGGACGGGGAATTGCGGAAAAAGGTCTATCGCCCGCAACAGGCAGGGCACGGCGTCATCGGGGTTCCCGGTTTCCGCGTGGTGCTTTCCCAGGTTCAGCCATCCGCTCAGAGACATGGGATTAAGCCCGACGGCCCGCTGGAGATGCTCGATCCTGCTCTGTGCGGACCGTTCCGTGAAAAGTCCCCGGATAAGGGAGACCGTGTGGGCGTCGAGCCCCTGCCCGCCGGCCGCATCGAGCAGTCGCGATGCGGCGTCGAAGTCCCCCGAATCGATGCTCGCCAGCGCATCCCGTATGAGCATTTCGAAATCGCCGCCCTTGAGAAAGACGCATCTTCCCATCGCCAGGCTGTCCGGCAGGGAAATGCAGGTCCGGAAGAGGGCTTCGGCAAGCCGTTCGTCAGGGTGGCCGCCTCGGCCGGGATTGCGCCCGGCGACTTGCGGGGGAACCTCCCCGCCCCGTCCCGCCCGCGCTCCGGCTCCGGCTCTCTCGAGGTTTTCCCTGTAAAACCGCACGATCTCGGGTGCGCGCCGCGTCATGGTCCGCTCGCGGATGACGTACTCACGCGCCGCATCGGCCACACGGACCCGCAGGCGCGCATCCGACGCCACGCGGTCGAGAGTCCGCACGAACTGGCGCTCGTCGCCGAACAGGAACCCCGTCTCCCCGTGCCGCACCACCGCCGGATACGGCCCGAAGGCCTGCGCCACCGCCACCACCTGGTGGGCGGCGTATTCCAGGAATTTGACGTCCGAGCGGTTTCGGTTGTAATCGGTTTCCCGGAGCGGGGCGATCCCCACATCGAGGGTTTTGAGGAAATCGTAGTAGTCGTACAGGGCGCCCGGCGCAAATCGTTTCTTCCTGTCGCCGGGCAGGTCGTCGAAGAGCGCCCAGATGGCGTCGCAGCTCATAATGTGGAGCGTAACATCGTCCCTGGACATGATCCAGCGCGAGAGCGGCCCGGCAACGGCGGCCATGTCCTCCAGGTGGTTGGCGGAACCGCCCCAGCCGACGGCAAGCCCCGCCTTCCCGCCGTCAAAACTCCTCCGAGCGGGAACGTCGAGCACCTGGTTCGGGGCCGGCCTCCAGACCGGGTTCAAATGGCCGTATTTCTCGCGCAGTCCTTCCGAGATGAAGAGCACCGCATCGCATCGCCGCATCAGCGTCCTCGCGGCGCACTGTCCCACGGGGTCGTCGAACGCCCCGTGGGCAGGGCTTGCCGGGGGAACGGCCGATATGTCGTCGTCCAGCGCGAAGACCGTCAGCTTCCCGGTCCGCCTGCGGTATGACAGCATGGGCAGAAAGTCCATCCAGGTCGCGTTGCTCAGCACCAGGACGTCGGCCCGGCGCAGGACTTCCAGCCGCCTGTGGTGATAGGGCGGCAGGACGGCCGTGTACACGCCGGGTTCCCGGGCCATGGCCAGCGCCGGAGCATCGAACCGGTAGAAGCTGTCGCCCTCTCCCTTGCTCCATGCATAGTTGGCGGTAGCGATGAAAAGGGGGTCAGGCGAATCGTACCGGTTCATTTCTCGTCTCGCGAACTTTGTCGCCTCCATGCATGACGCGGTGAATCACCTCGCTGAGCTCCTCGATCCTGTACGGTTTGGATACGACTCCCCGGAACCCGTGGACGGCGTGGTCGGCCATAATGGGATCGTTGGAATAACCGCTGGAAACGATGGAGCGCACATCGGGATCGATCTCTCTGAGCCTGTCTATCGTCTCCTTGCCTCCCATGCCTCCCGGAATGGTCAGGTCCATGAGGACCAGGTCGAAGGGACTGGACGAGTCCCGCGCGCCGACATACATGTCGATGGCGGTCCGGCCGTCCCGAGCGCATTCGACATCGTAGCCGAGGTGGGTGAGCATCGCTCCCGCCACCTGCAGTATGATCTCCTCATCGTCCATGAGGAGTACTCTGCCCTTGCCTGCATGCGCTTCCGCCTTAACGTCCACCCCGTCCGGAAGCTCTCCTTCGGGAAGCGCCGGCAGATAGACGTGGAATACCGCCCCGGAGCCGGGCGCGGATTCGGCCGTCACATGTCCGTCATGCTTCTTTACGATGGAGTATACCGTCGCCAGTCCCAGTCCGCTCCCCTTCTCCCTGGTGGTGAAGTACGGATCGAATATCTTCGGCAGAATGCCCTGCCCGATGCCCGGTCCTTCGTCTTTGATGGAAATCCGGACATAGCGCCCCGGCTCCAGGGGAATGCCGCAATCTTCATCCAGGACGCAGTTCCGCGCCGTGACCTCTATCACCCCGCCCTCGGGCATCGCCTGGGCGGCATTGAGCGCTATATTGCCGATGGCCTGGCTGATCTGCCCCTCGTCTATATCCACCGGGTGGAGGTCCTCCGGAATGTCGTACTTGCACCGGGAGTTCGATCCCCGCAGGATGAACTCGCACGATTCCAAAATGACGCCGTGCAGAGCGGTTTTCTTCCTGACGGGCGCGCCTCCCTTCGAGAACGTGAGCAACTGCCGCGTGAGGTCCCTGGCCCTCCAGGACGCTTTCTCCGCCTCTTCGAGCCGCCGGTAGACGTCGCTTCCCTCATCGACATTCATCCTGGCCAGTGAAATGCTGCCCAGGATACCCGTCAGCAGGTTATTGAAATCGTGAGCGATGCCTCCCGCAAGGATCCCCACCGATTCGAGCTTCTGCATCTTCACGAGTTCCTTCTCGATTCTCCTTCTCTCGGTCAGGTCCTCGTAGATGACGTACGTCCTGTCATTGTGCATGACGATGGCGGAGAAGAGCACGTCGCGCAAGCTCCCGTCACGGCACGTTACCACGTATTCCCTGCTCCTCACCTGGTACCTCTCCGGTCCGGACAGATCGGAAACCCATGCAGCCACCACATCCCGGCGATACACGGGGTCGGGGAAGGCCTTCCGGAACCAGTCCCTGCCGGTGGGGACATCGTCGAGCGTGTAGCCGAACAGCTCCACGAACTTTTTGTTCAGGTATATGTAATCGCCGTCGGGTTCGATGATCGAGATCCCGAAGGGGGAGAGCTCCGACAGGAGCCTGAAACGCTCCTCGCTCTCCTTGAGGACGTCCTGCGCCCGTTTGCGCTCGGTAACATCCCGGTCGGTACCGGTGAACCCTACCAGTTCGCCGCGTGTGTTCAAGAGCGGCTGAGCGGTGCTGTCGAAGAACCGCACCGAGCCGTCCTTGTGCATCCATCGCATGGTGGAATTCCGCCAGCCCCTTTTTTCCTCCACGGCCGCCCGGAACCACTTCCACACCCGCTCGTGGTCATCCGGATGCATCAGCGCCAGGGTGTGCATGCCGAAAATTTCCCTCGGCTTATAGCCCAGAAGCTCCTGCACGGCTTCGTTGGAAAAGGTGTTCCTCCCCTTGATGTCGCAGATCCAGACCCAGTCGGATGTGGCTTCCACCAGGTTGCGGTACTTCCTTTCGCTGTCCCTGAGCGACGCCTCGGCCCGCTCCCGTTCAGCCACGCGCCGGCGCAGATCCTCGACCATGCCGCGCAACTGGCTCGTCATGCTGTTGAAGACCTGCGCCAGGATTCCCAACTCGTCTTCCTGCCCGACCTCGATGCGGTGATCGAGATTACCCTCGCCGATCAACTCCGCGCCCCGGCGCAGCCGGTCGAGGCCGCCCGTGACCCTCTTGATGATCAGGCGGTTCAAGATGCCCGCCAGCAGCATGGAAACGCAGAGCACAACGGCAATGGACAAAACCATGTTCCGGATTGCGGCGTAAGCCTCCCGGACGGGAAGTTCGACGACGACTCCCCAACCGGCCTTGTCCACAATCGCATACCCTCCGATGACGTCTTCTCCGCCGACTCCGCGGTACCGGTGGTTTTGCCCCGGGTCCCACGCGATCCCGGAGGTGAAGCGCTTCACCTCGGGGATGTGAGTCATGTCCGCGCCGAACAGGGCGTACATCCGGGTAAGGTCTTTCGACGCCACCATTCTGCCCGTCCGGTCCACGACGTAGACGTACCCGGACCGTCCGGTATCGATTTCCGAGACGATGTTCCACATTTCCATGAGCGTAACTTCCGCCAGAAGAACTCCCTTCGGCCCCGACCTCGGGGACTGGCCGACAGGCACGGCGACAGTGGTGACGGGTACATTGGCGTGTTTGGAAATATGGATCGGACCGACAAAGGTGCGTCCCGCATACGGCTCCCGGAATTCGGATGAGCCGCTCCTGTCTCTGAACTCGGAAGGCTGAAAGATCCGGAAGGTGCAGACCCGTGCCCGCTCCATGCCGCCGCCGTCCATGAAGGTGAGTTCGCAAAGGTGGCGGCGCTGTTGCGCGAGCAGCCGATAGAGGGTCGTATTGAGAGTATACCCGTCCATGGACGCCGGGTCTCGCGCGTCCGTGAACACTCTGAGTATGGTCTCAGCCCGTTCGAGATGGGACTCGATGCCGCCTGCCACCTGTCGGGCCGTTCTTTCCAGTCCCCGCAGCAGTTCCTTTTCCTGGATGTCATGGCTGATCTGAATGGCCGCGGCTACGGTGAGCAGGAGGGAACACAGCGTCAGCATGACAGAATAGAACGTGAGGGTCCTGACGATGCTCTTTCCGGTTCCGAAAATCTTCTTCATCGCGTTGTGCGCTTCCTTCAGCAGTATGATCGGCTCCTAGTGCCGCGCCGCCGTCGCGGGGTAAACCGGCTCCGCGGTGCGTACCTCCAGCGGATGGATAAGCTCCACGCCGGTGGGCTGGACCTGGGTCAGATAGCTGAAAGGTTTCGGCAAGCCTCGCTTATCGAAAGTGTATTTGCCGCCTATTGTGCTCACCGTGTGAGATCTCAAGTAATCCCTTATCGCCGTTTGATTCAGGCTCCCGGCGCCCTCCACGCCCGCCTGCAGCGTCTGGAGCCAGGCGATCCCGAAAAGAAAGTAGCAGGGGGCCTCGCTCACCTCGAACCTGCTGTTTACCGCGTCGTTGATCGCCTTGACGCCCGGAAACGGCAGTCCGGCAAGTATCGGAGCCCCCGAAAAGACGTAATCCGCATCGTTCCCGAGTTCCTCCCTCCAGCGCGGAATATGGGAACCGATCGCTTGCAGGAAGAATGCCGGGTTATAGCCAAGTGACTTCATCGCCTGCCGGGTCAGGATACCGTCCGGAAGAAAGCCGGAGGCTACGAAAAGGTCCGCTCCGGACGCTTTGGCCACGGCGACGAATTCCTTCGCATAGGAGAGAGGCAGGTCGTACAGCTCATCCATCACCAGCTCGATACCCATGCGCGCCGCGCCGTCCAGGGCGCTCTCCCGGATGGAAAGTCCCACGACGTTGTTCACGGTGATGGTGGCCATCCGCCGGGGTCGGTCCGTTTCGGGAAGCGTGGCCAGCCATTCCCAAAACCCCTGGTACCACCACTGTCCCATGAGAGGCGGTGCGCCGAACGAGTATGTAAAGCCCTGTTCGAAGGAGTGCATGTGTCCTCCCATCGAGACATAAACCATCCGGCGCCTCTCCGCCACGGACATCTGGATCGCGGCCACGATCCCCGGATAGCCGCCCAGGAGCAGGTCCGCCTTGTCACGGACTATCACCTGCTCGAAGAGCGATACGGCCCGTTCCGGGTCGCCTGCGTCATCGTGGATGATCAGTTCCACGGGGCGGCCGAGCAATCCCCCCTTACCGTTCACTTCCTCGGCCCAGTAGCGATAGCCGCGCTCGATCCAGCAACCGGTGTCGGAAAAAACACCCGTCAGAGGAAGAGTCCCTCCGATCCTGACGGGTTTTCGGGTGTCGATCGCCTTGGAGGAGACATCGGCTGCATTCGGCGAGTCGTTGCCGCACGAAGCCAGGAGCAGACCGGCCATCACCACCACGGCGACCGCAACCACCGCAGACCTATGTCTATTGTCCACACTCGCTCCTTTGTGCGCATATTCGGAATGTATTCTTCGGAACTATAAGAGCGGGTTTCCCGGAACCGATCTCTTCGAAAAGGGATGCGGCCCGTTTCGCAGTATTATCATGCATCTTCCGCGCGCAGCAGTCAAGTAGAGGGAGAGGGTGAGTGTGAGATTAGACCACTTCGCGGGTTGTGGTGTGAAAGCCGCCGAACAGAGATTCGACCATTTCGCGGGTGTGGCTTGAAAACCACGGAGAGCACCGAGAATGCATGGTCTGAACCGTGGTGGACGCATCCGGCCCGCGAGACGGTCCCATCCTAAACACGGAACCGGGCCTTCACCACCATCACGCGCTTCGTTTCGGCGGTGACCCTCACACGCTCGTCCAGCCTGTATCCCATAACCCAACATATCTTATCCTCGGCATCGCAGAGCAGCGGTATTTTCGCTCTTTGCGTTCCAGGGACTTTGGCGTCGATGAAGAAATCCTGGAGTTTCTTCCCGCCCCCGAGTCCCAAGGGCCGGAAACGATCTCCGGGCTGCCGGGAACGGATCGTGAGGGGCCACTTCACCTTATCGGCATCCATGCGGGCTTCGAAAGCGCCCGCGGGCGACAGCGGCGAGCCGGCGGCGCGGCCGCCCGTTGCGTCCGCGACGGGTCCGGAATGCTCTGCTTCCAGTATCTCGATACGGAGTTCCAGCAAGGGAAAGTCGTAGCTGCCGGGAGCGGGCGCAGGCCATGAAAACGGTT
>CAYOVG010000080.1:0-21413 GCA_964407285.1 uncultured Syntrophobacteraceae bacterium
CACGAATCCGTATGAGTCCGTTTTTATTTCTTTTTCCACCCTTCGGTAACATAATCCGCTCACAATGTCCAGCCGAACGGGCTTCGCGTTGCGAGCCTCGGGTTGCGCATTGCGAGTTGCGGGTTGGGTTTTCCTGCGTCATGGGTGGAAACCGGGGTTCGAATCGCATGTGACGGGTTGCGGGTTCAGGGGGGAAACGAAGTCGGGGGAAATGTGAAGCGTGCTTCCAATGAAGGCTTGATGCCCGGCACTGTTGCGCCGACAAAGAAAGGGGCCGGGATAACTTTGATGTCCCGGCCCCCTCCGCGGAAATTCATGGCGCTATGATATGGTGGTCAAGATCAGGCCCGTGGGGCATACTCCGACTTTCCTCGATCGATCGTAACCACCATCGGAGGTCTTTGGCGCTCCGTCGGGCGCGGTCCCGGATTTCCTGTGTGCGTACCGGGACCGCACGGCTTCCTACTGCCTGGTGGTCGGAGCGGCGCTTTCCTTCTTATCGGCGCTGCCCGGCTTATCCTTGCCGTTGTCAGCTTTTTCGGATTTACCCTTGTCGTCTGCGCTCGGGGCAGGCTTTCCGGCAGGATCTTTTGCAGCGGCATCCTGTTTCTTCACGGCTTCGGAGTCGAGCTTCTTGTCGGTTGCGGCTTCGGATTTCTTAGGAACAGCCGGAGCCATTTCACTCTTCTTGTCTTCGTCAGCCTTCTTGGGAGCAGTGGCGTCCATCTTCTCGGGAGGAACGACGGTCTTTACGTCGCCGCTCTTCGGGTCGGCCGGCTTCGCGGCATCCTGCTTGGCGCCCGGTTTTCCAGCAGGCGGTACGGCAGGAGGAGTTACGCTGTCCGGCTTGACGGTGGGCGACGGCAGCGGCTGCGCGGCTTTTTCCTTCTCGGGGGCCGGGGTGGAAGTCTGAGCCATCTGAGCCGGCTTTGCGGCATTGCCGATTCCTTCGGCCTTGTCCTTGGTTTGCTGAGCGAATGCCGGGCCGATGCCGAGCGTTACAACCATTGCGCCAACTGCCGCCAAAGATACCATCTTCTTCATATTCTTCTCCTTTTGGTGCTTGATGTTCGTTGATCGTAAGTTTATTTGCAGTACCAAATTCTTTGCGCGTATCTCCACCTCTGTAGCTTCTGCATGTGCATCTTCTACATCCCGTCATCCTCCCCCCCCGGAAATCTTCCGGGAGTACATTTTCAGGTGGCTCCAATCGAGACCTCGATCCGGCGTTGAGTGGTCTCGTCCAGGTAAGTTCACGTTTCCGCTTCTCACCTTTATGCTGTTGGCCCAGTAATAGAGCAAGCTGCATGCCAAATTGCACTGGATTGGACGTGGTTGCATAAGTTTGCAATATTGCTGGTTTAATTGTTGCGCGATCGGCTCCTGAACCTTTCCCCTTAGCCTGTCGGAAGTAAACTGTACGGCGGGACCTACCAATTTTTTCTCACTCGAGGGCGCCCAAGACAAAAAATGTAGCACGAGGAGTGCATCCCGGCGCCCGGAAGACGTGTCCTGCTCACCGGTTGTATGTTGCGCTCCAATGATGATATGCTTACGATCCACGGTTGGGTGGCTCCACTCGCCGCTCGCTGAACGAAGCTCAAGGAAGAGACTTGAAGGATACCGGGATGAACGAAGAAGATGTTTCCGTTCCACGGAAGGGAAGTTCCGGCAGACGCGACATGCTGCGCATGGCCTTTCAGGCGGCGGTCGATGCGGCGGACCCGGAAGCGGCTGTAAGAAAGCATGTCGATTTGCAGGGAAACCGGCTCAACATCGGTGGCCGGTCCTATGTCTTGGACGATTACGCAAGGGTCCTCCTTGTAGGCGCCGGGAAAGCATCCGCGCCCATGGCGAAGGCCATGGAGGATATCCTTGGAGACCGGCTGAGTGCGGGGCTGGTCGTAGTCAAATACGGCCATGGACTGCCGCTCCGCGGGACGCGCATCATCGAGGCGGGCCACCCGATGCCGGACGAAGCGGGACTTCGAGGCGCCGCGGCCGTTATTGAACTGCTGGAAGGGTGCACGGCGAACGACCTGGTAATCGCCGTGTTCTCCGGTGGCGCGAGCGCTTTGCTCCCAGCCCCCTTTGCGCCGATCGAACTGAGTGAAAAGCAGGAATCCACCCGGCTGCTCCTGGAATGCGGAGCGACCATCGATGAAATCAATGCCGTCCGCAAACACATCTCCCGGCTCAAGGGCGGAAGACTGGCCCGGGCGGCTTCCCCCGCCCCCGTCATTTCCCTGGTGATTTCGGATGTGGTCGGGGACAGGCCGGACGTCATCGCTTCCGGTCCGGCTGTTCCCGATCATACCTATTATAAGGATGCGGTCGCGGTCATCGAAAAGTACGGACTCGAATCCCGAATGCCCCGCACCGTCATGCGGTTTCTCCGGGAGGGGGAGGCGGGACGGAGCCCTGAAACCCCGAAGCCGGGCGATCCGGTCTTCTCCGCGGTCCATACGACGATAGTGGCCGGCAATCGCGACGCGCTTCATGCAGCCGGCGAGTTCCTGCGCTCGAAGGGCTACAACGCACTGGTGTTGACTTCCTGCATGGAGGGAGAGGCTCGGGAGGCGGCCAGGGTCCTTGCCGCCGTCGGGAAGGAGATACGCCTGTCCGGACAGCCGGTCTCTCCTCCGTGCTGCGTGCTCGCCGGAGGAGAGACGACGGTAACGCTACGCGGCGGCGGCAAGGGGGGACGAAACCAGGAACTGGCGTTATCGACCGCAATCAGTCTGGATGGCTGGGAGCGGATTTCTTTGCTTTGCGCAGGGACGGACGGCTCCGACGGCCCTACGGATGCCGCCGGGGCTTTTGCCGACGGCGGGACATGCGCCCGTGCTCGCGCTCTCGGGCTGGACCCGGCGGATTATCTCGCTCGAAACGACGCATACCACTTCTTCGATGCGCTGGGGGACCTTCTGATTACGGGACCGACCCGCACCAATGTGATGGATCTGGTGTGCATGATCGTCGAATAGGCGATGGAAGCAGTAGAAAAGAATGGAGAGAGGGGTGCAAAACGGAACGCGCGGATCAACCCGCCCGATCCCGGCATCTAACTAGAGTGAACCACGACACAGACCGCAATACTTACCGCTGCTTCCTTCCGGACCTGACGGGGTTCGCATCCGCCTGTTGCGCGGTGTCCAGTCAACACCGAAATCGGAACGGGCCTCTCCGCGCGCTGTATTCATCATTGGAAAACGCAAAGGGCGGCTGTTCGGCCGCACCGGGAGTAATTCCCATTCAAAACATCTCTTCCTATCATTTTTTTCTCGCCAAGGCAAATTGATTTTAAGTCTGCAATACTTTAAAAACGGAAATTGGATGCTCGGCAGCGATGATGGACATGAGCATGGCGATGCTTCCGCTCGTTTCGGATCGCGATACCCGATGGTTGACCCGAACGTGGAATCCGAAACCCGATATTTGAAGGATTCCTCCATACAACAATATACAGAGCCCAGGAGAGGTCGATGAACAAACCCAATGCACTGTCCGATATGAAGGTCATGTTCCCCGATGAAGTGAAGGACTATATGGATGAGCATCAGGAAGGCTCGTACACCCTCCTGGACGTACGACAGCCCGCGGAATACGAACTCACCCATCTTCCCGGCGCCAGGCTGATACCGCTGCCGGAACTGGCCGACTCCATCGGCGCGATCGATCCCCGCAAGCCGACCATTGTCTACTGCGCCGCGGGGGGCCGCAGCCGCATGGCGGTGCAACTGCTCATGAACCATGGACTCGGCGAGGTCTACAACATGCAGGGCGGCATCAACGCATGGGAGGAACCCACCGCGGCGAGTCCGATGGAATTTCACCTCAGGTTCATTCGTGGCGATGAAAAGCCCGATGAGGCGATTTCGATTGCCTGCAGGATGGAGCAGGGGCTGAAGCGGTTTCACCGGGAAATCCTGTCCCGGTCCACGGATGCGCAACTCTCCAACCTGCTGTATCACCTGGTGAGCGCCGAGGAAAGCCACGAGAGGACCCTGCTGGGGCTCCTGTCCGATCCGAAACTTCGGGATGAGATAAGCCGCGGCATCGAAAACGACCCGGATGCCTCCCTAATGGAGGGAGGTATCGATTTCCAGCAGTTCATGCGGGAAAACGAACCCTTTCTGAACGACGTCCAGGGTTACCTCAACGTGGCGATGATGATAGAAACCCAGGCCCTCGATCTTTACCTGCGGATGGCGGCGAGCAGTTCCGACGAAAACACCAGGAAGGTCCTCTTCCGCATATCGGAGGAAGAGAAGTCCCACCTGGCGGCCCTGGGCCGCGTAATGGATGACTCGGTGCGGGCGTTGCCCTCTCCGCGGGCGGGGAGCCTCGGCGGGTAGCGCATGCCGCCTGCGCCGCTCTACAGATCTATCTGTATGCCGATCTCAATCACGCGGTCCGATGGAATGCCGAAGTAGGCCGGGGCCGTCCAGGCATTTCGGGACATGAATGCGAAAAGCGATTTGCGCCAGCGCATCATCTTCGAATCACCGCTGGTGGTGAGCGTCTCACGGCCCAGGAAAAAGGTCGTAACGGCCGGGTCGAGTTCAAGACCGTATAGCGAGGTCATCCTCAGGATTGCGGGTACGTTGGGAGTTTCCATGAATCCGTAGAAAGCGTAAAGACGGTAGAAACCCTGGCCGAGATCTTCCACCTGGAGCCGTTCCGGGGGAGAGACTGTCGGAATGTCTACCGACCGGATCGAAAGCACGATGACCTTTTCATGGAGCACACGGTTGTGTTTGAAATGGTGGAGGAGCGCAGAAGGGGTCCCGAGAGGGGAAACGGTCATGAAAACGGCGGTTCCCTCCACTCGTGTGGGGCGTTTGCGTTCTACGTCCTCGAGGAATAGACTGATGGGCAACCGTGTGCTCATCATCTTTCGCGCAAGTTCGGCGCGGCCGTCCCTCCAGGTCGTCATTGCAAGCATGATTGCCGTTGCAACGGCCAGAGTGAACCATCCTCCGTCGACGATCTTGAGGAGATTCGATCCGAAGTAGGCGAAATCGAAAACCATGAACACCATTACCAGGGGAACGGCTCTCGACAGGGACCATCCCCAGGTCCGCGTCACGACGAAGTAGTAGAGAATCGACGTGATGCCCATGGTGGCCGTTACGGCGATGCCGTATGCTCCCGCCAGCCTGCTCGATTCCCGGAAGGCGAGCACGAGACCGATGCAAGCGACCATCAGCGCGTAGTTCACTCCGGGAATATAGATCTGCCCCTGCGTCTCCGGCGACGTGTGGACGATCTTGACGCGGGGGAAATAGCCGAGTTGCACGGCCTGCTGCGTGAGGGAGAAGACCCCCGTGATCATGGCCTGTGATGCGATGACGGTCGCAAGGGTCGAGAGTCCCACCATGGGATAGAGAAGCGCTGTCGGAACCAGCCCGTAGAACGGGTTGTAGGCCATGTCCGGGTGGTCGAGCAGCAGCGCCCCCTGGCCGAAGTAATTGAGGAGAAGCGCGGGAAAGGCGATGGAGAGCCAGGAGAGGCGGATGGGTGTTCTCCCGAAGTGGCCGAGGTCGGCGTAAAGCGCCTCGCCGCCGGTTATGCACAGGACGACCGAACCCAGCACCACCATGCCGTGCAGCCTGTTCTGAACGAAGAAGTCATAGGCATGGACGGGGTTCAGAGCGACCAGTATGTGGGGGCTCCGAACGATTTCGACAAGGCCCAGCGTCGCTATGGCCGCGAACCAGACCATCACGACCGGCCCGAATATCTTCCCGATGCCCGCTGTGCCGTGGCGCTGCACGAGAAAGAGGAGCAAGAGCACGATGCAGGTCAGGGGAAGGACGGCGGGGGCCGCCGCGGTGGTGGCGACTTCCAGACCCTCGATGGCGGAGAGAACGGAGATCGCCGGAGTTATGATCCCATCTCCGTAAAGGAGCGCTGCCCCGAAAATGCCCGCTACCACGACGGCGGAATAGATGCGGGGGGAGATCTTCTCCTTATCGCCCGGCACGAGGGCGAGCAGAGCGAAAATGCCGCCCTCTCCCTTATTGTCCGCGTTGAGAATGAAAACCACGTATTTGATGCTCACAACCATGGTGAGCGACCAGAAGACGAGCGAGAGCACGCCGAGGACGTTCTCCATATTGAGCGCAATGGCATGCATGCCGTGGAAGCATTCCTTGACGGCGTAGAGGGGGCTGGTGCCGATATCGCCGTAGACGACGCCGAGCGCTCCGAGGGCCGGCGCAAGCGTCTTCGCCCATGGAGAAAGCCCGTTGCGATTATGATGTTCCGCCCCGGAACCGTTCGCTGCATGGTGTTTTCGCCTGCCGGACGGGTCGTCCGATGCGGCCGGGTGACGGCGGGATTGCGAGGAAGACGGACTTCCGCCTTTAGAGGAGAAAAGACTTTTCATATTCTTCAAGCCCCCGAAGTTTGAGCAATAATGCGGATAGACCTCCGATTGCCGCTCCGGAAGGCTCTACCCTTCGACGCCTACGAGGTTAGCTGACGGGCTCGGGCCGAAGAGCTTGCCCTACGCCGTGTAATCCGGCGATTCGCCCCGTTTGATTGGGTCCCCCGCTCCTGCCGCACGGCAGGACTAAGCGATATCGAGTTGCATACAACGCCACATGTTATCTGCTTCTGTTAGCCGAAGTCAACCGTCTTGTGCGACCGGGAGTCACGTCACGCTTCACGGTTGCGCGCCGCGCTATCTCACGGCCTGCGGAGAGCCGAATGGGGGCGGCTGCAGGAGGATATCGTCCTCCACATCCGGCAGGGCCGCTTCAAACGTGGACATCCAGCGCTGCAGACACCGGTTGAGAATTTCTTCGCACCTGCGCGGGTCCAGGCGGTACTTCTCCGGAATGAAAAACAGGTCCACTGCGTGGATTCCGTTCCTCTCGACCAGAAAGGGACACGAGTTCAGATGCCGTTCGTCGATTCGCGCCAGGTAGTGGTTCAGCCGGCTGATGAACTGCCTGCATCCATGGATGGAGATCTTTCTCAATGTGCAGTCGTTTGCGAAGGACCTGGGTCCTTCGGTCGATCCCCCCGAAGAATCGATATCCGTGTGAACGTTGTAGCGTTCGAGGAATTCCAGCGGAGCTTCCAGGGAAACACGCAGCGGGATGGATGGGCATCCCGGAGCGGATGCCGTTATTCCACGTAGGGCCGCCAGGACGCTCTCCCGGTTTGGTCTGATTACTCTGAGATCGACCGGAGCGCCGGTTTGCGAGAGCTTCCGGTTTACGCTTTCTTCCGCTTCCTTCTCCACCAGTAGGGCAAGCGCATATTCTCCCTTCCGGATATGGGGAGTGAACAGCCGCATATCGAGTTCCGCGGGGTTCCTTACGTAAACGATGCGCAGACGCCGCACGGGGCCGGCCCCGCCGTTCACGAGCGAACCCGCCGCTTCTTCGGCATGCTCGCCGGACAGCCTTTCCAGCGCATCGAGTTCGCCGTCGTCGATAAAGGCGATGTCGGCGGCCTGAACGATGTCGTCCACGGCTATCACCTGGAGTATATGGCGCGTATAGTCGAAAGGCTCGTGAGGCTTTTTCCACTGCTCGTAGGTCAGGATCTGCAGTTCCTGCTTGAGGGCGTCGGGGAAGCGCTCGATCCCGCCGTTGCCGTGGAGGTTTTCGACCGGTATGATCATGGTCCGGCAGCCTGCGGCGTACGCCGTTTCGAGTTTGAGATCCAGAGCCCCGATGCCGGTTATTCTCCCTTGTGTGTCGATCTCGCCCGTCATCGCGACGTCCCTCCGGATCTTCCTGTCGAGGAGGAGCGAGGCCAGCGCCAGACCGATAGCTCCTCCGGCCGATGGTCCGTCCTTCTTCGTCGATCCGCCCATGAAATGGATATGAACCGGGTCGTCCATACGCTCCAGGTCTATTCCCAGTTCTCCGGCGCAATGAAAAATGCCCGTTGTGGCGACTTTACGGCTTTCGTCCATCACCCTTTCAATATTGCCCGTGGCGTGAACGATGCTCATCGAGCCCTTGCGACCGTTTCCGGAATCGCGTCCCATTCGCACCCTGGTGACCTGAATGGGTATGACGGAGCCCATTCCCGCTTCCACGTTGACCCCAAGAGCCATCATTTCCCCCACCCGGTCCTCATCGTTGATCTGCTTCGGACGGTCCTGGTCGCCGAGGTGTTCCTTTATGTCCTCCCATTGAATCGCGATGCTCCTTTTTGCCTTCTCGATGATTTCCTTGCGCTGGATGCGAAGAAAGAGTTTGCGCACGATCCTTTCAACCTCCCGCACGCCGGCCTCGAAGGTGTAGTTGCGGATCAGGTGGCGAAGCAGTTCCGATTCCCTGTCCACCTCGAAGAATATCGAATCCTCGCCGATGCGGTACTTTTCCCGTATGCGGTTGATCAGGTGCCCGCGCGTTATGGCGATTTTTTCCTCGACGCTGTAACGGTCCAGGTAGATGACCTCACAGCGGTTCACGACCGCGGGCGGCACGGTCTCGAGTGTATTTGCGGTCAGGACGAAATGGCAATTGGACAGGTCGATGTCCACGGTGGTCTGGGTGTACTTGTCGTGGAACAGGTGGTTCTGTTCCGGGTCCAGGATCTCCAACAGGGTGGCGATGGCGAACTTCTCGGTCTTGTCGGCCTCATCCAGAATGAACATGCCGTTCATCACGCCCATTTTCATGAGTCCCTGGACGATGGCGCCGGGTTTGGACCCTTCGTACGTGAATCCGTACCCCTTGATATCCGCTTCATCCCGCATGCCGGCGAGCGAAACCTTGTGGTAGGGAATGCCCAGGTTCGTGGCGATGGAAATGGCGAAAGATGTCTTGCCGACTCCGGGAGGACCGACGAAAAGGAAAGCGCTTCCCGTATGGCGCCACGAAGCGGCGTTCTCCTGCTTAAATTCGCGGTAGCGCCAGATCAGGTTGGAAAAGAAGTCGCAGATGACGTCTTTGGGCTTTTGCAGACCGTAATGGGTCCGGTTGAGGCCTTCTTCGAACTCGGCCGTGGAGACGTCTATTTTGCTTATCTTGCCCCACGGAATGGCCAGCAGGTTCTCGATGAGTTCATTGTACTTGGCCCCGCTTTGTCCCGCGGCGTTCGCCTTGTTCTTATCCATGATCTCGATGACCTGCCGGGGAACCGCCGGGTCGCTTCGCGCCTCCTCGATGCGGTCCTTGAGGCTCTTGGGAGACTGGCGCGTATTTTGAGAAGGCGCCTGAGCGGCCTGGGAATCGCGGGCAGTCGGCTTCGCGGAAGGTTCGCGCAGGAATTCTTCGGGAAGCTCCTGCAAGCTCCTCATGAACAAGTCGAACAATCCCCTGTTGTCCTCCTCATCGTCCGCAACGCCTTCCGGAATATTGAGTTCCTGGAAAAGGACCGTAAGTCCCCACCTGTCCTTGAACGCATTGAAGACTCGAGCCCCCTCGTTTTCGTCCTTGCTCGTGAGCATCGTGAAAAGCTTGAGGAACGTCTGGAGAAAGGAGGACTTCTGCACGAGAGTATAGGAACTGCTCTGGCTTCTGCGATAGCACTCACCAAGGACCCGTGTTTTGATATTCGTATCCAGCAGGGGAAATATCTGCGTGAGCATGGGCGCGGGAAGCTCGACAAGGGAGTCGACATGCCTGTGCACTATGCGCTTGATGATGCAGTCACAGGGATTGTTCTGTTCTTCGGAATCGAAGAGTTCGATGTAGAGGTCTCCTCGTATGCCGTTCATGTCGTCCTGCAGGGCGGAGCGCAGCATTTGATAGAATGTGGGGTCCGTGGCTCGCTTGTGCATGGCGTACTCCAGATCCGATGCTATGACGTCGCGTTCTTTACGTTCCGGATAGAGTATATGTTCGATCTGGTGCCTGAGAATAAACTCCGAGAAAGCGAGCATTCTTCGTTCCTGGTTGGCGCGCTCGACGATCCGGGGTTCGGTCCGGGTCGGTATGACGAACACCAGGTAATCGAAGATCCGCTCATGGATCTTTATTGTCCATTTGTGCTCGACGCGCGTGATGAGGCTGATGTTTCGGATACGATTGTCTTCGTCCTCGTTCCTTACAATGGTGATGTTTTCCTTGACGCGGGCGTAGTGGATCGGGTCGGTCCCCTTGTTGTTCCTGAAATAGGCCATGATGGGACCGGCCACCATAGAGTAGAGTATGCGGAGGATGCCCGTTGTTCCCTCCTCTGTGGGTACGGGCAAACTGCTCAACTTTCTATGATCGAACTCCATGGGTAGCATAACGGAACCTCCTCCGGTATTGATCGTTAGCCCGCTTCTACTACAAATGTCCGGCAGGGTATTCATGCCGGACGCAATACGGTTGACGGCCGGGATAAACCTGCTCCCGTCCTGTTCGACCGCTTTCGGTAGCACCTGCTTTTGTTTGTCAGGGTTTTTCCCTCCAGGGAAGCTACCCGCCGCGGACTCCTGCCGGGGACTCGACGCGGGCATACTTAAACTCTAGAAATAGCTGCATACGTTGTCGATGGGGGAGGGGGTGTAGATTCTTTATGGGGTTTTGTGAGTGGAATGTACGGAGGGCTCCCGCGGTTCATCCGGTGTTCCGGGGGAAAGGCAGTAGATGTCGGGCGTTCAATGATCGTTGCGAGGGTCCAGTCCCGGTTTTCGGCCGGCGAGGACCCTCAGGGGAAAGGGGTGGTTCTCATCCGGTAGAAGTTTCCATGCGTTACGTGCTCTTCAGATGCGGTTTCCTCAACGCGCCCGTGGGAAGTTCGGCATCGCTCATGCTACCATTCGGACTTGCAGTGCGGGCTGTATCGATTCCGGGAGTTCCTCCTCGGGCACGAACTGGAGCCGCGACCAAAAGTACTTGTGCTCAAAAAGGACGACGAACCTCCTTTCGGTCTCCAGTTTCAGGATGTAGTACACGGTTCTCTCTTCGTCTCCGTACTCCTCCATGCCGAGTTCGATGAGTTCGCCTCGCCTGGGAACCAACTCCCGTATGGATTCGCACGGCGTCGTACACTGGTGAAGGATTTCACATTCAGCGCAGTTGCCGAACACTTTCACCACGCGCGTTTCGAAGAGATCCGGGTCCGGATTGGACAATTCCCAACCCCGGATTCCCGCGCCGACCGGGTCCCTGCTACCTGTCTTCGTCTTCATTTCAGCCTCCTTTCCATCCTTCGGTCCCGGACTGAAGGATGAGAATTACAGGCTCTGCACCGGGTGCTGCACTCTTCGCTTCCGCGTCGGCTTTTCAGAACTTCACCGGCTCTTACATGTGGAGCGGCTTCCTTTCCCGCTCGCTCGTTCGACTCCGCAACGCCGGTCCCGAATCCGGCAAACATAGCCTGGTACGATTCCATCCGGCTCATCATGGGTTCCCGGGAGGGGTGGTCAACTCCACGTTTGTTTACATCACTGCTTGATATCGATCTTGACCGCTTTCGCCTTCGCCTCTTCCTGTTTGGGCAGCGTGACCGTCAGGAGTCCCTTCTCGAACGCGGCCTCTATCCGGTCCGTCTTGACCGCGACGGGAAGGCGGAATGAACGCTCGAAAAGGCCGTAGTACCTCTCGGAATAATGGTACTTTTCCTCCTCTTTCTTCTCTTCCGTTTTCTTTTCCCCCTTGATGGTCAAAACGTCCCCGGTAATGCTCACATCGATATCCCCGGCTTCCAAACCGGGCAACTCGGCTTTCACGACGATCCGGTCGTCGTTTTCCATGACATCGACGGAAGGCGCCCAGCCTTCGCGAGTCGAACCGATCAGCGGCATGTCGCCGAAAAACTTCTTGAACAGGTTATCCATCTCCTTGCGAAACGAACTGAGTTCACCGAACGGCTTCCAAGTTACGAGATCCATAAACGCCCTCCTTTTCTCCTGATTTTTTCCTCCCGGGAGTTACGCCGGTTTTAGCTCTCAACCTCCCCGGCGTGCGACCGGCGCCCTTGCTTTTTCTTATTTTAATCATTATGCAAGCAAAAGGCCACTATGTGTATAGGTAATAGATGGAAATCGATACTAAATAACTCATCTGCTGGGGCCGACCGAACTGTCGTGTCCCCGCGCCCGGGCGGTGATTCACCGTTGGATAGCGGATTGAAAGGAATTGCCGGGATGCCCCGAATGGTTGACGAAAGGGAGGCTTTTGCAGGAGTGTCGCCTGTAAGGCGACAGGTGACACTTTTATGCGACACTGAGTTAAGTGCTTGTAATAGTTTAATTATTGTTTGTTACTGTATGGATATGGTTACCCACCTGTCACATCCCAGGTGACACATACGGGTGGATTAAGAGGGGGTTCCCGTGATACGGAGCAAAAGTTGGGCCAGGCCTCAAATTTCAAGCATTGCTGCCCGATGACCGGATTTGCCGGGCAGGGCTGGAAAGAGCGAAGGGCCGCCTGCCGTTCCGGTAGCGGTAACGCTTTGCGCGGTTACGGCTGCCGGCCGCGACCGGACTGTCGGAATGCAGGACGTCGCGGCTGAAAGCCCTACCGCGCAAAACGCTCCAATCGTGATTCCCGGCAGTGGCTTCGTTATTAATCTCAAACAACTAACTTGAAGCCGATGGGACGATACTCCGTCCTACTGCTGGTCCATGAGACTCCTAACGTGAACGCCCGAGCGCGGAGGCCCGGAAAACGGACCTGCAGCGCCCGGTTGCCGTACAGGCATCAGGCCAGGTCCCGAAACACCACTCGCCTGTTCTCACGATGATCCACCATCGAGAGCATGTCGGATTGTTCCTTCAGTTCTCTCTCCAGGACAGGAAGCTTTTCGCGGTCGAGGTCGTACGCCCTGATGTAGACGATTCTATATCCGGGCGGGGCGTACTCGTAGCACCCCAGGATGGACGCGATGCGTCCGCCGTGGCCTCGGATGATATCCGTGAGCTTCATGATGGAGCCGGGCTGATCCGCTACCTGAAAGCCGAAAAGCACTCCCCGTTTGCCCAGTCCCGTCACGGAAATGAGTACATTGAACAGATCGTCCCTCGTGATGATGCCCACCAGTCGGCCGCCGTCGTCCATTACCGGCGCGCCGGAGATCTTCTTCTCCTTGAGAACTTCGGCCGTCTCCTCGACGGTGAAATCCGGGGGGACCGTGACCGGGTCCTTGCTCATGATTTCCTTGACCTTTATCTTCGAGATAAGGTAGAGGGCCTCATGCATGTCGAGCAATGTGGCGTCCGACGCCGATGCCCTCTTCATGTCCGTATCCGATACCACTCCCACCAGCTTCCCCTTGCTCACCACCGGAAGCATTCGCACCTTATGTTCCTTCATGACGCTCAATGCATGCTGCATGGAGTCATCCGGATCGATGATCACGACGTTCTTACTCATCCAGTCCTTGACAAACATCACTCTCCTCCTTCAGAGATTCCAATCCACTCCAGCGGCCGGACTTCGGAGTTCAGTAAAGGGATCGATCAAGCTAAAAGCATACCATTTCGAACACGATTATCGGGTGGCGGTTTTCCGCCACTAGTGGCCAATATCCACCACTACCTATAACGCCTCTTCTGGAGCGCGGTTCCATCCGGGCAGTCACGCGACGGTGCGGTTCGCCGGCGGAAAGAAGGCGAATTTTCGCCACTTTGCGGGCGGCATGGCGGCTACCGCGCGCTCACCATTCTCCTTTTCCCGCCGCCCGGTTCCGGGCAAACGCACGATGCGCGCTTTTCCGCGGGGGCCCGCTCGAACCAAACCTCAGCATTGCTCAGAAGGCAATAATAATGCCGCGCGCCGCATGCCCGCGAGCGAAGCGCCGGCATTTTTCGGCATCTTTCTTGCTCCATGGGCGACGTGTGATTTGAGCGGTTGTTTCGATCGGCAGTAGTTCCGAAAACCGGCACTGGTCGTCGTTTCCGCCACCGGAAACTCCACTGCGGTTCGCTCCGTGATATCGGAGCATTGAAGAGCCGACGGGGGGATGGGGGCGAATAATGATGACCGTTGCCCGAAAACCATTGCAGGAGGTGTGTTGATGAGAAGGACGGCTTTTGCGTTACTGGCGCTACTGATGGTTTCCGCGCTCGGGATCCGGCCGGGTTGGGCTCAGGAAAGCCTGAAGGTGGGTGTCATTCTTCCTCTTACGGGTGAGAAAGCCAAGTTTGGAGAGATCGAAAAGAAGTCTTTCGAAATGGCTCTCGAGGAAATCAATGCAGCCGGAGGGGTCAACGGTAAGAAGCTGGAATTCCTTTTTGAGGATGACACGGGACGAGCCGATGTGGCCCGGTCGGCTGCGGAAAAGCTCATCACCAGGGATAAGGTGCTCATGCTGGGCGGCGGCTACGGCAGTTCGGAAACGTTCGCCATCGCGGGCGTGGCGCAGGAGAACAGCTTGCCGTTCCTGGTGAACACCGGCTCCGACAACAAGATTACCGCCCAGGGATGGGACTACATCTTCCGGCTCAATCCTCCGGTCAGCGACTACCCCAAGGGACTCGAATCCTTCCTCTCTGAAGTGGTGAAACCCCAGACGGCCGCGATCCTGTACGAGAACACCAATTTCGGGACATCGGGATCGAAGGAATTCAAGGAGATCTGCGAGCGGCTCAACATCAAGATCGTTCTTTCCGAAGGCTACCAGAGCGGCGGGGTGGATTTCAAGCCGGTCCTCTCCAGGGTGAAGCAGGAAAATCCCGATCTCGTCTACATGATTTCCTATCTTATGGATGCATCGCTTCTGATGCGGCAGGCTGCGGAGCTTCGCGTAGAACCGAAACTTTTCGTCGGCGGTGCGGCGGGTTTCACGCTTCCCGAATTCCAGAAAAACGCCGGCAAAGCGTCTGATATGATCTATTCCGCCACCTTGTGGTACCAGACCCTGCCTTATCCCGGAGCGAAGGAATACTTCGACAACTACGGCAAGAAGTTCAACGCCGAAACCGAATACCACGGCGCGGAAGCCTACGCCGCGGCATTCGTGATCGCGGATGCTCTCAAGCGCGCCAAATCCATGAAGCCGGAGGACATCCGGCAGGCCCTTGCCGAAACCGATATGATGACGGTTTTCGGCCCCGTGAAGTTCATATCTTACGAAAAGATGACCAACCAGAACAAGCTTCCCACCTACCTGGTACAGTGGATCGACGGGAAGCTGGAACTCGTCTGGCCCAAGGATATTGCCACCAAACCTTACGCGTATCCCATCGATTGGCAAAAGGCCCGGCAATAAGTACGAAGAGTTACGTGAGCAGCAGCCGGCCGTTTCCCGCGGTGCGCGGCTGCTCACGCGCATCCTGCCATCAGAAAGGAATCAGGTCTCATGCAGGTATTCATCCAGACTCTTGTGGCCGGCATTCTCATCGGCGGCATTTATGCCCTCGTTGGAATCGGTATGACTCTCATCATGGGCGTCATGCGCATCATCAACCTGGCCCACGGCCAGTTTATGATGATCGCCATGTACATCACCTACGTGCTTTTCAATTCTTTCCACCTGGACCCGTACTTTTCCCTTTTCGTGGTTATGCCGGTGCTTTTCCTGATGGGTCTCGTCATTCAGAAATACCTCCTCAATCCGCTGCTGGAGGTCGACTCCATCCTTCCCGAAAACCAGGTGCTCATGACAGTGGGCATTTCCATCATTCTGACGGAAGTGATGCGGTTTATCTTTCATTCCGACTACAAGTCAGTGAAGACGGCGTACAGCTCATCCGCATTTTATATCGGAGGCATCTCCTTCAACCTCCCCATGTTCTTCGCATTCGGAATTGCGGTCATCCTGACGATCGGGCTGTTTTTCTTTCTTCTGAAAACGGATGTGGGCAGGTCTGTGCGCGCAACGGCCCAGAACAGGGACGCCGCCCTCCTGATGGGGATAAACGCTGAATGGATCACCATGCTCACGTACGGATTGGGAGCGGCTCTCGCAGCCGGCGCCGGCGCGCTCCTTCTCCCCATCTATTACCTCTTCCCGGATGTCGGGGGTCCGTTCACGCTGAAAGCGTTCGTCATCACCATCCTCGGCGGAATGGGAAGCACCGTCGGAGCCATTGTGGGCGGAGTAGTCCTGGGAGTGGCCGAATCGCTCGGGGCAACATACATTTCCATGGCGCTGAAGGATGCCGTCGGCATGGTGATCTTCCTTCTGGTGCTCATCTTTTTGCCGGGCGGGCTCAAGACGCTCACGAAGATCTAGGGAGAGGAATTGCACCATGAAGAAGCAATACTGGTTCATAGTGGCCGTGACCGCGCTTCTCGCGGTTTTCCCGCTGGTCGTTCAATCCGATTACTTTCGCCATATTTTTATCCTTTCACTGATATGGGTGGTGGTCGGCTCTTCCTGGAACCTCATCGCGGGCTACACGGGACAGGTTTCCTTCGGGCACGCCATCTTCTTCGGCGTGGGCGCCTACACCGCGGGCCTTTGCGTCACCAAGCTCCAGATTTCGGCGTGGTGGGGCATGCTGCTGGGAGGTCCCGCTGCCGTGCTGATCGGGCTCTTCATCGGGTGGGTTTGCTTCCGCCTGCGCGGGCCGTACTTCGCCCTGGCCACCCTGGCCATTGGAGAGATTATCCGGCTGATCACCATCACCTGGGTGGACCTTACCGAGGGAATGCAGGGAATTCTCATCATCAAGACATTCCGGAACAAGACAGCCTACTACTTCATCGCGTTTCTGCTGGCCGCCGTGTGCCTCTATACCATCTACAAAGTGATCCGATCCAAGTGGGGGTACTACTTCGTCGCCATACGGGAGGACCAGGATGCGGCGGAAGCCCTCGGGGTCAGTTCTTTCCGGTACAAGAGCCTTTCTCTGGCCATCAGCGCGTTCTTCACGGGAGCGGCGGGCGCGTTCTACATGAACTACATGGGTTTCATCGACCCGGAAGTGGTGTTCTCCCTCCATTTCATCTCCATCATGGCCATTCTCGTGGGCATCATCGGGGGCGTCGGCACCTTGACCGGTCCCGCGGTTGGAGCGTTCATCATGGTCCTGCTCCAGGAGACCTTCCGCAGCTCTTTCTTCGGATACCTCCCCCGGTGGGTAAGCGAAGCCCACTCACTGGCTTTCGGTCTGCTCGTCATCTTCGTCATCCGTTACATGGCCAATGGTGTTGTGGGCGACTGGAGCAAGATCCGGTGCCTCTGGAGCAAGAACAAGGAACTCGATGTCGGCTACCAGGCCCAAAGCAGCAATTGAGATCGTGGTTGCGGGTTGCGGGGTTCGGCGCTCGGAACCTCGTTTGCAGCGTTTTGTGCGGTTACGGCTTTCCGCCGCTCCTACAAAACATCACTATGGAAGAGGAAGTCACCATGAGTTACTTCAGGACGGAACACCTCACCAAGTCTTTCGGCGGGCTGACCGCGGTAAACGACCTGACTTTCGAGGTGCGGGAAGGCGAGATATTCGGGCTCATCGGCCCCAACGGTTCGGGCAAGACCACCGTTTTCAATCTGATCAACGGATACTATCCGATTACCTCCGGGAATATCTATTTTCAGGATGAGAAGCTCAACGGACTCCCCACCTGGAAGATCTGCAAGGCGGGTATCGGGAGGACCTTTCAGGTGGTCAAGCCTTTGCGGCGTATGACGGTGTTGGAAAACGTCATGACATCGGCGTTCAATCACACCGGCAGCGAGGGGGAAGCCCGAAGGAAAGCCATGGAGGTGCTCGAGTTCTGCGGACTTGACAAGAAGGCGGATTTCTCGGCGAAAGCTTTGCCCCTCGGAGACCGCAAGAGGATGGAAATCGCGCGCGCGCTTGCCACGGAACCAAAGCTCCTGCTGCTGGACGAGACCATGGCGGGGTTGACGCCCCAGGAGCAGGCGGACGGCGTGGAACTCATACGCAAGATACGCCAGTCCGGGGTAACTATCATCATTGTAGAGCATATAATGCACGTCATCATGAACCTGTGCACCCGGATTTTATGTATAAGCTACGGGCAGGAACTCGCCATGGGGACCCCGGCGGAAGTCGCGAACGACAAGGCCGTCGTAGAAGCCTATCTTGGAAAGGAATAATAGCCATGCTGCTGCATGTGGACCATATTGACGCGGGCTACGGGGACATTCAGGTTTTGTGGGACGTCTCGTTCCATGTGAACGAGAAGGAATTCGTCGTTCTCGTGGGAGCCAACGGGGCGGGCAAAACCACGATCATGAAGACGGTCTCGAGTCTCATCCGGCCCACGAAAGGCTCTATCCGCTTCGCGGGCCGGGAACTCAACGCGCTGCCGCCGCATCGAATCATCGACGTGGGGATTGCGCACGTGCCGGAGGGAAGGCAGCTTTTTCCCGAAATGACGGTGCAGGAAAACCTGGAAGTGGGGGCGCTTCGGCCCGAAGCAAAGGCCAGGAGGAAGGAGACTCTCGAGTGGGTCCTGGATCTCTTCCCGAGACTTCGGGAACGCAGGAAGCAGCTGGCCGGAACCATGTCCGGAGGGGAGCAGCAGATGTGCGCCATCGCCCGCGGGCTCATGTCCCGCCCCACCATGGTGCTCTTCGACGAACCGTCCCTCGGCCTTTCGCCGCTCCTGACCCAGGAGGTCTTCCGGCTGGTGAAGACGATCCACGAGGAAGGCATCACGATCCTCATGGTCGAGCAAAACGTCAAGAAAACCCTCGCCCTTTGCGACCGCGCCTACGTCCTCGAAAACGGAAGAATCGCCCTGGAGGGCAAAGGGACGGAACTGCTGGAGAACGAAGAGGTGAAGCGGGCTTTTCTCGGCATATGATCTTTCCGTAACGCGCCGCGGCGGGAGGTGCTTCCACCGGAGCCCACTCCCGCCGAAATCCGTTTCCGTCCGGACCTGCTTCCAAGGGGTCTATTCCCACCAGCGCAGGAGCGTGCTCGCCCAGGTGAAGCCGGCGCCGAAAGCGGACATCACGATGTAGTCGCCCTTCTTGATGCGCTTCTCTTCCACCACGGCCTGGTACAGGCACAGGGAAACGGTCCCGCAACTCGTGTTGGCGAAACGGTCGATGTTGACCATGACCTTGCAGGAATCGATCCCCATCCTGGCGGCGCACGCGTCGATAATGCGAATGTTCGCCTGGTGCGGAATGAACAGGGAGACGTCGCTTCCCGTGAGACCGTTTCTTTCAAGTATCCTGGCCGAAATGTCCGCCATTTCGGTCACCGCGCGCTTGAACACCTGTCTTCCATCCTGCCAGAGGTAGTGCTCTCGGTTTTCCACGGTTTCATGGGAAGCGGGGCGGAGGCTCCCTCCGGCTTTCATCATCAGCAGTTCGGCCCCCGCTCCGTCGGTCTGCTGGATGAAATCCAGGAGTCCATAGCCGGGTTCGGGACAGGGTTCGAGCAGTGCGGCCCCGGCCGCATCACCGAAGAGAACACAGGTTTTGGGATCCTCGTAATTGCTCACCCTGCTCAGGGCGTCACTGCCCACGACGAGAATCTTCCTGCATCTGCCGGACTCGATGAACTGCATTGCGCCGATGAGGGCGTAAACGAAACCGGAACAGCCGGCGGAGAGGTCGAAGGCCCAGGCGTTGCAAGCGCCGATTTCTCTCTGGACCAGGGCGGCCGTCGAGGGAAAGGGCATGTCGGGCGTGATGGTGCCGAGAATGATGCCGTCCAGTTCGGCGGCGGCGACACCGGCGCGTTCGAGGCATTCCCGAGCAGCCTGCGAGGCCATGAAGGAATTGCCGAGTCCTTCTTCGAGTATCCTGCGTTCGCGGATACCGGTTCGGGTGACGATCCAGTGGTCGTCCACATCACACAACTGCTTGAGGTCTTCGTTGGTGAGCTTTCGCTCCGGAACATAATGGCCGACGGAGCGCACACAGGCTCTCAGGTCCGGCATCACTTCTCCTCCTGATGGAACAAAATTCTATGGAACGGGAACCATGCCATCCGCGATTGCGCGCGCGATGCCCGCGCCCGTGGATGCAAATACCTGATAATTCCAGACGGGAAACGCCTTCACAATTGATCATTTTTCGATATCGTAAGTCAACGGGCTTCGTTGCCTCCCGACGCTCAAAAAAAGGCTCTGCCACGATGGAAAAAGAGTTGGAGCCGTATACAATAATTCGGTCTTCACGGCAACCGGAAATGACGTCGAGCGTGTCCGGAAAACAGACCGGAAAAAGCCCGAAAACGGTAAACGCGAAAGACGGCGGGAACGCGCCGCGGCAATCAGGAAAAGCCCTGACGGGTCCGGCGGCTCTCAGTAACTGCTTGTGCTGAAGTGATGGTGCGTGCTATATGTTATAATCCATGAAAAACGACGGCTGAAGCCGTGGACGCCGTGTCCGGTTTTTTTTCGGTCGCGGACCACTATCCATATATCGGGAGAAGAGGAAGGAAAAGCTCGATGCGGTATTCCAATTATTTCATTCACACCTTGTTCGATGTCCCCAAGGAGGCGGAAACTCCCTCTCATATTCTTCTGCTGCGCGGCTCCTACATCTATCCCGTGGCCGCGGGCCTTTACTGTCTACTGCCTCTGGGACGTAAGGTCGCGAACAAGGTCGCCGATATCGTACGGGAGGAGATGAACGGCATCGGAGGGCTGGAAATCACCATGCCGGTGCTCAATCCCGCCGAGTTGTGGAAGAAAACGGGGAGGTATTTCGACATCGGCCCGGAGCTCTTCCGCATCAAGGACCGCAAAGACCGTGAGTTCGTGCTCGCCATGACCCATGAGGAGGTGGTCACGGACATAGCCCGGCAATTCCTGCGCTCCTACAGGGACCTGCCGGTGATGCTCTACCAGATCCAGACCAAGATCAGGGACGAGGCGCGTCCGAGAGCCGGGCTCCTGCGGGTGCGGGAGTTCTTCATGAAGGACGCCTACAGCTTCCACCGCGACTTCAAAGACCTCGATGCCTACTATCCGCGTGTCTTCAACGCCTACCTCAGGATATTCGGGCGTTGCGGCCTGACGACCGTGCCCATCGAAGCCGACACCGGAATCATGGGCGGCACCGGTTCCCATGAATTCATGCTTGAGGCGCCCAGCGGAGAGGACCAGTTCGTTGTCTGCACCCATTGCGACTACAGAGCCAACACCGAGAAGGCGGCGGGATTGAAAGACCTCCTGCGGGACCTCCCCGAGTCGCCCCCGGAGATGGAGAAGGTTTCGACTCCACGCGTGAGAACCATTGCGGAGCTGATGGAGTTTTTCGGGTCGTCCGATAAGCATTTCATCAAAACCGTGGCGTACGAAGCGGATGGAAACCTGGTCCTCGCCATGGTGAGAGGAGACTTCGCCATATCCGACACCAAGCTGGCCAACCACCTCAAGGCGATTCGCCTCGAGATGGCTTCGGAGGAATTGTTGAGCAGCAAGGGGCTCGTCGGCGGTTTTCTATCGCCCATAGGGATCAAGGGCATCCGGATGGTGATGGACACTTCCATCGATGGGGGATCGCTTTTCATCGCGGGAGGCAATGAACCCGATGTGCACTACAAGAATGTGCTTCCGGGCCGTGATTTCGCCGTCGAGGATACGGTCGATATCGCCGAAGTGCGCAGCGGCGACAGGTGC
>CAYOVG010000081.1:0-21383 GCA_964407285.1 uncultured Syntrophobacteraceae bacterium
ACAACATGGTGGGGCCCCCGGGAACCAAGGAATGAAGAGATGAAAACAGGATGCGTCACTACCATATTGCTCGCCTGCATGACCGCATGCGTCGTTGCCGTGCCCGCGGCGGCCGGTGACGCCGCGGGCCGGAGCAAGAACGCCGCGGCGGAGGTCCCGGTCCCGAACGATTTTGCCTTCGGCATTCCTCTCTCGGTGGACGGGAGCGAAGCTCTGTACCATGTCTCCCTGCCGGTGGAAGTCTACAAAGGGATGGTCCGCCCGGACCAGGAGGACCTCTGCGTCTTCAACAACCAGGGGGAAATCGTGCCCTTCGCCCTGCGCAGGCCCGAAACCGAATCCGCGCCGTCCGTGAAGAACCCGTTGCAGTTTTTTCCCATTCCCGGCGAATCACCGGACGGCGCTCCGGGTAGCCTCTCGCTTCTCATCCGGAGGGACAGCACCGGCGCGATTATCGATGTGAAAACGAAAGACGGGTCGGCGGACGGGAGCAAGGCGACTGCGTACCTGCTGGATGCGAGCGCGCTCGATCATCCCGTCAGGTCCCTGACCCTGAGCCGCCGGCAGACATCGGAAAGCTTCATCGGGAAAATCAGCGTTCAGAGCAGCGACGACCTGGAGCACTGGTTCCCGGTGGTCGACGCCGCCACGATTGCGGACCTTCGCTACGGGGGGTACAGCCTTGTGCGCCGGGAGCTTTCCTTTGAGCCCGTGCGGGCGAAGTACTTCCGGTTGTCGTGGCCTCCGGGGCAGGAACCGCTGAATCTGACCGGGGTTTCGGCGCAGTCCGCCCAGGAGGACGCCGAACGGGAACGCGAGTGGGAAAGCCTGGAAGCTACCCTGAAGGAGGACCATCCGGGTGAATACTTCTTCGACACGCGGGGCGTCATGCCCGTGGACCGCCTCAGGGTGAAGCTCCCCGAGAAAAACACCCTCGTGAAGGTTTCCTTTCTGTCGCGGGCAACGGATGCGGACGCGGACATGAACATGAAAAAGGAGAACTGGCATCTGAGGCAGACGGCCCTCGTCTACGACCTGCGGATTGGAGGGGAACGCATCGTAAACCCGGATATCGCGATCGAGCCGGGCGCCGACCGGTTCTGGATGATGCGCATCGACCGCGGAGAACCGGGCATCGGAAAGGGCCGTCCGGAACTCCTGGTGGGATGGGTCCCCCAGCAGGTGCTCTTCGTGGCCCGCGGCGAAGGCCCATTCATGCTTGCCTACGGAAGCGCGAGAGTCGATCCCGGCGGATTCCGCTTCAGCGACCTGCTGACTCAGTTCACCCAACGGCGGAAGGACAGGATTCCCACGCAGGCCGCGCAGGCGGGGGCGCAGGTCCCCCTTGGAGACGAATCCGTGCGGACCCCGCACACCCCGCTTCCCTGGAAGAAGTGGATGCTCTGGGCGGTCCTCGTCTTCGGAGTGGCCCTCCTGGCCGCCATGGCGATGCATCTCTACAGGCAGATGGGTTCGCGGAATGGTTGAAACGGCTCCGCGGCCGGTGCTCGCTGGACCGAACCAACCGGTACGGGGATGCATGCCGCGGATCGATCGGCAAAACCACGTCGGAAACGCAATTTCTCGCACAAGGGGCGAACGCTCCTGGTGGGACGCCGCGGGATAAGGCTTCGCGTCGAAGAAAGCGCCGCCATGATCGAGGAAGGCGACGCGCGAATCCGCGAGCCTGCCCGGTTCCGCCCACCTGCCCGGAAGCGATTTCGGGAACACGGCAACGTCGTAATCGGAAATCCGGACGCGCATCGTCCCTTGCGCGGGAACCGAACAACGCCACGCGGTCGATACGGTCGCCGCAAGTCTCTTCCAAATCCTTGCGAAACCGGCCGGGGACCGGATCGGATATCTTCCCGGACGGGTCTGTCATGGTTTTTTTCCTCATTTTCCCATCCCGTACCGAAAGTGTATACTATCCGAAAGAAGCCGGAAGGGGAAACCGGGCTCATCGCCGGACCTCTATACCCCACGCCATTTTTTTCTTTTCTTTTTTCTCCGAGTTAATGTAATAAGGTTCCAACCGGCTAAGTAACAGAGATGTGCTTTTATTGACGGCGTTACGGGGAACAATCATGGTTGACCAGGTACCAAGCCTACTTATTGTGCACCAGAATCTCAATATGGCCAAGACGCTGGCGACTCTGCTCGCCAGGGAATACAACGTGTACATAGCCAGGTTGGCCTCCCACGCGGATGAACTGGTCGAGTCGAACCGGATAAAGGTGGTGCTGGCCAGCCGGCAACTGCCCGACAGCACGGGCCTCGCCCTGTTCACGGAACTCTGCCGGCTGCATCCGAGGGTTATCCGCATACTGCTCATCATGGAAGATGAGAAGGACGCCGCATTCGTAGAGGAAGCCATGTCCGACGGGATCATACACCGCTACCTGACGGAACCCCTGAGGAGCGCGCAGTTCATAGAAACCGTCAGAAAGGCTTTCCAGCTCTACGACGAATCCCCCCGGTCCGAACCGGTGAAAGCTCCGCGGGGCGCCGTCTCCGCCGGCTCGGACGCCGCGGCGGCCTCCGATGCTCCCGCCGATGAAGGCGCGCCGCGGGAGAGTGAAAGCGGCCGGGTCCCCGAACCGGCGGATCTCGAACTCGCGGTCCCGCTCACATCCCCAGGACCGGCGGGTCCCACATCCGAAGCCACCGCCCGGCAGGCGTCCTCCGACGCAGGAGCAACCACCCCGGCGTCCGGCCCCCCGTGGACCCGCGACCCGGATATGCCCGCATCCGACATGCAGGTCCTGCAAGCCATGCAGGCCGTGCACGGAGCCGCGTCGCCCGAACGGACCGCCGGCAACGAGACCGACGAACTCGAGCTTGCCAGCCGCAACTACGAGGCGGTCATGCTCTACCAGCGCGAAAGGCAGCTCGCCCTCGACCTGGTGGAGCAGAAACAGCAGCAGATAGAAAACATGGAAGCGATCCAGCGGGGCCTGATGAACGAAAAGGAGCGCCTCCTGGGTGAAGTCGAACGCCTGCACAAGGAAATCACCGCCCTGAACGTGGCGCGCCAGGAAAACACCCGCCTCGCCGAGGAGAACGTCCGGCTCAAGGAAAAGAGCGACCTGGTAACCCAGCAGGCGGAAAAGCTCAAGACCGAAGTCGACGGGCTGAAGTCCCAGTGGGAAATGCTGGAGCAGGAAAACACGCGGCTCCAGGACGAAAACTCGCTCTACAGGACCATGGCCGAGGACATCGAAAAAGAAAACGCGCAGCTCAAGCCCCGGGTGGAGACTCTCACGGCCGATGTCGAGCGGCTCCGGAGCGAAACCTCCCGCCTGACCGATGAAAACGCCGGCCTGAAGGAGGAAAACGAGCAGTTCGCCCGTGAACTGGAGGAAACCAGGGTCCAACTGGAGACATGGAAAGCCGATTCGGAGGACAGCAAGAACATGGCCGCCGCCCAGGCCGAGCGAAGCCTGCTCCTGGAGCAGGAGAAGGCGGAATTCGAGAAGAAGGCGCGCTCCCTCGAAACCCTGCTGTCGGAATCCCGCGCGCGGTCGGAGGAACTCGGCGCTCAACTGGAAAAGGCCCGTGCGCAGCTCAACAGCCTTGGAATGGTCGACGGTTTCCAGGTGGACATGACTCCATCCACCGCCAGGGAAATCCGCACGAAGTTCGACCCGCTGGAGATCTTCGACAAGGCCGCGGAATGGCGCACGCAACTGTCGGTGGTGCAGGGAATCAACAAGGCGCTGGAGCACAGGGTGCGCCGGTACGAGGAGGAGGTCTCGCGGCTGCACGAGAAACTGGAAGACGTCCGCGCGAAGCACGACGAGAAGCAGGCCGGGCTGCTGAGGGAATCCAGGGGTTTTGAGGAGCAGTACAAATCGTTGCGGGAAGAACTGAGGCTCCGGGATACCGAGTGCAGCGAATTGCAGAGGGAGAAAGCCGACCTCGCCGGAAAGCTCCTGTGGTTTCAGACCCATTGGAATCAGAGACAAGAATGAAGTGAGGTGAGTTCACGCCCATATATTTCGGCTAAGGAGATGTCTATGCCCGAGGAATTCATTGAAGCCGCTCAAAACGTTTCGAAAGCAGATATTGTAGAATCGAAGAAGGATGAAGAGGAAAAACTGCAAGCCGAGGACGGGCCGATGGGCGTGGATGTCGGGACGTGCCGGATCGTCGTCTCCCGGCGACAGGGTCGAAGCGTCGCAACCAGCAGCCAGTTGAACGCCTTCTTCTCCGTTCCCTACCTCAAATTCACCCAGGAGATCCTGGAAAGAAACCGCATCAACTACATCGTGGACGGGAATTCCCTCGTGGTCATCGGAGATTCGGCGGAAAAGTTCTCCATCATGCACAAGATGGAAACGCGGCGCCCCATGCAGGAAGGGCTCCTGAACCCCGCGGAGCGCGAAGGCCAGAAGATCATCCAGAAGATCATCGAAACAATGGTCAGGCAACCCGAAACGCTGGGCCAGCCGGTTTGCATCAGCATCCCCGCCGTTCCCGCGGGATGGGAGCACCGGCTGGTCTACCACGAGGCGATCCTGAAGAACTACTTCATGTCCATGGGATTTCGGGTGAAGACGATCAACGAGGGTCTCGCCGTCGTCCTCACCGAACTTTCCGAGAACTTCTTCAACGGCATCGGAATCAGCATGGGAGGCGGCATGTGCAACGTCTGCCTGTCCTATCTGTCCTTGCCGGTGCTGACCTTCAGCGTGCCGAAGGGGGGGGACTACATCGACCAGTCTGTCTCCACGGTCATGGACATGCTCCCCACGGAAATCCGGGTCATCAAGGAAAACGAACTGGACTTCACGCACGCACCGCGCAACAGGGTGCAGAACGCTCTGCATATCTTCTACGACGAGGTCATCTTCAACCTCCTGCAGACCCTCAAGAGCGAGCTCTCAAAGAGCAACAAACTGCCGCAGAACCAGCAACCGATGCCCATTGTCCTGGCGGGCGGAACGGCGATGCCCAAGGGCTTCGTATCCAGGTTCGAGAAGATCCTGGCCGAATTCACCTTCCCGATCCCCATCGGCGGGGTGCGCCTCGCCAGAGACCCGCTGACGGCGACGGTGCGCGGGGCTCTTATCGCCGCAATGTCGGATGAGACTCCCTTCGATCAGATCACCTGAAACAGGGCGGATGCATCTTGGCGAAGATAACTCTTATCTGGGTGTCGCGGCCCGAGAGGCCGTTCAAGGTAATCACTATCTCGAAAAGGGCCTTTTGCTGGGCGGCGGGTGGAGTGTGCGCTCTGCTCGCGGTATCCCTCGTGCTGTTTCTTGCGGCTCAGAGGTACGCCGCAAAAGGAATCGAGAAACAGAGTGAAAACCAGCAGCTTCGGGAATTGCTCGCCGAGCGCGAGAAGTCTTTCCGAAGTCAACAAGACCGGGTCGAGCAGTTGATCCAGCAGCAAGACCGGTCCATCGCGGAGAAGGACGATTCGCTCAAGGGGATGCAGGAGCGCATGGCCGCCATCGTGGAGCAACTGAAGCAGATTCGCGCCAACGAGAGCAAAATTCGCAGGTTCCTGGGCATGGAGGACAAGGCGGCCGAACACGTGAGTCCCAACCAGGGGGGCATAGCGTACCAGCAGTATTTCCCCTCCCCGGGAGAGGGTCCCGCGGACCGGCAATCCTCCGGGCTGCCGGCGGATCTTTCCTACCCGGATGTACAGAAACTGACCCAGGCGGTCGGAACGGGCCTCCAGGAAGTGGTGAATTATCTCCAGGAGCGCCAGTTGCGCTACGACCAGGTCCCCATGATCCTGCCGGTCCGCGGTAAAGACGCGTGGATGTCCTGCGGTTTCGGCTGGAGGCGCAACCCCTACACCGGCCGGGGCAGAGAATTCCACGCGGGCATCGACATAGCGGGACAGACGGGGTACCATATTCTGGCCCCCGCCGACGGTGAGGTGATCCAGGCCGAAGAGGACCGCTACCTCGGAAAGACCGTGCGCATCCGGCACAACAAGAGTCTGGTGACGGTTTTCGGCCATTTGGATTCCATCGGGGTCGCGGAAGGAGCCAGGGTCAAGCGGGGGGATGTCGTGGGCCGGATGGGCAACACCGGACGCAGCACCGGAACACACCTGCATTATTCGGTCATCAAAGACGGCAAATATATGGACCCGCTGGATTATATCTGGGACCGGCCCCTGTCAACCCTGGCGATGAGCGGTCAAAACGATGAGCCTTTTTAAATCTACCCGTATGGATCAGGAACCGGAAATCGGAACGATAGGCACCATGATCGGTCCCGACGCTCTTTTCGAAGGAAAGCTGGTAGTCGAAAACAGCATCTGCATCGCGGGCAGGGTGATTGGACGGATCGAAGCCAGGGGAAGCGTTCTGATCAACGAGACCGCTTTTCTGGAAGCGGAAGTGTTCGCGGACAGCGTGGTGGTCCATGGAGAGATTCAGGGCAACATCACGGCCGATAAGCAGATCGACATCGGGGCGACCGGGAGAGTTCGAGGCGACGTGGAGGCCCCGTCCGTCACTCTTGCCCGCGGGGCGTTTCTGGACGGGTTTTGCAGAATGGGAGCCGGAACGGGAAGACCGGCCAAAGCGCGGGAACCGGCTGAGCGGAAATCCGATGCGGAACCGGCCGGCAGGCAGGCGGATTCGACGGAAGACCTCCCGGCTTCCGCGAAGAACGGACAACCGGTCCCCATCGAAGACGTTATCATCGTTGCTTCGGATGCGGACGATCCGCCTGAAGAGGGAGAGGGGAAGAACCGCATCCACATCGTGTAGTTACAGATAGTAGACCGCAAGAGTCCTTTTCCTGTTCAGTGTGAGCATCCGACTAAAATATTCATACAGTATCTCCGTTTGTGGCCGCTATCTTGCATACTTACAGTTCAAGCATTAAACATCCGCTACGTTCATAGATTGTCGATATGGGTGACGGACAACGCCCGAATGCTGTGTGATTGTGAAGAAGGGGTCCCTCGAAGGTCCGGATTCCCGGCTTCCGACGGTGACGTACGCGGGACGGTCGGCGTTCTCCAACGCTACTTATTCCACCAGAGAGAGGAGAATATTATGATGAACATGAAGTTGAGTTTCAAGTTGTTCGCAGGGTTCCTCGCAGGGGCGCTGGCCATCGCATTCCTCAGCGGCTACACCATTTTTCAGATGAAATATTTCGTGGAGTTGCAGCATACGACAGCGCAACGCGCCAGGGACGCCGAAATCGCCACGGAAGCATCCTTTGTGGGCGTGCTCTCCTACTCGATCATGGCCGACGCCGTAATCAACGGGAAACTCGACGAAACCCGGAAAGACTGGACCGAACAGAAGAAAAAGAACCAGGAGCTTCTGCAACAGGTCCGGTCCACGCTCGACACCGATGAGGAACGCTCCCGTTTCAAGAAGGCGGAAGACAATTACAATGAGATGGTGAAGCACTTCGAGGATGAGCTGCTGCCGATCTTGATGAAGGATCGAAATGCCGTAACTATTTCGGAGGTTGATGCCGAAATTGATTCGCATAAAAAGATGATCAGGGAGGAACTCCACGCCATTTCCCTATCCCTGATCAAGGAAACCGATAGAGCGAACGAAGAATTCGACGGGAAGATTTCACGCTTGATTGCAGTCAGCTTGTTCCTGGCGCTGTTCTGCGGCATGGGCGCGCTTCTCGCGGGCTTCCTCATCACCCGGTCCATCACGAAACCGCTGAACCGCATCATCGACGGGCTGAGGCAAAGCGCGGCCCAGGTGGGGTCGGCTTCCGGCGAGATTTCCGCTTCCAGCCAGCAGCTTGCGGAAGGAGCTTCCCAGCAGGCGGCGGCGGTCGAAGAGACGAGTTCCTCACTGGAGGAGATGTCGTCCATGACCAGGCAAAACGCGGATAACTCCAGGCAGGCGAACGACCTCATGAAGAGCGCCGTCGAAGTCGTTGGCAGGGCGAACCGGTCGATGACGGAACTGACGACATCGATGGATTCGATCACGAGAGCCAGTGAAGAAACGCAGAAAATCATAAAGACCATCGACGAGATAGCTTTTCAGACCAATCTGCTGGCGCTGAACGCGGCGGTGGAGGCGGCTCGCGCCGGTGAAGCCGGAGCGGGTTTCGCCGTCGTTGCCGACGAAGTTCGAAATCTCGCGATGAGGGCGGCGGAAGCGGCAAAGAACACGGCTGCGCTGATCGAAGGTACGGTGAAGGAGATTCGCCAGGGCAGCGACATTGCCGGACGGACGAACACCGACTTCAACGAGGTTTCGATAGGCATCGGCAAAGTCGGTGAACTGGTCGGCGAGATAACCGCCGCCTCCCAGGAGCAGGCCCAGGGGATCGAGCAGATCAACAAGGCCGTGTCGGAGATGGACAAGGTGACGCAGCAAAACGCAGCCACGGCGGAGGAATCGGCGAGCGCGTCGGAAGAGATGAGCGCGCAGGCCGACAATCTGCAGAACTTCGTGTCCGAGCTTTCCATGATAGTCGGAAGCGGCTCCGGGGCGCGGACGGGCGCGTCTTCAACGCCTGCGCGGCGTGTGATCCGGACGTCCGCATCGGTCGAGAAGAAGGTGAGACCGAGGCCCGGTGGTTCCCCCAAAGCCCTTCCCCGTTCGAAGGAAATTCCACCGGATAAGATGATTCCCTTCGACGATGATGATTTCTAAACCCCGGAATTCCCGTTGAGGCGGGTAAGGGGATACGGCATGCCGTATCCCCTTACCCGCCTTTCCCTGCCCGTCTCCCTCGATGGGGACTTTCAAGTTGGCGCTCCAACCAAGGTGACTTCCGGCAAAGCGCTTACCGGTACCGCGACTCCGTAGCGCCTGCCGGCAATACCGGTCCGGGTAAATCCATTTTCGGAAATCGCCCAAATATCCATTGACAGCCCGTCGCGCCTTTGATAAGAGGGGTGAACTTTACGAATTAGCGGCAACACCAGGTAAAAAGCTCCGATAACTGGTATGCAGAAGCATACCGTCTTCTCAATGAGGAGTGGTGTTCGGTTTTTGTATATGCATATTCCGAAACGTAAGACGGGTTTGACGTAAAGCAGGACGTCAAATATATCGATAGTCGAGCCAAGAAGGCCACTTGAAGCGAGAATCGCTTTGAGTGGCCTTTTTTTGTGGTGTCCGGCCGCCATGGAAACAGTCATGGCGTTCGAACCCGCGCCGACACGGCGATTTCCCGCCGGAGACATCGGGTCGAAGGCGGGACCGAGGCATAAACAGCAAGGAGGTAAACAAAATGAAATCCGGATCGATGAAGCACACCATCAAAACCATGGCGGTTACGGCATGCGTCTGCGCCATCCTCGCCATGAACCACGGTACCTCACGGGCTCACGACCTGTGGATCTCGGCCGACCAGCCCAAGGCCGGAAAGCCTCTCCACCTCCTGGTCGGCTGGGGGCACGAGTTCCCGGCAACCGAGCAGGTTACCTGGGAAAAACTGGCGCTTGTTCCGACCTGCGTTATCGGACCGAAAGGCAATATTGAAACCACCCCCGGCGATAAACAGGATTTGCTGACCGCCGCTCCCCTCGCGGAGGGGACCTACATAGTGGTGGGCGGCCGTCAACCCCAGTATTACACGAAAACTCCGGAGGGAGCGAAGACCCTGCCCAAGAACCAGGTCCGGCAGGCCGAGTCGTGCTCGTACTCCAGTAAATACGCCAAAGCCGTGGTGAACGTCGGCAAGGCGCACGGCGATGTGTCCAAACCCGTCGGGCACGCCCTGGAAATCGTCCCCCTGGTGAACCCCGCCGATGTCAAAGTCGGCGGCGAACTGCCGGTGCAGGTCCTCTACGACGGCAAGCCGTTGCCCAAGGCCCAGGTTTCCGCGACATTCGTCGGGTTCAGCAAGGACCCGGGAGCGTTCTCCTTTGTCGGAAAAACCAATGAGGAAGGAAAGTCGAATATCAGGGTGCTGGGTTCCGGACAGTGGCTGGTGCTCACCAAACATGAACTGCCCCATCCCAACCAGGATGAATGCGACAAGCTGGCCTACGGCGCGGCATTGACCTTCGAAATCAAGTAAGCCATGGAACGTGGAACGAGTAACCCTAAGACCTGTTTTTTCCGAAGCACGATCCGGGCCGCATTACAATGCGCGGCCTGGGTCCTGACGGGAATCCTGTGTTCGGCGACACAAGTCCAGGCTCACGGCGCGTCGCTTATGGCTCATGAAGGACCGGCCAGGTGGGCGCAGGGCCGGTACTCCGACGACGAACCGATGAGCTACGCGAAAGTGAACGTGCTCAACCCGAGGGGCAAGACCCACCAGGTGGGCAACGCCGACGCACAGGGCCGGTTCGCATGGCTGGGAGACGAACCGGGCGCATGGCGACTGGTGTTCGACGATGGGATGGGCCACCACGTTGAACTGGCGGTGGAAGTTTCCGCGCCGTCGCCGGCGGCGCCCGCCGCCGGCGCGCCGCCCGCCCCCGAGAAACAACCGGAGCCGGCGTCAAAGCCCCCGGTGGAGAGAGTCATCCTGGGTATTGGCGTTCTGTTCTTTTTGTTTGGATCGCTATTCTGGTGGTACGGCGGAAAGAAGAACCGGGAAGGCGATACCACGACAAAGCAGAACCGCGTCGTGAAGTCAAGGAAGTAGACAATCCGTCCCGTTCCGGGAAGACCGCCGGGTCTTCCCGGAACGGAATTGCCCGCATGAACTCCCCTGTGTGTCTACCCGGAAGCGACCCGACACGCCCGCCTTACTTCGGCGTCGATTGACGTTTTCCGCAATTCCCCCGTTCCTCATCACATCGGATAAACGTTCCCCGTCTCCAGGATGAGCCAGCCGCTGGGGGTTTTGCCCAGGAGCAGATTCAACTGCCATCCCACCTTGCAGTGAGCGGAAATCTCCTGGGGGACCTTGAGTTCGATACTTCCGGTCTCCCCCGTCATGCCGCAAAGAACGAGAATGCCCGGATGAACGGCTTCCACCGTGAAATAGTCGTCCAATTCGGACGTCCAGTACCGCGGCGCGTGACTCTGGGCGTAGTCGTACAGGAGCCTCGCCAGGCGTTCTGCCGCGGGCAACTGCTTTCCCGCCTCCCTGGCCAGCTTTTTCGCCTCCCGCCATTGCTCCTGTCGAACGTACCCGTTTTCCTCGAGCCATTTCACGAGCCTGTTCACCACCGTTCCCGCCGTCCGGAGGAACGTCTCGGAAGCCATGACTTTGCGAATCATGAAAAAATTCAAAAAGGTCGCCAGTCCCGCCAGTATCTTGTCCGTCCCGAAGATGGAGCAAAACTCCATGCCCTTGTGGTAGTAGAGCTTTTCGTAGAGAGCCGATTCCGCGGAACCGGTCAGGTCCTGCGGCCCGTAACCGTTCAGGCAATGCTGAAAGAGTTCGATCACTTCAGCATAGTTGCGGTATGTTTTTGGTTGCAGCCGCTTCTTCTGGTCTTTCAAAAACTTCGAGAATACTTCATCGATGTTGGGATCGGCAACCGTTGGAAAATAGAGGAGCTTACCTTTATCGTTCATTTTCACTCACCAAAAAGGAGCATTTCGAGTGTGTAATCCGCAGCAGTTACTCCTGCTTATACCCGGCTTCCGCACTGAGGACAATAGTTAAATGACTGTTCCACGGCGGCGCCGCAATTGGAGCACCGGCGGGGTCCGGGCGCTTCCCGCGGCTCTACCGGAAAACCCCCTTCGGGTCTGGAGACGGCTCCGCATCGATCGCACATCAAGATCTCTTCCCCCCGCTTCACCGGGAAAACCGGTATGAAAAACAGGCTCAGGTAGTGGTCCACCCTCCTCAGGCGGGCTTGAGCGAGCCCGCATGCGGGGCACAACCTCGGCGTATCGTCGACGGTCGTCGTCCTGGGCTGAATTCCCCCTATGAAAAAAAACATCGCCACGCTCCTTTCGACAATCCGCTGTAATCGAAAACCTACCGCTTCCGCCATCCACCGTGAGATTTTATATTTCCCATTCCCTTTATGCAATGGTAATGCACGGGCGTTCTTCAGCAAAGTGTTCTTCGCAAAGTGTTCTTCCCCCAAAGGCGCCGCCCCTGAACATTGTGAGGGAAGGATTTCTCGGACAGCTTGCAAGACGCCGATTAATGGGGTATGACAATTGCGGGCGAATCACGATGGGGTGAAGGCGAGCGACCGAATCGGCCGGAAGAGCGGTGCGCCGGCCGTTGCTGCGCCGGCATGTGTTCACGGAGTTCACCGCCCGCTCAACGGAAAGAATACTTCAGGTTTCTCTGATGCATGATTCGGCTGTCTCCCGGGATACTTCGAAAAGGCCTGTCCGGCGCTCCCTTGCCGTGAGCATTCAGTCCAGGTTCCTCCTGCTGCTCCTCATCATCCTTGTCCCCATCATGCTGGTCCAGACGGCTACCTATTATGACAGGTACCAGGGACGGCGGGAACTGGTCGAACTGGAAAATATCGAAATGGCCCGAACGGTCGCCGACGGTTTCGAGGCGTTCACGAGGAGCGTGTTCAGTCACGAACTGGCGATCGGTAAGACCATTCTGGCGGCCGGGGGGCTCTCCCGAGGATTCATCGAGGAGATACTCGATGCAACCCGCGAGGATATTCCCTGTATCCGTTCCGTATGCTGGGTGGGGCCGGACGGGAGGATCGTGGACGCATCCGACCCGGACGCCATCGGCATCGACATCAGCGACAGGCCTTATTTCAAGGAGATCGCGGCCGGGCGTGACAGGGTCGTGAGCGACCTTTCCCCGTCCAAGGTCAACGGCGACCCGATACTCACCATCTGCCGGGGAATACGAGACGGCAACGGAAATCTGAGCGGCGTCGTGATGGCCGTGGTGGACCCCGAAAAGCTGGATCTGCTGTTCGGGATGAAGAGGCGAAGCGGCGGAGTGATCGCGCTGCTGGACAGCCGGGGAATGCTGACCTACATCCAGCCGGCGATGAAGTCCTCGTGGGAGGACAGGAACTGGCTGAAGCGCTACCCGGCCATAAAGCACGCTTTCGAGGGAAGGGAGTTCGTAACGACCCTGTCCATCCCGCACCTGGAGCAGAGAAGGATAATCGCCTTCGCTCCGACGACATCCACGGGTTGGGTGGTCGCCGCCGGTCTTCCGGAAGACATGGTGATGTCCCGCATTCTTCCCAACCTGGTGATGCACGGGGGAATCTTCCTCGCCGTTTCCTTTCTGGCGTTTCTTACAGCGCTTTTCATATCCCGTAAGATCGGCACGCCGATAAAAGTCTTGCACGAGCAGGCGGTCGCCCTCGGACGCGGCGAAGCCTCGCGGCCGGTGACGATCACCGGTCCCATCGAATTGAGAGAACTGGCGAACGCGTTCAATAATATGGCCGACGAAATCCGGGCGCGGGAGAATTCCCTGATCGAGATGAGGAACAGCCTCGAGGTGAGGGTCAAGAAGCGGACCCGGGACCTCCAGGCGGCAAACGAAGCGCTGAAGGCAGAGATCGTGGAGCGCAAGAAGGCCGAGGCAATGTTGCGCCTCGACGACGCCCGCCTCGAGGCGCTTTGGGAATTCAGCCGGATGACGGAAGCCTCGATGGCGCGGATTTCCGAATTCGCCCTGGACCGGCTGGTTGGGCTCACGGGCAGCACGGTCGGCCTGATCGCATTCCTGGACGAAGCGGAAACCGCCCTGACGGTCCATCACTGGTCCAGGTCCGCCGTGGAGCAGTGTTCCCTTGCAGACAAGCCCGCGCACCTCGGCGACGCCGACACGGGACTGTGGGCCAACGCCATCCGGAATCGAAAACCCGTCATTTTGAACGATTACTCCGCTCATCATCCCGATAAGAAGGGGTATCCTCCCGGACACGTATCCCTCTCACGCGTGATGCTCGTCCCCATACTGGATGGGGAACGCATCACGGCGGTCACCGCCGTGGCGAACAAACCGGAGGAGTACGATACGGCGGACCTTCGGCAATCCGTGCTCCTGATGGACGGCATGTGGAAAATCATCCAGCGCAGGAATGCCGAAAAGGCGCTGCGCGAGGCGGAAAACCTGGCGGCGATGGGCCGGGCGCTCTCGGCCCTCGCCCATGACATCAAGACCCCGCTGATAGCCATCGGTGGATTCACCCGGCTGGTGCAACGGCGCCTGGACCCCAGGGACAATTCCGAATACGACAAGCTGGGAATAGTGCTCAAGGAAACCGAGCGACTGGAGAAGATGGTGAACAATATGCTGGACTTTTCACGGCCGCTGAAGCTCGAGTGCTCTCCCGTGGAACTCGACCGGCTCTCCGAGGAGTGCCTGAGCGTGGTGGAACCCGTGGCCCATGCAAGGAACGTGACCGTCCGCCTGGAATCGCCGCCGGACCTGCAACCGATTCTCCTCGATTCCGCCCGAATGCGGCAGGCGCTCATCAATCTCATGGTGAACGCCGTGCAGGCGTCGCCTGAAGGCGATGCCGTACTCGTCGCCATTCACCGGAAATACGGGCAGACGGTCGTGGAAATAGTCGACCATGGACCGGGCGTGCCCGGCGAAATGAGAGAGGAAATTTTCATACCCTTCGTGACTTCGAAAAAAGACGGGACGGGGCTGGGACTCCCCGTTGTGAAGAAGGTGGTCGAAGCTCATGGAGGACACGTCAGGGTGCTCGACACCCCCGGCGGGGGCGCAACCTTCCGGGTCGAACTGCCTTCGAGCGCATCTCCACCCCATTAGAGAACTCCGGGCAGGAACGGCATCGGGGAACGGAGCTACGTAGCCGCATCCCGCCGCCGCCGGGCGCGGCGATTCGCCCCCGAACCGGCAACGCCGAACGGCGCGCCTGCTGCAACCCGTTCCGAAACCGCGAGCGTCCAGCGAGTTCCCGAAAACAACAATGCGACCCCCCGGGCCGGCCGCCACCCTCCGAGTCCATTTCAAGGACCGAAACCACGGGAGACGACCCATCCCGACAGCTACTCGCGCCGGTCTTCAAAATCCGCCCGGCGCCGCCCTGGTGCGGTGAAATGGAACGGGCCGCGCGGAGCCAAAAACCCGAAACGCGCGATTGAAAGCCCGAAGTCCCCGCCGGCCGGTTACCCCTTGGCCACCTGCTGGGAATCGGGCCCATCCCCCGCGATGGGGGCCACAGAAGTCAACTTCACGTTTTCCGGCGCATTCAGCCGGTCCTTCAACTCCTTGCCGGGCTTGAAGAACGGCATCTTCTTGGGCTTCACCCTGATGAACTCGCCCGTCTTGGGGTTCCTACCCTTATATTCGCCATAGAGCTTGATCTTGAATGAACCGAGTCCGCGAATCTCGATCCGGTCACCCTCCACCAAAGCCTCCTCCATGGAACTGAGAACGGTATTTACGGCCACTTCAGCCGCCTTTACAGTAATGCCCTCGGCCTGGGCCAACCGCTCTATCAACTCGCTCTTGGTCATACTCTCCCCTCATCTTTACGAATAAAACGCGAACTTACACAATTTCCATTCAAAACCCGTGTGAACTAAAGCTCTTATCGGAAGGTGACTGAATTTCCTTAATTTATTTTACACTAGATTGTTCCAATAGTCCCTTCCTCAAAGCCCTCGAGCGAGCCACCCCATTTCCAGACCTCCGCCGCGGCCCCGGAACTGAAGCCGCCGGGCCCTCCCCCTCATGCCGACAACCCGGCATCAACGGCTTTCGGTCAGCCCCCCCACCGGACGCTCGCAAACCCGGTGTAAACCCGTAAAGCCGTATACAAAAAATCCCACGCTACCCGTTTCGATAAGGATAGCGCCGGCAATGTCTTCCACAAAGCGAGATTCAGCAAGACTTCACATTCTTCGATCTTTCCGCGGCGATCAATGTAGCACAGGTCAACACGAGTATCAACAATTTATACAATTAATACACATAGTAAAAACACCGGCGCTCCAATACGGAAAAGATCGACCCGTTCCCGCATCCTTCCTTCCCCTCTCCCGCCGGGAGCGGAGAAGAGGGGAAACGCCGGCCTCCGCTAATCCCGCGCGTCGCCGAACTTGATCCCCTGGGCCAGGGGCAGTTTCCCCGACCAGTTGATCGTGCTCGTCTGCCTGCGCATGTAGGCCTTCCACGAATCCGACCCGGACTCGCGCCCGCCGCCGGTTTCCTTCTCGCCTCCGAAGGCCCCTCCTATTTCGGCCCCGGAGGTGCCCACATTGACGTTGGCGATGCCGCAGTCGCTTCCCATGTGGCTGAGGAAGAATTCGGCCTCCCGAAGGTCGTTGGTGAATATGGACGACGTAAGCCCTTGCGGAACGTCGTTGTTGCAGGCGACGGCTTCCTCGATGCCGTCGTAAGGGATCAGGTAGAGCACGGGAGCGAAGGTTTCCTCCTTCACGATCGGGTAATGGTTCCGGGCTTCGCAAATGCACGGGGTCACATAGGCTCCGGAATCATAGATCCCGCCGGCGAGGACCTCTCCCCCGTACAGCACCCTCCCTCCCTGGCTCCCGAGCGCTTCGAGGGCTTCTTGCATCGCCCCGGCCGCATCGCGGCTGATGAGCGGTCCCATCAGGGTTTGGGGATCGAGGGGATTTCCAATCCGCACCTGCCGGTAGGCCCGTACGAGGCGGTCGGCGAAGGCGTCGAAGACATCCTTGTGCGCGATGACCCGGCGGGTGGTGGTGCACCGCTGCCCGGCGGTGCCCACGGCCCCGAAAAGGACCGCCCTCACGGCCAGTTCCAGGTCGGCGTTGGGGGTGACGACGACGGCGTTGTTGCCTCCCAATTCCAGGAGAGGCTTCCCCAGGCGCGCCATGACCGCCTGACCGACCCGCCGGCCCATGGGAATGCTCCCTGTGGCGGATATGAGGGGAAGGCGGCCGTCCGCGACGAGACGTTCGCCGACATCCGCTCCACTCCCGACGACCAGGTTCAGGATTCCTTCCGGTAGGCCGTTTTGTTCCATAACCCGTCCGACGATCTTCATGACGGCGACGGCGCAAAGCGGCGTCGTGCTGGACGGCTTCCACACCACCGTATCCCCGGCGATGAGCGCGATCATGGCGTTCCACGCCCACACTGCCACCGGGAAGTTGAAGGCCGTAATGACCCCTATGGGACCCAGCGGATGCCACTGCTCGTACATGCGGTGCCCGGGCCGCTCGCTGTGCATGGTGAGGCCGTACAGCATGCGGGACTGCCCGACGGCGAAATCGCAGACGTCGATCATCTCCCGCACCTCGCCCTCGGCCTCCTGCAGGATCTTTCCGTTCTCCAGGGTGACCAGCACCGCCAGTTCCCTTTTGTGCTCCCGGACGACGTTGCCGATTTGCCTCACGATGTCTCCCCGCGCGGGGGCCGGGACCATGCGCCAGCGGCGAAAAGCCTCGACGGCCCGGGCCGCGACCCGCTCGTAGTCGGCCGCTGTCGCCTGCCGCACTCTCCCTATAACTTCTCCATCGACGGGCGACACCGATTCGAGGACCTCGCCGCCGCAGGCGAGCCATTGCGCGCCCGTGCCGGCGCCCTCTTCCACATCGCCCGATAAGCCCAGTTTTTCCAAGATATCTTTCATCGCATTCCCTTACGCCGGCTGATAGCAGGTCTCTAAGCATTTAAGAATGTAACGACGAAACCGATGCCGGGAATCTCGATTGGAGCGCTTCGCGCCCTCTCGGCCTTCGGCCGCGACCGGGCCGTCGAAACGCGACAAGTCGCGGCTGGAAGCCATAACCGTAGAAGATGACTCCACGTTCCACCCGTTCACGGCACAACCGCGCGACCGCGTAACTTCCTCCCGGCCGCGTAACTTCCTCTCGACCACGACGCTCACACACAGACGCAAGGACGCAGCAGCCCTTGCCACGGCTACGGGCGGGTCTCCGCCGACTCGCGCAGCACATCCCCCAGGATGGATACGCACACGGATATCTCGTCCGACGACACGGTGAGCGCGGGGCAGAGGCGAAGCGTGTTCTCCCCGCAACCGAGGACCAGGAGCCCCTTCGAAAACGCCTCCCGGACCACCTTGTTCCTGAGGTCCGAGGCGCGTTCCTTGGTTTCGCGGTCCTTCACCAGTTCCACGCCCACCATGAGCCCCATGCCCCGGACGTCGCCGATGCACTCGATCTCCTTCTGCAGCTCGCGAAGCCCCGCCGTCAACTCCTCGCCGCGAGCCGCGGCGTTGGCCGTCAGTTCCTCCTCGAGCAACTCGATGGTGGCGAGCGCCGCCATGCACGATACGGGATTGCCGCCGAAAGTGGACGCATGGGAACCCGCGTCCCAGTCCATGAGTTCCTCGCGGGCGATCATGGCCCCCAGCGGCATTCCGGATGCGATGCCCTTGGCCACCGCAATGATGTCCGGAGCGACGCCGAAGTGCTCCATGGCGAACATTTTGCCCGTACGCCCCATGCCGGACTGCACCTCGTCGGCCACGTAGAGAATCCCGTACTTCCGCGCAAGCCGGTGGAGTTCCTTGTGGAACATGGGGGGAGGAACGATGTAGCCGCCCTCTCCCTGGATGGGCTCCACGAATATCGCCGCCACCTCCTCCGGGGGTATGGTGGTGCGGAAAAGAAGGTCCTCGATCCACTGGACGCATTCCGCGCCGCACCTGCGGTCGCAGCCCCCGTAGGAGCACCGGTAGCAGTTCGGATACGGGACGTGGGTCACGCCGGGCAGCAGGGGATTGTAGTGCTCCTTCTGGATGGTGCGGCTCGCCGTCAGGGAGAGAGCCCCCATCGTGCGGCCGTGGAAAGCCCCGAAAAATGCGAGATTCAGGTGCCGCCGCGTGTGCCACCGGGCAAGCTTGAAGGCCGCTTCGATGGCTTCGGCGCCGGAATTTCCGAAGAACACCTTGCCCTTCCCTCCCCAGGGAGCCAGTTCCACCAGTTTCCGTGCGAGAATGATTTCGGGAGGATAGTAGAAATCCGTCCCGGACATGTGTAACAGTTTCCCCGCCTGTTCGGTTATGGCTTTCACGACGCGCGGGTGGCAGTGGCCGGTGGAACAGACGGCAATGCCCGACGTGAAATCGAGAAAGCTGTTGCCGTCGACATCCCGGACCCATAGTCCCTCGGCCTTTTCCACCACCAGGGGATACACCCGCGTATAGGACGGGGATATATAGGCCCGATCGGTGGCGATAAGCTCTGCGGCCCGGGGACCGGGAAGCGGAGTTTCAATGCGCGGAAGTCTCATGTGGCCTCTCCATCGAGTAGGGGCTCTTGCCGGAGTCCCGCCGAGTCGGGTCCGGGCTTCTGCCGGTCCTGTCGAGCCGGGTCTCGCGGAGCCGTTGAACGAGGGCTCTCGAAGCCTTGCCGGGTCGGGTCGTTGAACGAGGACCTGCAAAAACCCCGGAAAGTCCCGCCGAGCCGATTACGGTCGCTGGTTTTCGGAGTGTGGCGCCGCCGGTGTTTCGCTATGCCGGAAGCGGGAGCCGTGGCGCGGAGCCGGAAAGAGGGCCCGGAAAGCTGGAGCGGTTTCCCCTGTTACGACTTGCGCCCGCCGCCCGGAAGATGAACGCTGCATGCAAGATGAACGCCGCCTGGAAGATGAGCATCACATGGAAATTAAGCAGCACCTGAAAACTGAGCACTATCCGGAATATGAGGACTCAAATCGAAACCGGAAGCAGATTGGACGTCGCACCCCCCGAAACGGACCGAATAATCGAACCGCCTTCTCCATATACACGTAAAATATAAGCATTAATTCCCCGTCCGGCATGGAAAAAACGGGCACGGTTCAATTGAAGGTAACAGAATTTAGGGAAAACCATCCGATTACCGGCATGGTTTGGAAGTCATGTATTTGAGGTCACCCTAAGGCCACCCTAAGGACCTCATCGTCATTCCCGCGTAAGCGGAAACCCGGGCTTTTCAAGCGTTCCTGGACCCCCGCGTTCGCGGGGGTGACCTGAAAGTGTCACCCTGTTTTGAACCATGCCTGATTTTCTCATGTTTTGCCACCCTGGTTTGAACCATGCCCGTTCGAGTGTCGGGACGGCCGTCTCCCGCCCGTGCCGCGCCATCCGCCCTCGACGACCGAAGGTCTCGAATACGCCCACAACCCTGCAGCGGCTTTTGCTTTGCCATGGCAGGCAATGTCTGCTAATAATCCGGACGAAACGAACGACATCCCGAAACGAATAAAGGGGACGAAAGGAAGATATACTACTCCCCACTTATCCCTTTGTCCCATACAGGAGCCGGAACGATGGATCTCGAGTCCTGGAAAGAGAGCGCCTCATCATTTCTCGGGCAATCGGCATTTGCCGTGAAACGACTGCTCCCCGACACCGCCTACGGCTATCTTTGTTCGGCGGCCGTTTGGCCTGTCGTCACCGCGATTTCGCAGGGAGACATGACGGCATTTGCGGCGCCGGCCAATCTTGCCGGCAACGTCGGCGTCAATCTCATCGCCAATAAGGTCCAATGAGGTGGAAGAGGTCTTATGATAGGGGAAATCATTATGGAAAAACTCTTTTCCGCTGTGCTGGAAGCGGGTGTGCACCTGATGCTCGAGGCCGGATTCGGCGATGAGATCAAGGAATTGAAGGACAGGCTGTCCCGCAAGGACGAGAAGAAACGCCGCGAGGCCTTCATGAAGGCCATTGCGAAAGCAGCGGCGACTGTAAATGAGGAGGCCGCGAGACCTCTGCTCAATCATGGTCCGTTTCAGGAGGAAGTCATTGCCGCGCTTCTCGATCCGACCCACTCGATGGATTTTCAGGCTGCCTCGGAAGCATTTGAAAGCCGTTTCCCGGCTGCCCACATGAGGGCGCTACGGAGCTTTTTCAACGCCCTGGAGAATGCGCTGCTGGCCGACGATACGTGGGGACCGATTGTTGAACGGTTTCAGGATTTACGGTTTCAACGCTCGATAATGGAAGCTCTCAAGCATAAGCATTTGGACTTCTCACCTCGCGAACTGGCGCGTCAACTCAGCCCGCGACTGGCGCCCTTTGAGCCCGACGGCACCGGGGGAGAATACGAAAGCGCCGTTCACCAGGTGGTGCAGGTCTTCATTAAAGAATTGACCGTTGTTTATCAACCGCCGGACAACAGGGGTTCTCTCCGCCTGCAGTACCTCCGGGAGGTCGCCCGGGACTCCAATCTCCTGCCATTGCAGTGTTTCAACGAATCCCAGGCGGACGCATGCGGCGGGGAGGACCTGCGACTGGCGGACATCTATACGGACCTGGACACCACCGAATTGAACTCCCCGGAGAAGCGCGGAATCAACCGGGAGGAGGAACTGCGGAAGTTTATTGCTCACATCCACGACGTCGAGCGCATTCCGGCCCGGAAGACGGCCGACCTGGAGCGGCGGCTTCTCATCATGGGAGATCCCGGTTCCGGCAAGTCCACGTTCATGAAGTTTCTGGCCTACACCCTGGCCGAGGCCGGCCAGGTGGACGATCCCTCGGGACTCCTGTCCCGGATCTCCCCATGGCGGCATGGCCCCATGATGCCGGTGCGCGTGGAGTTGCGCGGGCTGGCCTCATTTGCCGAGAAAGG
>CAYOVG010000082.1:0-21323 GCA_964407285.1 uncultured Syntrophobacteraceae bacterium
AAATCCTAAACCCGCCATCCATGCTGCCTCTCAGCAGTAGCGGGAATTGCTGATAACCAGTAACTCGCTCGAATCCGCGGTTCCTCTTTCCACAAATGACGGCGCTTCGAACGTAAGCAGAACTGCCGATTCCGACACGAGGCTTTCAGGCATCACCCCACTGATGCCGGATCAAGGCAAGCAAGAACCGTGCTATTCATGATCCTTCGCAATCCGATTCAACTCGTCGCCTGTGTGAATGCGCATCGTCGCCCGCGGAACACGGCATTGCCCGTCGCTCACAGGCGGCTGTGAGTGACGGTATGCGTTATCTCGAACGCCGCTGCTTTCCCTTTTGCGGCAAAGCGGTTATTTGTTAGAAGCTAGGTGGAAGACGACCGAATCGGCCGTGAAGAGCCCCGCATCAATCTTTTATTCGGATAGGGAGTTCAGAGGAGGGGATAGTGGAAAAACATCGATTGGCGCCTGTTATTCTCATGGCCGACGATGACGAGGACGATTGCCTGCTCGCAAAATCAGCCCTGGAAGAGGCCGGCATGGCGAAGGAATTGCATATCGTTGGCGACGGCGGCGAACTCATGGAGTACCTCCATCGGCAGGGCAAGTTTTCCGATTCCGAGCAGTACCCCCATCCCGATCTGATCCTGCTCGACCTCAATATGCCGAGAAAGGACGGGCGCGAGGCTTTGAAGGAAATCAAATCCGACCCCGCGCTGCGGAAAATCCCGGTGGTGATTCTCACCACTTCCAGGGAAAAGCGCGATGTCGACCTTTGCAGGAATGCCGGAGCGTCCTCGTTCATCACGAAGCCCGTGATGTTCGACGAATGGGTGAAGATAGCCAGGTCCCTTCTCGACTACCTGCCGGGAAAGGAGGCTGGACCCTGAACGTGAAACGGTAATCCTTCAGTCCCGGCGTCTTCGGCTGCTCGAATCCCCGGATTTCAGATTTCGATGGGGAATTCCCCGATCTGGTCCCACACTTTCGGGGGCAGTCTGCGCAGGAGCATCGAGGAATGGAATCTGAACCATGCATTGGTGAGGATGTGGCCGGTTTTACCGAGGGATTTGTGGAAGAGGTAGGAGCGGGCCACCTTGCAGCCCTTGCGCATTTTCGCCTCGTAGACTCCGCTGCCCTGGACCATCATGGCGGCTCCGGCGGCTATGGCGTCTGCTATGGGCTTGTAGAGGGTGATATTGAAATAAGTGAAATCGTTGCCCGCCAGTTCGTGGTCTACTCCCACTATGAGGCCGTCCCAGCACTTCCCCTTTTTCCGTACGATCCCCACCGCCGTGATCCGGCCCTTCTTGGAAGCCACGTTGACAATCACGTCATTTCCGAGATTTTTTCTCAAATTTGGGATAAACCGGCTGGAATAGGGAAAATGAACTCCATTCAGCCTCAGATAATGGTTGTCCAGGATTTCGTGGAGCCTGTCGGCGCATTCGTCCACGTTCTCCATGGGTTCGATGACGACCCCCTCGTTTCCGTTCGTCTTGATCTCCCGCCTCACCTTGGTCTTCATGGAGCGCCCGAGCCCTTTTATGGAATCGAGGTATCCTTCGAATGAAGACCATTCGACGGGGATATAATTGATGGGAAGGCAAAGCGTCTTGTTGTAGCCCCTGTCTTTGTCTTCGAGCGCGCTCAGGAGTTCCTTTTCATGGTCCATCACGTACTGGAAGCATATGGGCAGTCTTTCCCGGGCCGCAAGGTTTTCGACGCCCGCGAGGAGTTCTTCCGCCACCGCTCTCTTTTCCGCGCTGTCGAGAGCCCCGGAGATCAGAAAATGCGTGCCGTACCCGTACATCGGGCAGCATACCAGCGCGGGCAGGAACGAAATGCCCGCGGGCGAGAGGATGCGCCGGTACTTCCCCTGGAGGATCGGATCGAGCCTTACGCTCGCGCTCGTATTTTTCCCCGCGATATAACAGACGGTCGCCCCGACCGGTTTCCCGTCCCAGTCGTAGACGACCAGGTACCGCGAGCCGATCGGTTCCTTGTGGGTTTCTTCCACGGTCTTGAGCCATCCGTAGCTGATATAGACATTGTCGCCCGCCAGGGCATCCCAATGATCTTGCCGGATGTTGCCGATAGTTTCGGCAAGCATCCTGCAATACGTGGTTTTTCCCTCTTTGGCGAGCCCGCTGTCGTACGCGTACGCGGAAATCATGGCTGCTCCTTTCAGATCGGAATCGATTTTCGAACTACGACGCGCGCCCGGGCGAGCGCGGGAGGATGGCTTCCGGACGGTTCGGGCTTCATGTACGGCGGGCAGATCCTGCCGTCGAACTCGAACCCGCGGCCGGGCTAAAGTCTATCGTCAATCTAAAACCGTGGCTGGGAAATAGGAATGCGGGTAACTATGTATTTTCCCGAGATAAAAGGGAAAGAGACATCGGACGGTATTCAGGCCGTCTCCGGCCGGGCCTGCTTCAAGGGGAGCATTACGGTAAACGTCGAACCCTCGCCCGGCGCGCCGGCAGCCGTGATGGAGCCGCCGTGCCGCTCCACGATCTTCCTGCAGATGGCGAGTCCCATGCCCGTGCCCTCATACCCGCTCTGTCGTCCGTGGAGCCGCTCGAAGGCGCCGAAGATGCGCTCCGCATGCCGGTTGTCGAAGCCGATCCCGTTGTCCTGCACGACGATGCGGCAGAAGCCCGGTTCGCAGGGCGCGCCACGGACTTCGACGACCGGGCTCGCTCCGGGCCGGTGGAACTTGAGGGCGTTGGCGATGAGATTTTGAAAGAGCTGACGCACCTGGGTGGCGTCCGCGTGTATCGCCGGGAGCGGTCCGACATCCACGCGCCCGCCGCTGCTCTCGATCCGGAATTCCAGGTCGGCGAGCACATCCTCGACGAGGGCGTTCAGGTCCACCGGCACGAAGGGCTCCGCCCTGCTGGTCACTCGTGAGTAGTTGAGCAGCGATTCTATGAGCGCCTGCATCCGTTCCGCGGCATTGTGCATGCGGTTCAGGAAGTCCAGCCCTTGCGCGTCGAGCGCCCCGGAGTAGTCGTCCATGATCATCTCTGTGAAGTACTTGATTTTCCTGAGGGGCTCCTGAAGGTCGTGCGATGCGATGGATGCAAACGAGTCGAGCTCCCGGTTGCTCTGTTCGAGTTTTTCCATGTATATCGCCAGGTTCTTTTCGGCTCTTTCTCCCTCCCTGCGGGCTCGGATGGAGGAAATGCCGTAGGCGAGATTATCGGCAAGGTCCGTGAGCAGCTTCACTTCATCGTCGTCGAACGCATCGGGTTCGACGGCGTATATCGTCAAGGCGCCGAAAGCCCCTTCGTTCGACCTCAGCGGAAGGGCGATGCAGGAGGCGTAGCCCCGCTTCAGGGCTTCGGTCCGCCACGGAGCAAGGCGGGGGTCCGACTCGAAATCCCGGCCGATACGCGGCCGTGCTTCCCGAATGGCCAATCCGACGGGACCTCTTCCGTTCTCGACATCCGCCCAGGATATATCGACGGCGGTAAGGTACCCGTCTTCCCGGCCCGCCTGCGCGACCGGCCGCACCGATTTCCGCCCGTCCGGCTCCGCATAGCCGATCCACGCCATGCGATAGCCCCCCACTTCCACGATGATGCCGCACACGCGACCGAGGAGTTCGTGCTCCTCCTTTTCGTGCACCAGCGCGCTGTTGCACTCGCTGAGCGCCCGGAGGGCCCGGACAGCCCGGGCAAGCGCCCTCTCCGCGAGCTTCCGTTCGGTGATGTCGGACACCGTCCCGAAGGAGCCCTTGAAATTGCCGTTTTCATCGAAAACCGGGGCCGCTGAAATGACCGTATGGAGTTCCCGCCCGTCTTTCGCAATAGACCTTATTTCGTAAACCGAACGGACGCCGTGTTTGCGTTGCGCTATCTGCTCTTCCAGCTTGTGCCGTTCCGATTCGTGGGCCCTGATCGTCAGCGGCTGCCCCAGGAGTTCCTCACGGGAGAACCCGTTGATTTCACAATACTTGTCGTTTACGTAGGTGATGGCGCCTTCTTCATCCACTACCACCAGCCCTTCGTTCATCGTTTCAACCAGGGTGCGATATTTCTTCTCGCTCTCCGCAAGGGCGGCCTGTAACCGCCTGTGCCGGGTGATGTCGTGCAGGATTTTGAGATTGGCGAGATTCCCATCGGGGCCTTCCACGGGCGTATCGAAGACATCGTAGGTCACGTCGCTTCCGGGGCATTCCCGAATCCACCTGGCGGAACCGCCGTCGAGGACGTTCTCTATACGGCAGTCGCGGCATACATCCGTTCTTCCGAAGAAGTAGTCATGGCACTTCCGTCCGCCGACGGCTCCGAATTCCCTTTCGGCCACCGGGTTGAGGTATTCGATGCCGAACCCGGCGTTGATGATGAAGACGCTGTCCTCCATGGCGTTCAGGATGCCCCTGAGCCGTTCCCGCTCCCGCCCGAGGGCTTCCTTGCTCCTTTGCAGGTCTTCATTCGCCTGGACCAGTTCCCGAGTCCGCTCCCGGACCCGCGCATCCAACTGGTCCATGGATTGCCGGAGCGCATCCTCGGCCCGTTTCCTCGCGGTGATGTCCATGGAGTAGCCGATCAGGCCGACCGTGTTCCCCGCTTCGTCCTTGAGGAGAGAAAGGGAGAGGTGGACATCGAGGAGTTCGCCGGACTTGCGAAGCTTCCGCGCTTCCAGTTCGAGGCCCCCCTTCCGGAGAAGAGGTTCGACTATCCCGGTTTCCAGGAATTCATGGTCCTCCTCCGGATAGAGGAAGGACACATGCCGCCCGATCGCCTCCTCCGCCGTGTAGCCGAAGAGCCGTTGCGATCCATTGTTCCAGCTCGTGACGACCCCATGGAGATCGGTCGAAATCACCGAATCGTGAACCTGCTCCACGATGACAGCCTGCTGCCGCAGCCGCCGTTCTCTCTCCCGGATATCATCGGCCATACGGTTGAAAGCCAGGGCGAGGTCTTTCAATTCGGCCGGGCCGGATGCTTCGATCGGTTCCGCCCGTTCCCCGCGGCCGACCGCAAGGGCAGCTTCCCGCAGCTTCCCGACGGGGCGGGTGATGGTGCGGGACAGAGGAAGCGCGATGAGAACGGCGATGAGAACGGCGGAGAAGAACAGGCCGACCCTGGTGACCAGGCTCGATACGATGGGGGCTTTCACCTCCTCCACCGGACGGCTCGCGCCGGCCGCCCAGCCGATGGAGCGTATGGGTGCGGCGGCCACCAGCCGTTCGGTCCCATCTCTCATGGACGTAACGATGCTCGCGGTCTCCCTGCCCTCGAGCGCCCCCTTGATGTGCGGATAAGCCAGCCAGTTGCGCCCCTCCCCGGTGTACTCCACCTTGGGAAGGCGGCAGACAAGAATACCCTTGTTATCGACGATGCTTATGGCCCCGGCTCCCGCCCGCTCGATCGACAGGGCCCCGTCCAGGCGTTCCGGATTCACGGTGGCCAACGCGACCCCGAGCAGGTTGCCGGCCTCGTCGCGGAAGCCGCGGCAGACGGCAAATCCGGGACGCCCCATGATTCGCGATACAAGGACCTCGCTGACAACCCATTCCTTGCCGGACACGATTTCCTGGAAATAGGCGCGGTCTCCCACGTACACTCCGACGGCCCCGCTCTGACTCGAAGCGACGATGAAGCCCCGGGGATCCACCCAACTGATGCGGTCTAACGCCGGATGCTCGACTTCCGTTTCCTTGAGGAGCCGGTCGAGCAAGACGTCCGGCAGGGGGGTGGGGGACGTGAAGGCGATTCCCACGGCCAGTTCGTGGTGGTAAATATCCCGCACATAGGTATTGAAAGCTTCTCCCATGGCCCTGGACATTTCCAGGTTCGCCTGGAGTTCCCGTTCGAGCAGTTCCCCGTACCTGTCGCGGATCATGAGGCACTGGAACAGGAGCGTGGGGATAAAGACCGCGAGGAGCAGTAACAGAATCTTGCGTCGGATACTCATAAAAGTCAGCCCACGATAACCGATATTCTCGAATCTGGAGCCCGCGAGGCCCAGGGTAACCTCATCTCCAATCTACACCATTACCGTGTAGGTGAGTACATTAAAAACGCGGTCCCCGAATATTCGTATTTCCGTCCCGGACGGCCGCGTTCCCGTCGACGCGAACGCGGCCGTCCGCATCACAATCACATGACTACTTGGTTTCGGCCAACCGGGACAGGCACTTACCCGATTCCGACCACTTGTAGAGGGTATCGTAGGCCCACCGGTATTCGCCGTTTTTGTCCAGCCCCGTTTCAATCACGACGCGGTACCAATCGGAAGCATCCGAAAAGCGCTTTTCTCCCTGGGCCTTCAACCCCACGTAGTAGGCGATTTCGCAGCGTTTCTTGGGGTCCGTCGCCAGGGCCAGGACTTCTTCCTCCGTGGCGAGGCCCACAAGGAAACGCCCAAGTTGGTGGTAATGCCCTTGGGGCTTCTTCGGACCCGCTTTATCAGCCACGAGTTGTCCGGCCCGGCTCCAGAGGCGAGCAAGAACGCCGTCGTTTCCGGAACCGCCGCCGTAATATTTCAGCAATTCCTCCCTGTGCGGGTCTTTGTCGGAACCGGCCCGGGCGCTTGCCGCCGCGCGCAGGAGCCACACGAAATCCGCGTGGCTCCCCTGTTCGGGATTGGGAATGAGGTCCCAGAGAAGCTCGGATTCCCCGTCACGATAAAAGATCATGCTCGCCGCGTTGAGCATCTGAGGCGGTATTTTGCTTCCGAGCCACGCGAGCGCTTCCTCCCTTCCCTTCCAGGCCTCGAGGCATCGGTAGGCGTAGACCAGGAGTTCGACATTTCCCAACCCGTTGTAGCGGAGCCGTGAGGCCATCTCGAACGCAAGCTCGTATTTTCCCTTTTCGGCTATGGGCCGGGCAAGATTCGCGAGTTCAAAGGGATTGAAGCCTTGCGATATGAGCGCGGAAAAGGCGGCCAGGGGTCTTTCCTTCGAGCCGTCGTCCTCGAATGCGGAGGCGAATTTCGGCGCAACGGTGAACAGCCAGTCTTTCATGCCGATGGAATGAGGGGCGCTCGCGAGCAGTTCCGCCGCTTCCTTGTTCTTCCCGCGGCGCCAGTAGATCTCCGCGAGCGACGCCCGCGGCCACAGCACATCGGGATACCGGTCGACGACCATGAGCCCCAGACCTTCCGATTCCTTCTCGTGTCCCAACCGGTCGAGGATTCTCGCCCCGGTTTCCATGGCCCCGGCCTGGTAGCTCTTCACGACCGGTTCGATGGCCTCGAGGGCTTTCTCGTAATTGCCCTCCTTGTAATAGGTGGAGGCAAGGGCCGAACGGGCGAAAATCTTCTCGAGGCCGAATGTCCGCACATCCCGGTCGAGCCACTCGACAATCACGGACCGGGCTTTGGAGTACTCCTTACGACGCTCCAGGTATTCCATGTATTGTTTCCGGATGCGCCAGTCGTCCGGGTCCTCGTTGATGAGCTTTTCGTACGCGCCGCATAACTCCTCATGATTCATGACGCGGGCTCCGTCCAGGTAGCCGACGGCTTTCACCCGCACGGACAACCGGCAGTTCGCATCCGCAAGCGCCTGCATCACCCCGGTGTAATCCCCCCTGGCGTTTGCATACCATACGTACAGGTCCTGCTGGTCGGGGGCGTCTATATCCAGTATGCCGCTGTAGAGCGTTTCCATGAGTTTCAGGTCGAGGAGGTGCTCGCGGGCCAGGTCGCCCAGGAAGAAACGGTGGGAGGCTCGCGTATCGAGCCGGAGCGCGGTCTGCTTGACGGCCTGCAGAAATCCCGGGTCGCCGAAGTTGAAGTATTCCTTTTGTTCTTCCACGGTGCGCATCAGGGGGGGCGCGCCGAACCGCGTGAGTTTCTCGATATCGGCGACCAGGGAGGCGACATTTCCCTTTCCCGCTTTGGATGCGGCCAGGTTGCGGTACCAGCATCGGAAGTCGGCGGCGATGCCGGCGTCGGCCTGTCCGAGCAGCGTTGAGAAGCGGTTCGCCGCGTCTGTCGAGGACAACCTGTCGAGGTAGTATTGGCCCAGTTTGTAGAGGCCGGAGAAGAAATAGCCGGTGTAGTAGGTCTTGAGCGTTTCGGAATCCAGGAACGGCCCGGTGTATTTCGCATCGAGCATGTTCAGTCCCGATTCGAAATGGTCGACTATGGTTGCGGTTTCGGAAGTCAGGATTTCCTGGACCGCCGATGCGATGAACTGAAATTCCTCGGGGGAGTAGGCCGCCAGGCCCTTCGCGTTCACCCTTGCCGCTATCTGCATGAGGCCGGGCAAGATACCCGCCTCGCGGGCCAGGTCGAAGAGCGCCAGGCGGGGAAGCGCTTCGGACAGCGCGGGGGTTATGCTGAATTTATTGAGATCCAGGCCCACCTTGACGAGCGGGAGAGAAAAGCTGTCGTCCCTGAAGTGGGTTTGCATCCATTCCAGTGCGGATGCGGTCTTTCCCTCGCGCTGCAACCGCGCGAGGTAGAGATATTTCGCCTCGATGGAGCCGGGGGTTCTCGAGACGGAGTCTCCCGGGACGATATCTTTCGAGGCGGTGTCTCCCGAGCCGGAGTCGGTCGAGCCGGCGACTCCCATGGCGGGGATTCCCGTGGCGGCCTCCGCGAGGCGCCGGTCGTCGCGGGTGACGAAGAGGCGCACCGGGTCGGACTGGAGAAGAGACGCGGCAACGCTATTGGAGTGAACCGAATAACCGAGGATGTGCGCAAGAAGACTCTCCTCGCGGTCGCAGGGGAGGTCCGTGAGGGCTTTTGCGAGAGCCAGCACGGCGATGGCCTTTCCCGGCAGGCGGTCGCCGGTTTCGAGATAGTCCAGGTGCTGCAGGGCGAGGAGTGCGAGCGAACGGGCGGCGGCCCGCAGGAGAGCGGGAGAACGGTCGCCCGCGTTCCACGCCTCGTCGATCTTGTGCGCCGCGGACACGGCATGGGGGGCCAGGAAGCGGTCCAGTTCCTCCTCGATCTCCTTCGGGACGGCGGCGCTGCCGGCGACCTCGCTCCGCGCCGGGGCGCCCCCGGATGGGCCGGAAGCCGACGCCGGCGCAGGTCCCGGTCCGGGCGGATTTTGCTGCTGCTGCCGGAGGGCTTTCACCCATCCGTCCAGCATGGTCATAAAATGCGGAAAATCGGGGAATTCCGGCAAGGTCCCGACCGGTATCCCACGGTAGTCGATCCGCCACCGGCCGTCAGCGAACCGCGCGGTAACGTTCGTTTCCTCCTGGCCGCTCATGAAACGGTGGATACACGCAACCGCCAGGAGAAAGCGCCTGTCGGGCCGCAGCCGGTAGGCTTCCGCCAGCGCCTCGCGCATGCGTTGGGGCGGTTTGTCCAGCACGGAAACCGGACGGACGGCGGGAACGGCGACAGGGTCGGAAGATGCGGCGGGAGCGCCCGGAGCGTTGGATGCGTTGGACGGGCCGGGAGTATTGGAAGCGGCGGCATCGCCGGAACCGGCGGGGCTGCCGGAACCACCGGAACTGCTTGAACCGGGGGGAGCGGTCGAATCCGCCGCTGCCGCAACGCCGTCCCCTCCACCATGTAAACCGATGCCGGACGGCAGGGCCGGCAGCAATAAGACCACTAACACGAGAACACCGGATATTCCTCGCATTTCACCCCTCCAATGGTTCGAATGGCTCTGCTATTATAAAACCGGTACTTCTCCATGTATTTCCGGCGCTAATGTACCTTTGCAGGACAAGCTCGTCAACAGGTTCGGAACCGGGGCAGATACCCATGGGACTTGAAAGGAAGAGGCAGTCCACGATTCTCCGCCGAAGACCAAACGAATCCGACAGCTCCCGTCGAGCACGATGGAGCGACCCCGCAGCATCAGTTATAATTGTAAATACCTTTAATGATTAAGATTTGCGACTAATGAGCACTCACGGGCCGGAGGAAACCATAGAGGTCGATGGGACGGTTTTCCCTGTGAAGGAGTGATTGGATCAACGGTAAATTTCACGTCGATTCCCTACCTTCACGATCAAGATTTCCACTGTTTGGTCTTCAATTCGGCAGATAATTCGATAGTCCCCCAATCGGTAACGCCAAAGCACTCCCAACCGCGATCCCTCGAGCACACCCCCGATACTTGCGGGTCGTCCGGTCGGGCAACGCGCTCATACAAGAATTTCAGGATGCGTCTCCTCGCCGTTGTCCATTCGAACTTGTCCGGCTCTTCTTTGACATTGGGGTCGAACTCAATGCTCCAGACCATATTCCTCCATTATTCGCTCGATCGGGATGGTTTCGGTTTTTCCCGTTCGGATGTCTTCCAGGCGCTTTTCGGCAAGATAAGTGCCCTCGAGATCCTCGATGTGAGTGAGTATCGCTTCCCTGGCGTAAAAGGTTTTGGTTCGTCCCGCGGCTTTCGCCAGGGCCTCCAATCTTTCCTCGATTTCCTTGGGGAGTCGTATCGCGAGCATGTTTTCCCTCCTGTTCCGTTTTCTGTCATACAGGTATAGCACGGCTCGGCTCATTCAGCAAAGCAGTAGCTCGAGTGGTTCTTGGTCCGGTTTCCGCGGGCGCGATGCCGGGGAAAGGACAGATCATTGGGATGTGCGGCGGGCTTGCGTAAAGCCGCCGCCCCACCCCGTAACCGGTATGCGCATTGACTGAAAACGCTTGGACTCTCTTCCCCGATACCTCAAGAATATCTCGACATCACGTGGGCGACAGAATCTGCTGGTGGCGGAGCCGCTTGATTTCGTCCCGGAAGGCGGCGGCCTTTTCGAATTCAAGTTCGGCCGCGGCTTCCTTCATGGAGCGCTCCAGCGCCCGGATGCGCTCATCCAGGGATGCGCCGTCCCCGCCGTCGCCCTTTGCCCCTCCTCCGCCCAAACCCGCCTGGGGTTCCATGACGAACAGGTCGGAGTAACGGGAAACCGTTCGCTGATCCTTGTATTCGGCCAGGATGTCCGGGATGTCCTTGCTCACCGAGCGCGGCGTGATGTGGTGCTCCTCGTTGTAGGCCAGTTGGATCTTGCGGCGGCGCTCCGTCTCCCTCATGGCGTTTTCGATGGATTTGGTGATGTTGTGGGCGTACAGGATCACCAGCCCGTCGACGTTCCGGGCCGCCCGCCCCGCCGTCTGGATGATCGAGCGCTCGGAGCGAAGGAACCCCTCGTTGTCGGCGTCCAGGATGGCCACCAGGGAGACCTCCGGGATGTCCAGCCCCTCCCGCAGCAGGTTGATCCCCACCAGGACGTCGTACTCGCCGAGCCGCAGGCCCCGCACCAGTTCGATCCGGTCGATGGTGTTCACGTCCGAGTGCATGTAGCGCACCCGGATGCGCAACTCCGAGAGGTACTCCGTCAGGTCTTCGGCCATCCTCTTGGTGAGCGTCGTCACGAGCACCCGCTTTCCCGCCTTCACCTGCTTGCCGATCTCCCCGATGAGATCGTCCACCTGGTAGCTCGCCGGGCGCACCTCGATGAACGGGTCCACCAGCCCCGTGGGCCGGATGATCTGCTCGACCACCTGCCCGCTGGTCCTCCCCAGTTCGTACGGCCCCGGAGTGGCCGAGACGTAGACGACCTGGTTCATCTTCGTTATGAATTCGTCGAAGGAAAGCGGGCGGTTGTCCATGGCCGAAGGCAGCCTGAACCCGTAGCGGACAAGGGTCTCCTTGCGCGAGCGGTCGCCGTTGTACATGCCCCGGATCTGGGGCACCGTGACGTGGCTCTCGTCGATGAAAAGCAGCCAGTCCTCCGGAAAGTAGCTCAGCAGCGTGGCAGGCGGCTCCCCCGGCCCCCTCCCGTCCAGGTGCCTGGAATAATTCTCGATCCCCGTGCAGTACCCCATCTCCAGGATCATCTCCAGGTCGTAGCGCGTCCGCTCCTCCAGGCGCTGCGCTTCGGAGGCCTTGCCCTCCCTGTACATGTTTTCCATGCACTGAGCCAGTTCCGTCCGGATCGCCTTGACCGCCCGCTCGAGGTTCTCCCGGCTGGTCACGTAATGGGTGCCGGGATAGACGGCGACATTCTCCAGCACCCGGACGGCCCTTCCGGTCAGCGTGTCGAATTCCTTGATCGAGTCGATCTCGTCCCCGAAGAATTCAATGCGGATGCCCCTGTCCTCCTCGTAGGCGGGAAAGACCTCCAGGACATCGCCCCGCACCCGAAAAACGCCCCGATGGAAATCGACGTCGTTTCGCGCGTACTGGATTTCCACGAGCTTTCGAAGCACCTTGTCCCGCGATATCTCCATCCCCGTTTCCACCTGGAGGAGCATCTCCTTGTAGCTGTCGGGCGACCCCAGGCCGTAGATGCACGATACGCTCGCCACGATGACGACGTCCCGGCGCTCCAGGAGCGACCGGGTGGCGGAGTGGCGCATCTTGTCGATGGTTTCGTTGATGGACGCGTCCTTGGCGATGTAGGTATCCGTGCGCGGCAGGTACGCTTCCGGCTGGTAGTAGTCGTAGTAGGATACGAAGTATTCCACGGCGTTTTCGGGGAAGAAGCTCTTGAACTCCCCGTAGAGCTGCGCGGCGAGCGTCTTGTTGGGGGCCATGACGAGCGTCGGCCGCTCCACGCGGGTGATGACGTTGGCCATGGTGAATGTCTTTCCCGATCCGGTGACGCCCAGGAGCGTCTGCTCCTTGACCCCCCGCAGCACGCCTTCGCTGAGTTTTTCTATTGCCTTCGGCTGGTCCCCCGTGGGCTGCCAGTCGCTTCGAAGCTGAAAAAGCCCCATCTGATCAACTGTCCCCTTTCAATTTTCCACTTGCCGTCCGGAAGCGTCCGGGGACGTTCCATATGCAAAAATATGGAGACTTTTCCAAACCTTCCGGCTACCATTACGTTTGCGATCGAAAGCTTCAAGCGTTACTTGTATATGAACATAAATCACTCGGAAAGGCTAAGGGGTAATGCGTTTTCGCTTTTTGCCGATTTACATTTTATGCATGTCGATAGCGAGTTTCGGGATTCTCGCCGCGCCGTTTCCCGTTTCGGCCTCGGCGGCGGAGTCGCCGCCCGACGGCGCCCGTCCGGTGGACGGCGACTGGCTCGTCCTCCAGATGGCCGCGGAACCCGCCACGCTCAATCCCATTGTATCCACCGATGCTTCGGCCTCTGAAATAAACGACTACATCTACGAGTCTCTTCTCAAGAGAGACGAGAAGACGATGAAGCTGGAGCCCGTGCTGGCGGAGTCCTGGGATATCGCCGACGACCACCTCACCTATACGTTCCACCTCAAGAAGGGAATCAAGTGGGCGGACGGACATCCCTTCACGGCAAAGGACGTATTGTTTTCCTACGAACGGATCATGGACCCCAAGGTGGACGCCGCCCATCTGCGCAATTACTACCGGGACATCGAAAAGGTGGAAGCCCTGGACGATTATACCGTCCGATACCGCTACCGCATTCCCTACTTCCTTGCCCTGGAATTCTGCGGAGGAATCCCCATCGTTCCGGCCCACCTCTTCAAGGAATCGGACGATTTCAACGTGCACCCCATCGGGAGAAATCCCTTGGGGACCGGACCCTACCGCCTGCTCCGCTGGGACACGGGCAAGGAGATCGTCCTGGAGCGCAGAGAAGACTACTGGGACGGGAACGAGAAGCCCCATTTGAAGCGCGTCGTGTTCAAGATCATCACGGAGAGCACCGTTGCGCTGCAGGTGCTGAAACAGGGAGGCCTGGACATGATGGGGCTGCGGCCCATTCAGTGGGAGAAGCAGACGGGGACCGAGCGCTTCAAGTCCGGGTTCGAAAAGCTCAAGTACTATCTGCCCAGCTACAGCTACATCGGGTGGAACCTCAGGGACCCGCTGTTCCAGGACCGCAGGGTCCGGCAGGCCATGACCATGCTGCTGAACCGGCAGACCATCCTCGAAAAGCTCCTCTACGGCCTCGGGACCGTGGTGAGCGGGCCGTTCTACGTGAACAGCCCGGAATACGACAAGAGCATCGAGCCGATCCCCTACGATCCGGAACGGGCCGCGGCGCTCCTCAAGGAGGCCGGATGGGAGGATCATGACGGGGACGGTACCCTGGACAAGGACGGCGTTCCTTTTTCCTTCGAATTCCTGCTGACCGCGAGTTCCAAGACCGGGGAGCAGATAGCCACCATTCTCCAGGAGAACCTGAAGCGCGCCGGAATCAGGATGTCCATCCGGAAGCTGGAATGGGCGGTATTTCTGGGGCGCATCCAGAAGCACGAGTTTCAGGCGACGTCGCTTGGGTGGAGCATGGGGTGGGAATCCGATCCCTTCCAGGTGTGGCATTCGTCCCAGGCGGACAAAGGATCCAACCATGTGGGGTTCAAAAACGCCGAGGTGGATCGCCTCATCGAGGAGGGCCGCAAGGAGTTCGATGCTGAAAAGCGGCGCAAGCTCTATCACCGCATGCACGAGATCGTCCACGAGGAACAGCCCTACACTTTTCTGTTCACCATGCAGGCCCTGGTGGCGGTCGACCGCCGTTTCCGGAACGTAAACGTATATCCCATGGGGCTTGCCCCCCGGCAGTGGTGGGTCCCCACAGACCAACAACGGTACGCCGGCGCTGTAGCCGCGGCCCCTTAACCCCAGCACCCCTCTTGGCGGGCGCCGTGGAGAACGACTGATCATGAAAGCTTACCTGTTAAAGAGGTTCCTGCAGCTCATTCCCACTCTTCTGGGAATAACGCTGATTACGTTCCTCATCATCCAACTGGCGCCGGGAAATCCCGCCCTGCAAAAGCTCGGCATGGTGGGAGAAGGGATAAAGACCGACATGTCGGCGCAAATCGTCGAACAGACCAAGAAGCTGTACGGTCTCGACAAGCCCCTGCCGGTGCAGTACGCGTTGTGGGTGAAGCGGGTGCTGACCTTCGATTTCGGCACTTCCTACAAAGACCACAGGAACGTGTTGGACAAGATCGCCGAACGCCTCCCCGTGACGATTCAACTGAACCTGATTTCGATACTGCTCGTGTACGTGATCGCCATCCCCTGCGGGGTCTATTCCGCAACGAAGTCCAACTCATCCGGAGACAAGGCACTCACCCTGTTTTTCTTCTTCCTGTACTCGCTCCCCAGCTTCTGGGTGGCGGTGCTCCTGATCATGCTGTTCGGCGGGGGGGATTTCTGGGACATCTTTCCCATCTACGGAATATCCTCGATCGGGGCTGAAGGGTGGTCGTTCGGGAGATGGTTCGTCGACCGCATGTGGCACCTGGTGCTCCCCGTCATCTGCCTTACCTACGGGGGGCTGGCTTACCTCTCGCGCCTCACTCGCGCGGAGATGCTCGAAGTCATCCGGGAGGACTACATCCGGACGGCCCGCGCGAAAGGACTCGAAGAACGCGTGGTGATCTTCAAGCACGCATTCCGGAACGCGCTCCTTCCCCTCGTCACGCTGCTGGCGTTCCTGCTTCCGTCCATGTTCGGGGGCAGCGTCATCATAGAGAGCATTTTTTCGATTCCCGGCATGGGGCAATTGGGATTCGAGGCCGTTCTGTCCAGGGACTACCCCGTGATAATGGCCATCACGACCATATCGGCGCTGCTGACCCTGATCGGACTCATTATTTCGGACGTCCTGTACGCCCTGCTCGACCCGAGGATAAAGCTGGAGTAATCACCGAGTAACCGGAACAAGGCAACTGGAATATCACGATGGAAATTCCCCGTACATATTGGCATATGGTTTGGTACCGTTTCAAGAAGCGCAGGCTGACGATGATGGGACTCGGCGTCACGCTGCTCTTCTTCGCGGTGGCCGTCTTCGCTCCTCTTCTCGCCAACAGCCGTCCGCTCCTCATGCGCTACCAGGGCGAGTGGAGCGCTCCGGCTTTCTCCAACATGGAGGAGATCGGCCCCTACACCTGGAAGGAACTTAAGAAGACGTCCCCCTTCGTGCTACAGAGCAACTTCGGCGGCCCCGGCGACTTCGCCGTCTGGCCCCCCGTGCGCTACTCGCCGGAGGAGTACGATCTTTTCTCCATCCTCGCGCCCCCGAGCCGCGACCACTGGCTGGGCACCGATGACCGGGGACGCGACGTAATGAGCCGCATGATCCACGGCGCGCGCATCTCCCTTTCCGTCGGGTTCGTGGCGGTGGGGATCGCCGTGGTGATCGGCATCGTCATGGGAGCGCTGGCGGGGTATTTCGTGGGATGGGTAGACCACGTGATAAGCCGCTTTATCGAGATATTGCTCACGATACCGACGTTTTTCCTCATCATCGCCATCATCGCGTTCCTGCCGCCGAGCATCTACAATATCATGGTGGTGATCGGGCTTACCGGCTGGACCGGCGTGGCCAGGTTCGTGCGCGCCGAATTCCTCAAGCTGAGGCAGTTGGACTTCGTCATGGCATCCCGCGCCCTCGGGGCTTCGTCGGGCAGGATCATCTTCTACCATATGTTGCCCAATTCGATGGCCCCGGTGCTGGTTTCGGCCGTCTTCGGCGTCGCGGGGGCGATTCTGACCGAATCGAGCCTCAGCTTTCTGGGCTTCGGGGTCCCGCCTCCAACCCCCAGTTGGGGGGACATCCTCTCGCAGAGCCGCGACTACATAGAATTTGCGTGGTGGCTGACGTTTTTCCCCGGTCTTGCGATTTTCCTTAGCATTACGGCCTATAATCTGGTAGGAGAGGGACTTCGGGACGCGATGGACCCGAAGCTGTTCGAATGAGAGGAGACGTATACCTGTTACGTCGAGTCGGCGCCCATGACGTTTCGCGTAATCCATCATGAATATCGGCCTTTTCCGGGAGAATTCGTGAGTTCTCCGGCATCGGCCGGCTCCGATCTCGAATCGGACTTGCTTCCGAGAACCGTAGGATGATTTAGCGAGGATTTCCCGATGGACCCCTCAGTCGCTCTCCCCGTGGAAGAGACCCCGGTCTTCACCGTCAGCCGGCTGAACGCCCGCATCAAGGAGCTTCTGGAAGCCACCTATCCCTTCATCTGGGTAAAGGGAGAGATATCGGGTCTTACCGTCCCCGCATCCGGGCACTGTTACTTTACCCTGAAGGACGGGCAGAGCCAGATCCGGGCCGTCATGTTCCGGACTCAGAAGAGGGGATTGCGCTTCACTCCCGAATCGGGCCTCCAGGTCCTTTGCTTCGGACACGTGACCGTTTACGAACCCCGGGGCGAGTACCAGGTCATCATCGAAAACATGCAGCCGGAGGGGGCCGGCGCCCTGCAACTCGCCTTCGAGCAACTCAAGAAGAAGCTGGAGGCGGAAGGGCTTTTCGCTCCCGAACGCAAGCTCCCCCTCCCGTTTTGTCCCCAACGGATCGGCATCGTGACGTCGTCCACGGGGGCCGCCATCCGCGATATCCTCAAGATCTTCCAGCGAAGCCCGTATCCCCTCTCCGTGACCCTCTTCCCCGTGCGGGTCCAGGGTCGGGAATCGGCCTGGGAAATCGCCGCGGCCGTGGAATGCGCCAATACGCACCGGGAGCGGCTCGGGCTGGATCTTCTCATCGTGGGTCGTGGGGGCGGCAGCATCGAAGATCTCTGGTCCTTCAACGAGGAGATCGTGGCCCGCGCCATCGCGGCATCCGGGATTCCGATTATCTCGGCGGTAGGGCATGAGATCGATTTCACCATCTCCGACGCCGTGGCGGATATGCGCGCCCCGACCCCCACGGCCGCCGCGGAATGGGTGGTATCGAGGCTCGAAGTCCTGGAAAGGGACCTTTCCGCCTATACCGACCGGTTGCGGCAGGCCATCTGCAACAAGGTGTGCGCTTGCCGGCAGCATGCCTCGTTCCTGGAAAAGCGGCTCGTCAGTCCCGTCAGACGCCTGGAAGACCTGCGCATTTTCGTGGACGACCGGTCCGCCCGGCTTCACCTGGCTTTCGAGCATCACCTGGAACGTCTTCGCGCCGGCTGCCGCCGCCTGGATGAAAAGCTCGCCCTCGTAAGTCCTCTCAAATCCATCCGTCAGCATCGGGACCACGTGAGCCGCATGGAGAAGGAGTTGCCGGTCCGCTATCACAATGTTCTGGACAAAAAACGCCTCGGGCTGCAAAAATACGCTTCGCAACTGGACAGCCTGAGCCCGCTTGCCGTTTTGAACCGGGGGTACTCCATCACCTTTCGCAGCGCCGATGGAGCAGTGGTGCGCTCGTCGCCGGAAGTCTCGGCGGGAGACAGGGTGAGGGTGCGACTGTGCCGGGGGACTCTCGAATGTACAGTGGATAAGACGGTGGCGGAGGAAAATCCCGCCTCCGCGGAAAAGGATAAAGAGTGAGCAAGAAGAAAACCGAGCAGTTCGAGGATGCCCTCAAGAAGCTGGAAACCATCGTCGACAAGATGGAAAGGGGGAACTTGTCCCTGGAGGAGGCGATGGAGGCTTTTACCGAAGGAATTCGCCTGGTGAGGTACTGCCACGAGAAGCTGGAGGAAGCGGAGAGCAAGATCCAGTTGTTCCTCGGCAACCAGGACGGCAGCCACACCACCGTTCCTTTCGATTCCTTATCTCCATCCGTGTCAGCCGGCGACGGCACCGACATTGGGTGAGGGACGTGAGGCCGGACCATTTCGTGGGTGGAGGTGCGTCCACCACGGAGAACACGGAGAAGGCGCAGAGAGCACGGAGAAAAACATGAATGCCGCTGAATATGCGATTTTGAAGCCGGGGTGGGAAATGAGAGATGGGGATGGAGCGGAAGCCTATGGCGGAGGTCAATAAGGTTACCGAGATGGTCATCGGGGCGGCAATAGATGTCCACAAGGAACTGGGACCTTGGCTGCTCGAATCCACTTACGAGGCTGCATTATTCACGAGCCGGCCTTAAAGGGGATGGAAGTCGATAGCCAAAGGGAACCGCCGGTAAGCTACAAGGGTATTCATCTACCGTGCGCCCATCGTGTCGACCTGATCGTCGAGGATAAGCTGATTGAAGAGCTTAAGGCGGTTGAGCGGCTTGAACCCATCCATACGGCGCGGGTTTTGTCCTAATCTTAAGCTGTCGGGCGCGAAGTCGGTCTGTTGATCAATTTTAATGTGAGGGTGCTCAAGGAAGGGATTCGTCGCTTGATAATTTAGCAAAATTAGTTTAACTCGTAGTGGTTATCGCTATAGCCAGAAAGAATGACATTTCACTGAGAGCTGGAGAACCGACTTCCGCCTTTTTGTTTTTCTCTGTGCTCTCTGCGCCTTCTCTGTGTTCTCCGTGGTGGACGCACCTCCACCCACTGGGAACCATATGCGTTGGATTGATGATGAACTGGCGGGGATACGAGGATAGATGCAGGTCTTTGAACTGAAGCAGTACCTGGCGGAACGGAAGGAGTGGGTGGATGCCGCGCTGGAAGCGTGCATTCCGGCCCAGGCGGGGCTTGAGCAAAAAGTCATAGAGGCCATGCGGTACAGCCTTTTCGCGGGCGGAAAGAGGCTCCGTCCCATCCTGTGCCTCGCGGCGGCGGACGTGGTGGGCGGCGACAGGGATGTCGTGATGCCCTTTGCCTGCGCCCTCGAGATGATCCACACCTACTCGCTCATCCATGACGACCTGCCCGCCATGGACAATGACGACTACCGCCGGGGCAAGCTCACCAGCCACAAGGTTTATGGTGAAGCCATGGCCATCCTTGCAGGCGATGCGCTCCTTACGGATGCTTTTCGCGTCGCGGCGGGCGCCGGCGAGGGCGGAGGCGCGCCGGCGGAAAAAGCGCTCCGGGGGATCGCTCTCCTGGCCAAAGCCGCCGGATACGGGGGCATGGTGGGCGGCCAGGTGATAGATCTCGAATGTGAAAACAGGGAAGTGGACCTAGCCACCGTCGAGTACATGCACGTGCACAAGACCGGGGCGCTCATTTCCGTCTCCCTCGAGATCGGGGCGATCCTGGGGGGAGGCGCGGAAGACCAGGTGCGGTCTCTCAAGCGATACGGCCACCACCTGGGGCTGGCCTTTCAGATTACCGACGATTTGCTGGACGTGGAGGGCGATGCGGAGCTTATGGGGAAGCAGCCCGGCTCGGACGTCGCCAGGAATAAGAAGACCTATCCCGCGCTCCTGGGGACGCCGGCATCCAAAGAGGCGGCCAGGGAGCACGTGGAGCAGGGGTTGAAAGCACTTGAACCTTTTGATGAGAAGGCCGAGCCGCTGAGGACTGTCGCTCGATACCTCATGGTCCGCCGGGCTTAAGATGAGAAAAGACCGATTGCGCCGGAGCGCCGGGTCGTGGTAGAAGAGCGCTCCCCGACGGCGTTTCGCTTTTTTCGGTTCGTTGTTGCCGTGAGGGTTGGAAGTCGCGTGTGTCATGATTAACAAAGGTACTCGCAACCATTTTTAGCAGTGAGGTTGGACCTTGGAAGAGAAACGGAAAAATACGTTGCTATCCCGAATTGACAGCCCCGAACAGATAAAGGAACTCACTCTCGACCAGTTGCAGCAACTGGCGGGGGAAATACGTGATTTCATCATCTGCACCGTGGCGGAACACGGCGGCCACCTGGCCCCGAGTCTCGGTGTGGTGGAACTGACCCTGGCGCTCCACTACGTGTTCGACTCCGCAAACGACCGTATCATCTGGGACGTGGGCCACCAGTGCTACGCGCACAAAATCATTACGGGCCGCAGAGACCGGTTCCATACTCTACGCCAGTACGGCGGAATCAGCGGGTTCCCGAGGCGCTCCGAGAGCAGGTACGACGCGTTCGGGGCCGGGCATGCCAGCACCTCGATTTCGGCGGCATTGGGAATCGCCTCGGCCAAGGCGATGCAGGGAAGCTCCAGGCGGGCCATCGCGATCATAGGAGACGGGAGCATGACGGGGGGCATGGCCTTCGAGGCACTCAACCACGCCGGCGACCTGCACAAGGACCTGATCGTCATCCTCAACGACAACGAGATGTCCATCTCCCCCAACGTTGGGGCGCTTTCCTCCTACCTGAGCCAGAAGTTGTCCAGCAGGGCCCTGCTCTACCTCAAGAAAGAACTGGAGGTCCTGCTCAAGTCCATTCCCGGAGTGGGACCCAACATCGTGCAGTTCCTCAAGCGCAGCGAGGATTCGCTAAGGGCCTTCTTCACGCCGGGGATGCTCTTCCAGGCGCTGGATTTCCTCTACATCGGCCCCATCAAGGGGCATCGTCTGGACCGGCTAATCGAGACCCTTCACACGGCTCGCAAGCTGGAGGGTCCCGTGCTCATCCATGTGCTGACGCAGAAGGGCAAGGGATACCATCATGCCGAATGCGATCCCACGCGCTTCCACGGCCTGGGCTCGTTCGACATAGAGACGGGCATGAGTTGCGAGAAGTCGTGCGGACAATCCTACACCGGCGTGTTCGGCAATTACCTCATGCAACTGGCGGAGGAGGACCCGCGCGTGGTGGCCATAACGGCGGCCATGCCCCAGGGCACGGGGCTCGATGCTTTCTCGAAGCGCTTCCCCGAGAGGTTTTTCGA
>CAYOVG010000083.1:0-21135 GCA_964407285.1 uncultured Syntrophobacteraceae bacterium
ACATGCCCTATGTCACCAGTGTCGAGCGGATAGGAATAAAGAAGGGCATTCAGCAAGGTGTTCAACAGGGCATGCGCCTGGGCGCCCTGCAAAACGCCAGGGAAATGGTCATGGAGGCCCTGAGAATACGATTCGGGGCGGTTCCCGACGATGTGGAGAAAATGATCCTGGACGTGCAGACCGTGGAGACGCTGAAAACGCTTCTGCAGCATGCTCTCAAAACCGAGAGCCCGGAGGTGTTCCGTAAGGCTCTCGTTCAGACAAAGGCGGGAGAAGAGCGAACCGGCGGCTGAGAAGACGCTGCACGGATGTTGCTGTTTACCACGTCCTGCCCGTGCAGCCACTTCTTCCAGATAGATGATCCGGCCGTTGCGCACTTACCTTAGCACAAGGGGCTTGCCGACGACTTCACCATCCGCGTTGGAGGTATGGGGACCGGTCCCTTTCGGGTGGCAAGGCTTAACGTTCCAAGAAACAGCGGGCAATTCATCCGAGCTGCTTCTTGAGAGGAATCGAATGGCATGAACGAGACTGCTCGCCCCTTTCGACAGGCTTCGATACCTCAAGGCGAACGGCATCCCTCAGGTGTACTAACAAAAAATGAAAATATATTTGATTTAGTGAAGTGCTTATATCATGAATCGCTCTGCAATTACAGCTAAAAACATCAACATATCTAACGGTTAATACACATTTGGGCATTCAATGCATGTCTGTCGCTTTTTCGCCTCTTTTGATGTTTCTCTCTGTTCAAGATCTGGAATGGGCTTAAACTCGCGGGTGCTCATGAACCCACGAGCAGTCGCCCTATCAAAAACCGCGGCAATAAGGAGTCGGTACGGTTTTATATCCTGAAAACTACTTTAGCGCCGTGCCCTTGAAGAACGTATAGCAGAAGGCTCCATCCCGGTGAGTCGTCCGGTACAGGTCCGAAACGCCGCGGTTCCAGGTATCTTCGTCCACCAGGCCGAGCGCGAGCGCTTCTTCCTTCACTCCTTCCACCATTGCGATGAAGGTTTTTTTGGTAAATCCCTCCACCCATTCGGGCCGGCTCGAGTCGACATAGACCATGCGCGGGGAAACGGCGACTTCCGTAAAGCCGGCTCCGGTGAGCAGAGGATAAAGCTCGCGCCCGATGAGCGCATTCCCGTGCTTTCGCGCCTGAATTTCGATCAGGCACTGAACGGCGAGATCGGCCTCCCGGCTCCGAGGGTGACAATAGTAGGAACCGTGGTCTCCTTCGATGACCGTGATGGAACCGCCCTTCTTGAGAACATGTTTCAGTTTCGCCAGAGCCCCTGGAGCGTCCCGCAGATGCTCCAGGAGGAAGCACACGAACACGTGATCGAAACTCTCCGCGCCAAAGGGCGGATCGAAGATATCCGCGACTTCCAGGCTCACGTTGGAATGCCCCGCCCGCCTTACCTTCTCCCGCGCTCTTTGGACGGACTCCGGGGAAATATCGACGGAAGTGATGCGCGCGCCGGGGCTCTTGCCCGCAAGAATCACCGTCTGCGCCCCGACGCCGCATCCGGCTTCGAGGACCCTGCTCCCCGGCTGGAACGCTATTTCGTGGTACAGGAGGTCCGCCAGTGTGTTCGCCTGATCCGTCAGCCTGTACGCTTCCACTTCCGAATATCCGTGAACATACGATTTTTCCATTCCAATCTCCTCCAGGGTCCGCCCGCATGGCGCGACAATTCGTTTTTCTTGAACGATACGTTCGATTTTTCCCCCACACCGGCATGGATGCGGCGGTTCTTCTCCGGCGGGCATCGGCGCAAATCCGCCGGGCCGGCCGGCCCGTGGGGGCGTCGATTCCCTCAACGTCCCGAATTATATTCTCAGCGGTTTCGTCCGTATTGTACGAAATTGCGGTACCGTCCCGGCGTGATTCCCAGGATGCGTTTGAAATGGCGGGTGAGGTGGCTCTGGTCCGCAAAGCCCGTCTCATAGGCCGTCTCGGCGAGCGGCAGGCCGCTCGCCAGAAGCTCCCTGGCTTTCCTCACCCGCACCTGGTTGAGGTAGGCGTGGGGGGGAATTCCCATCGTTGCGGCAAAGACGCGAATGAAGTGAAACGGACTCAGCCCGGCAAGGGAAGCAAGTTGCCGGATGGAGATCTCTTCGTTGTAGCGCGAATCCATGAATTGGCGGGTTTTCAGTACGGCATGGCGTTCGTTGCCGATCCGGTGGAGAGCGGGGGGAGCGTCCGAGTGCCTTCTGATAAGCAGCGAGACCATCCGGAGGAAGCGGGATTCCTGCTCGATGGTCGAAACGCTTTCATCTTCCAGGCTGATGTGGAGGTCCCTGATCACCCTGGCCAGTGAGTCGTCCTGAATAACGCCCGTCTGAAAGAAAGGCATTTGCACCTTTCGCCCGGCCACCTGGGAGCCCACCTCCCGGAGCACCTCCGCATCCATGTAGAACATGCGGTACGTCCAACCTTCCCGGACGGCGGCGCGCCCGGTGTGGGCTTCATCGGGATTGGCGAGATTGATGGCTCCCCTGGCGGCGGTAACGTTCTCTCCCCTGTAGAAGAAGCCGAGAGCGCCCGCTTCGATGACTCCCACCGCAAAGCCTTCGTGGGTGTGGCGGGCGAATGTCTGGGTCACGTACGTCGCGCGCAGCAACTCCAAACGGGGCAGCGTCGGAGGCCGCCAGATCTTTACGAACTCTCCCGCGGGTCGAACGCTCATGCGCGCCTCATGCGTGATATGGGTGACGATTCCCTTGCCGTCCGTTACCTGCGATTTCTCGCTCCTTTCCCGTGGAATGCGCGCCTGCCGAATCCTCCCGGACGCGCATCGACGCACGCTATGCCGACAGTACCGTCAAACGGCCAAGGAAGGCAAGAGCAACTTTTTCAGGAGAGGAACCGGGTCCGCAAGTGGCGGAAATCATTACGGCTCCCGGTGCGCTGTACGCGGTTCGATGCGTCGGGCGGCCGGGCGCAAAGGGTGGAGGGGCGGACGCCGTCAGCACGCACTCCGGCAGGAGATCATGTAACGGTAACCGTACTCCATGACGGTCTCGCCTTTCTGGTTTACGACCTCACAGCGGATAGCCGCAAATCCGCGGTCCGGCTTGCTCCGGGATCTTCTGAGGTCCGTCCACCATGCGTGTACGGTCAGAACATCGTCCGGCCGAACGGGATTGTGCATCTTCACCTCATCCATGCCGACGCCGCTCAGTATGGCCACATCGCCCTGGGCTTCCACCACCACCCGCGTGCAGACCGAGAGCGTGTGGAGCGAGGAGGCGATGAGCCCGCCGAAAACCGACCGAGCCGCCGCACGTTCATCCGTATGGAAAGGTTGTGGATCGAACTCCCGTGCAAACGCTACGATGCTTTCCGCCGTCACAACGACAGGTCTGCAACGGAGACGCTCGCCTTCCACCAGATCCTCGTAATGCCTTTTGCCCATAACGATCTCCCGATAAGAGTTTCCTTACTGGTGTATAACAAAGGGCGAAAAAAGGGAAATAATTCCGATCGAGCGCCTGCGCATGGTTGGAGCGGCGCGGACTTCAATCATTCCTTCCGCGTATGCGGCGACGCACTCTGGCTAAATCGTAGCAGCCTCATTATCTTACGCTTATCAGTCCTGCATTCGCCCGAATCGCGAACGCTCCCCCGGCGATTTCGGCGAATACGCTCGAGAGTCGTACCGGCTTTCGGTGATCCGATCCAGGTTCCGCATCATCTCCGAGGAGGAATATCCATCATGATCGTCGGCGTCCTGAGGGAAGTTCATCCCGGTGAAAGCCGGGTGGCGCTCTTACCGGAACAGGTGGCCGGGCTCGCCTCGGCGGGGGCCGGGGTCCTGGTCGAATCGGACCTCGGCCGTTCGCTGAATGTTGCCGGCGAAGCTTATGAAAAGGCAGGCGCAACGGTCGTCTCCGACCGCGAACGGTTGCTCTCGGATGCCGAACTGCTTGTGAGCGTTCGTCTGCCGTCCCGCGAGGACGTCACCGCCATGAAGCGGGATGCCGTCTGCATCAGCCTGATGGACCCGTTCCGCGAGAAGGAGATGGTCGAAGCGTTTCGCGACCGCGGGGTTTCCGCCGTCAGTCTCGAGATGATTCCCCGGATCACCCGCGCCCAGAAGATGGACGTGCTCAGCTCCCAGGCCAACCTGGCGGGATACGTGAGCGTAATCCTGGCCGCGGAGCGGCTTGCCAAGATCTTTCCGATGATGATGACGGCGGCGGGCACGATTTCACCGGCCCGCGTGTTCGTGGTCGGGGCGGGCGTGGCCGGTCTCCAGGCGATAGCGACGGCCAGGAGGCTGGGGGCCCGCGTTGAAGCGTTCGACACCCGGCCGGAGGTGGAGGAGCAGGTCAAATCCCTGGGCGCCAGGTTCGTCAAGATCGACCTCGGGGAAACCGGACGGACGCGGGATGGTTACGCAAGGGCGCTGACCGAGGAGCAGCTTGCCGTCCAGCGGGCGGCCACGGCGAAAGTCTGCGCCGCTTCCGACGTGGTGATTACGACCGCACAGGTTTTCGGCCGCAAGGCTCCGGTAATCATCACGGAAGAGATGGTCCGGGGCATGGCGAAGGGATCGGTGATCGTCGACGGCGCGGCGGAGTCGGGAGGAAATGTGGCCGGGTCCCGGCCCGGCGAGGAAGTCGATGTCGATGGAGTCCTTGTCGTCGGTCTCACAAACCTGCCGGGGCGCGTCGCCGTTCATGCCTCCCGGATGTTCTCCGCAAATGCGTTCAACCTGATCATGGAGTACTGGGACCCTGAAAAGCGGCGGTTCCTGATGAACTTCGACGACGAAATCATCAGGGGATGCGTGATCACTCACCAGGGGAAGATCGTAAACGAAACGATTTCCAGGCATTACTCGGGCTAGTCGGAGAGGAGAGGCGACATGCAATGCAATAATTTCCTCATTCTCGTCTACATTTTCGTTTTAGCCGCTTTCGCCGGCTACCAGGTGATTTCGAAAGTGCCGCAACTCCTCCATACGCCGCTCATGGCGTTCACCAACGCTATTTCGGGCATCTCCCTCGTGGCTTCGCTCATCATCGCCGGAGAGGACAGGAACATGGCCACATCCATCCTCGGAGCGCTGGCCGTCGCCGCGGCGTCGATCAATGTCGTGGGAGGTTTTCTCATAACGGACAGAATGCTGAGGATGTTCAAGAAAAGGGGGAAAGCCGGGCATGAACGCTCATGACTACTTTGCAGGCGCCGATTTCAGGCAGATCGGTTACCTGACGACGCTCCTGGCGGCATCGATCCTCTTTCTCCTCGGACTGCGCGGTCTTTCGCATTCGGAAACCGCGCGCAGGGGGATGCGCCAGGCCGCGTTCGGGATGTTCCTCGCCGTGGTCGGCACGCTCCTGAACAAGAGGATCGTCACTTACGAATGGATCCTGGGTGGACTGGTCGTCGGGACGGTCATCGGAATCCCGATGGGGCTCTGGATTCCGATGACGAAGATGCCCGAGCGCATCGCCCTTTCGCATGCGTTCGGCGGACTGGCGGTTGCGTTGGTCGGAGTCGCCGAGTACATGAACTACAGGTCCCATTTCAGTCCTTTCGACATGGGGGCGGTCGGTTTCGAGGTTTTGCTCGGGGCGATCACGTTCACCGGAAGCCTGATGGCCTTCGGGAAACTGATGGGCGCCTTGCCCGGACGGCCTCAGACCTTTCCCGGACAAAACGCGATGAACCTGGCTATTCTTGCCGCGTCGCTGGGGATAGTAGCGTTTCTGACGCTCGATCCGGACCACGCGGCGCTGTTCGGTTTACTCCTGTCGATGGGATTTCTCCTGGGAATCCTCCTGGTCGCCCGCATCGGAGGGGCCGATATGCCCGTCGTCATATGCATCCTGAATTCCTACGCCGGCCTGGCGGCCGCGGCCACCGGTTTTGCCTTGAACAACCCCGTGCTGATCGTGTGCGGAGCGCTGGACGGCGGGTCCGGGTTCATTCTGGCGGTCAGCATGAGCAAAGCCATGAACCGGTCCTTCAAGAATGTCGTCTTCGGGGCTTTTGGCGCAAGGATCGAAAGCAAATTGGCGGAGAAGGACGCCGGCGGCTCGGTGCGCGCCGGCACGCCGGAGGATGCCGCGGAACTGCTCAAGATCGCCAACTCCGTCATCGTGATTCCGGGGTACGGGATGGCGGTGGCCCAGGCCCAGCATGCGGTGCGCGATTTGGCGGACCTGCTCGAAGCCGCCGGGGTCTCGGTAAAATACGCGATCCATCCCGTTGCGGGGCGAATGCCAGGACACATGAACGTTCTTCTCGCCGAGGCGAATGTGCCCTACGATCAACTCTACGAACTGGACCAGATAAACGACGATTTTCAGAGGACGGACGTTTCCATCGTGGTCGGAGCGAACGACGTGGTCAACCCGGCCGCCAGGAGCACTCCCGGCAGTCCGATCCACGGGATGCCGATCCTCAACGCGGACCGGTCGAAGGCGGTAATCGTTCTCAAACGCGGCATGAGCCCGGGTTTTGCCGGAGTTGAAAACGAACTCTTCGTGCGGGACAACACCTTGATGGTCTTTGGCGATGCGAAGAAAACACTCCTGGAAATCGCCGTGGCGTTCAAAGGCGAAGGTTAGAAGGAGCGAGCGACCACCACGCTATACATGGCCGGAAAAAAATCGAGCGAACCGGATGGTTCGCTCGATCGGACTCTCGATTATTTCATGCTTTTACAGGACATCCACATGTTCGCGGAAGGAGTTCAAACCTCCCTTCCGCTCACCGGACTCCGGCTAAGCAGTAGTCTCTTGAGGCTCTTCTCTCTTCACGAAGGAGATGTCTATGCTTTCGACTTCATCCAGATTTAGAGGAAAAGCGGTAGCATCTTCATCTCCGGCGCCACCCAGAAACATCATATCGGCCCATGGATCGCTGTTTGCACATGCATGGAGCATGATCCATTCCAGCTTATCCAATTCTTCCTTACTCAGATCTTTGATGGTACGTTCCATTGCTTTGCCTCCTGAGATTGGAGAGTCTTATCTCTAATTGAGGAGTCTCAATATTTTGCCAATTCGATATACAAGTATGATAAGAACGAGATTTCCATTGTCAATTAAGGCGGATGCGCACTCCGGCGCCTCGTGCGCGACCCGGTCGCCGGGTTAGGGTATGGCGTCCAATGGGCGGATAGGCGGATATATCGATCGCGGAGATTTTCGGATTCACCGGGTGATTGAGGATTCGTCTCGGGCCGGAACCCGGCCCCATGCGACCCGTTCCCCGCCGTGAGGGCGAGAAGACAGGGCATAGATTAGTGTTGGGGCGGTATTGGTCTTCCGTGCCGCGGGTCAAGATTGAAGCGCCTGGACCGGCAACTCAACGTGAAGCCATGACCCGCTCTTCGATTATCAAAATTTCCTTAGAAAGATCGGCATAATGCTACAGTCGGAAGCTAGCGAAGGAGATCGGACTTTTCACGCAATACAACTCTGTAGCCATCCCGAGGGCTCCTATGTTGGAAACCTCCCCGGTGGTTTCAGTCATGAGATTCGCCGTTAAGCACACCGGATTTCTCCATGGCGTATTCCATGACTTGCGATCATGCGGGACCCCTCCGGTATGCCACGACTGAAGCCACCGGGAAGGAATAACGCCTGGCGTTTAGCTCATCAGCGACATATCCCGATAACGCTTATCCCACTGTTATCTTGTTTTTTCCTCTTTCCTTTGAATGATAAAGCGCCTCATCAGCGCATTTAACTATGTAATCCGGTGACATATCCCGGCTGGGCAACAGGGATGCAACCCCTATGCTCAAGGTCAAGATCCCTCCTGGCGGATTGAATATATGTGGAATTGCCAGCGATTCAATGTTTTGCATCATTGTCTCAGCTACATTCATCCCCCCTTGTTTATCAGTTGCAGGTAGTACACAGGCGAATTCTTCACCTCCATAGCGTGCGACCAAATCAATAGATCTTTTCACGGAAGCTGCCAGTGTAACAGCAACTTTTTTAAGAGATTCATCACCATATGTATGGCCATAGTGATCATTATAGGCCTTGAAGTTATCTATATCTAATAGAATCAGTGAAATAGGCCTGGACTCTCTTAACGCATAGTCCCACATTATCTTTAAATATTCATCCAGACGGCGTCTGTTGTAAATACCTGTCAACCCATCACAATAGGAAAGCATTTCCAAAAAATCTCGATGCCGTTTAAGTTCTAAGTGTGTTTTTACTCTTGCTTTTACGGTAGGGATATGGAATGGTTTAGAAATATAATCAACGGCGCCCAACTCAAATCCTCTTGTTTCGTTGTCAAACTCACCTCTTGCTGTGATGAATATTATTGGGATATTTTGAGTCCGGCTGTCAGATTTTAGCCTACTGCATATCTCGAAACCGTCAAGACCTGGCATGATGATGTCCAGCAAGATCAAATCAGGCTTATGATCTCCTTTAGCGAGTTCTAAGGCTCTTTCACCATTGGTGGCAACATTAACTATATATTCAACTCTCAAAACATCAATTAACATGCTGATGTTAAACGGTATGTCATCGACGATTAATATTCGTTGCTTCCTCCCTTCCGTAGCCATCCATTCAGTAGTTTTCATGATTATCCCTATTCTAATGATATGTTAAGGCTTTCGGCAATCTGTTTCAATATTTGAGATGCACTGGAAAAGTCAAATATCGAAATGGCTTTTCCCATCTCCATGAATTTTTCCCTTGGTAGTATGCTGCCGGCATATTTTTCAATTTCTTCCAAAGCCTTGTCTGAATCGATATTGTTTTCGGCGATGAGCTTCCCTAGATTCACAAGCAAAGACTTCAAGATTGTGGTATCAACCTTTGTAATATCTATCTCTTTGTACGAAGATCCTATATTTTTCTCTTGTATCTGAATTTTATCGATTGATCTTAAGACGGTCCGTAGTGAATGCGAAAAAAGCGCAAACTTTTCAGAAATCTCTTTGGATTTGGCGCTGTCTCTCAGAATCAGGGTTTCCAGCTCTTCAGCTTCCTTGGCAAGAAGCTTCGCGGCGATGTTATGGGCTGAACCCTTGATGGAATGCGCCAATATCCGGGCATTGAGTCTGTCGCCAAGGGTGAGGAGTCTTGCCATCTCGGACTCCGCAGCAGCAAAACACTCCTTGAATCTATGGAGCAGTTTTATAAGAAGTGCTTCTTTTCCACCGACTCGTTTTAAGAAGCTTTGAAGATCGATCCCCTCCAGGTCTTCCGGTAAAGATAGATGGGTATCAGCCGGCACATCCATCGGCCTTTTATAAATCTCCCTGTGGCCAGGCTTAATCCATTTCAATAAAATGCCAAACAGCGTTTCAGTGTCGATCGGCTTAGTCAAGTAGTCGTTCATGCCCGATTCGATACACTCTTCACGATATCCCCGTAATGCATGCGCGGTCATGGCAATAATGGGAAGATCCTGTTTATTGGAGTCCCGCCGGATTGCTTGAGTTGCTTCATGTCCTCCCATCATCGGCATTTGCAGATCCATCAATACTAAATCGTAGTCAAACTTGGCGACAGCTTCCTTCGCCTCCAGGCCATTCCTGGCAATATCAACCCGAAAGCCCTCTCCTTCCAGGACTTCCTGCGCCAATTCCTGATTGACTACATTATCCTCCACCAGAAGTATCCTTGCTCCCGCTATAGCCTCCAATTCCTTTCGCTGTTGCTTCTCGGGCGGTTTAGTCTGAAAATCGCCGGCGCCTTTGTTTAAGACTCCCATGATCGTATCGAATAAAAGGGATGGATTCACCGGTTTCATCAAGAAAGCATCAATCCTGTCCGCATGTTTAAGAGCTTCTTCTCTGCCGAAGGCCGTCACCATAATAAGTAATGGAGCTTTTTGGGATTCAAATTCACGCTTGATTATTCCGGCCGTTTCCATACCATCCATCTTGAGCATTCGCCAGTCAAGAAACGCCAGATCATAAGGCCTACTCTTCAATGCCAGTCTGATCTCTTTCAAAGCTTCCATGCCGGAGCCTACAGAAGTTACTTCACATTTGAAGGCGACAAGGTGATCCGTCAATACTTGTCGGGCCGCCTCATTGTCGTCAGCTACAAGTACTTTTAATCCATGAAATTGATGAATATCACGAAAACCTGAAGTACATAGATCTCTTGCTTCGGGTTTATAATTAAAAGGAAGGATAACAGTAAATAAACTTCCATTGCCGGGTGCGCTTTCCGCAAATATTTCACCATCCATCATTTTCACCAGTCTCTGGCAAATATTCAACCCCAGACCCGTTCCTCCATATTTTCGAGTTATGGAGGAATCCGCCTGATAAAATGCTGTAAATAGCCCTTTTATCTGCTCTTCTTCTATTCCAATACCTGTATCTCTTACAGAAAATCTAACAAGGCAAGTAGAATCACCTTTTTCCAGCAATTCAGCCTTTATAAGAATGTAGCCTTCCTCTGTGAACTTTACGGCGTTAGTAGTCAAATTGGTCAGAATCTGTGTAACTCGGAGAGAGTCCCCCATCAGAACAGGAGGAATATTTATATCTGAGTGTACGACAACTTCTATTCCTTTATCCGACGCTTTTGCAGAAGTTAAGTCAGAAATGGTGTTTAAAACGTCTTCCAGTTTAAAATCGATCACCTCGAGGATAAGCTTTTCGTCCTCGATCTTGGAAAGATCCAGAATATCGTTGATAATGCCCAGCAGAGCCTTGGATGAAACCGATATCTTGTTGACAAAGTCGAGTTGTTTCTTATCCAGCACTGTCTTCGATAGAAGAGTGGAAAAGCCGATAATTGCGTTCATTGGTGTTCTAATTTCATGGCTCATGTTTGCCAGGAACTCGCTTTTCAAACGGGTGGCCGATTCAGCGGTTTCCTTAGCAACTCTCATTTCCTCAATTTGCTTCTCATAGGTTATATCTTGCATAATTAACTCATAGTACAGCAGATTTCTATTCTCATCCCGAACAGCGCTTGCACTAGCTGAAATGTCAATCACTTTGCCTTCTTTGTGATACGCCTTGAATTTAAAACCGTTTACCTGATTCGATCGACTCAACTCCACGGCCATTTGGCTCCAGTGAGCCCTATCAACATAAATGCAAGAAATAGACCGGATATTGTTAGTGAAATCCTCGAAAGAATTATAACCCAATAAATTCATTACAGCTAAATTGGCTGACACGATTTTGTCATCAGACGATATATGTACAATCCCGACTGCGGAATTCTCAAATATAGTACGATACTTCTTTTCAGCTTTCTGTAATTCCAGGATTTGCTTCTTGATTTGGATTCCCATTTCTTCAATAATAAAAATAATAGATTCAAACTCAGCATACACTCTAGGCTTTACAGAAGCATCGTACTCGCCGGATCCATAACGATTTACAATTTGCTGGAGTTCACTTAGCGGTCTTTTTAAAAACCATCTCAACAGGATTCCTGTAGCAAATAATAAAATTAACAATACTGAAAATATATTCAATATTGCAGATAATAACAGCTGATTATTTAGCTTTTCATGATAGGCATAAGTTAGCGATAATCTAACTCTTCCAGCATGATGATCATTATAATAGACATCTACCTCTCTAGGTATTGTATGCGATAAATCATTCTTTGCATAATTATATAAAACCTCTCCACTTGTATTGCTGATAACAATTTCTGCCACCAATTCATTTCTTTCATAAAATCGTGCTATATCGGTGATATATCTATTATTTAAATACCAGAGCGGTTCTTCAATGCTGTTGATCAGAAAAGAAAGATATTCATCCATCTTTTCTTGAAGATCGACTTCGGCTTTATTGATAGCCATAAAGTAGCTAACCAATGTTCCGGCGCCTGCAACAACAACTATGGTTAACAGTATGCTTAAAGTTAAATTGAATGCAATGGATTTTCTTCTCATTCACTGAGCTCGCCATGCATTGCAGGTTTCAAAATCAATTCGTCATATTGTTTTCGTAACTCAGGAAGCCTTTCATCAGGCACCAAGACTTCAAATGCGCTAAAAAAATCATCCGTTGGTATTTCCTTGCGCAATATAGAGTTTATTTTATGAATCATCATCTTCCCCCAATCAGTCTTAGGAGCTGTGATATATCCAACTTCGTAATTCATTCTTTCCAGTATGGGCAATAAGACAATGTTATCAATTACCCCTGTTTCCTTTGCTCTAAAGGCTGTTCCATTGAGGGATACAAAATAATCAATTCGTTTTTTAATTAGCAAGTCTATAGGAATAGTAATCATGTCATCGCTTCTATACTCAGTATAGACATGGTTTTCATTTTCAAATTCTTTTATAATATTGTCTATCTCGGTACCATAGCTTATAGAGGAAAATCTCAAAAACCTATGTCTCTTGTCTTTCAGGAGTTCTCTAAGGGAAACGGGATTACCACCTCCATAGTCCTTCAAATCTTCTTTTCTGACAACCAGCATTGCAGGCGGAGAAATCCTGCATGGGATGGAATAGTGCAGTATAGCTTCTCTCTCAGGTGTTTTATAGAGTCCGTAAAACAGGTAGCGTTCTCCATTTTTCATGTCATCTAAAAGTCGTTTTATTGGCATAAGAGCAGTGCTATGCTCATACTCTATCATATTTGCCCAAAGAATCTTGTAAATAGCGAAACCGATACCCCCCGTGAGTCTATCGTTTTCGTAGATATAAACAGGGTAGTGAGATATATATGGCCAAAAAATTTTTTCTTTTTCTTGAGTATAACCCGGTTGTGGGAATACCATGCCGATTAACATAAAAACAAGAACCATGAATATCTTAGGCATATCTAATGTCTCCTAAAATACAGATCTTTGAAGCATTGCGAGTAATTATGGTACAATGGTTACAGGTTATGGTCACTTTTACGGCCAATTGGAATGAAGCTATGTATCGGTATCTGATCATTAAAAACTCAACCAAGTCATGAATGATCAATACGCTGATGATGCTCATAATGGTGTACTATTTCATGGGTCATGATATTTCATTCTTCAAGTCTTCATCACCTATCTTTTACAGGCCGATCAAGCCGGTGCAGAGTAACTCAAATGGGTAAGCCACTGGTTCGAGCAGTGAGACTTGAACAGCTTTGAGCGTTCCGGAGGAGAATTCTCCTCCGGTGGCTTGATGAGAAAAGACCCCAGAGGAGCATCCCATGAGCGAAGCGTATCAAAGCACATCCCATTCGAAGTGGAATTGCAGGCATCACGTTGTGTTTATCCCCGGAAGGCGTTGCAAGACGGGATTTGGACAGATCCGAAAGGAGCTTGGCCCCATATTCCATGAACCGGCACGCCAGAAGGAGCGCCGTATCCTGGAGGGGCGCCTTATGCCCGATCACGTCCATATGTGCATAGAAATCCCGCCCAAGCACTCTGTGTCCCCGGTCGTAGGATCTGTCAAGAGCAAGAGCGCCATAGCCATTGCACGGCAGTTCGGGGGGAAGCAACGCAACTTCACGGGTGAACACTTCTGGGCACGGGGCTATGCGGTCTCAACCGTTGGTTTCGAGCTTGAGCAGGTGCGCGCCTGCATTCGTGAGCAGGAAGCAACAGACGTTGGAGGCCGATTTTAGGGCTGCGGTATTTCCGATAGCTCCATACTCATAATCATTGGCGTTGTAATGGGGCGACCGCCTTCGAGGCAGCCCCACTCATCAAGACACCGGCTTTGCCGAGGGTGTCTGACTTCATCCATAGTGATTGCGATTCTTGCTGAAGCCATTTGAATCTCCAGTACGATAATATGTCATACCGAGCACCAAATCAAGGAAGAAAGCTGTGCTGACGCATGAGCGTGCATGGCATTGCCGAAATCGATATTTTCGGAAATCGGATTCACCGGGTGATTGAGGATTCGTCTCGGACCGGAACCCGGCCCGGTGCGACCCGTTCCCCGCCGTGAAGGCGAGAAGACAGGGCATAGATTAGTGTTGGGGCGGTATCGGTCCTCCGTGCCGCGGGTCAAGATCGAAGCGCCTGGACCGGCCGCTCAACATGAAGCCATGACCCGCTCTTCGATTTTTCTTTTGTAATGCCGACGAACGTGGACCGCAGTCAGTGTGTCATGACACACTTCGTGTAGACACACTCTGTGCCGAAGCACACTCCCGTACGGTGGAAACGAGGCCCGTTCCAGCCTCCGTCCATATCATCAGATCCCATTTTTTCTAAACGACCCTTCTAAACGACGCCTCATTAAAGATTTATGATTTCCTTCCCTCCTTGGTAAACTAAGACGCACAAACGACCTGGAACTGAATGGCGAAGGGGGTGGGGTTCGCCGAGGTGCTGGGTTGACCCAAGACGACACATTGCATGAAAAAGAGTGGTTGGGAATTCGCGACCTGAATTCCGTGATGTTGAACTACCCGCCGGAGACCAAGCTCCGATTGGGAGCCGGCCGACGGGGTATCCCACACCACGGAATTCAGATCGCGCCCGGGGGCTCTTCCATGACTGAGACCATAGGGGAGGTAATGGGTTGCCCAGGTAATGGGTTGCTGGTTCCACAGCCCAGATTCAGGTGACCTGCGTTATACCGTGAACGGGTAGAAGCTGGACTTTTCTAGTGCGGTTACGGCCCGCGGCCGGGATCTGTCGCGTTTCGACAGCCCGGTCGCGACTGCAAAGCCGCACCAACAAAATAGTCTGGATTTCAACCGTTCACAGTAGAACTGCTCTTCCTGCCCTCCTACTCCACGCAGCTCAATCTGATCGAGAGGTACTGGCGGTTCCTGCGCAGAAAATGTCTCTACTCCCGGTACTACCCCAATTTTCATGAATTCAGGACGGCCATCGAACAATGCATCACCTGTGCAATTTATAGGTATCCCGAAGAGCTGGAATCCTGGCTGACATGGAATTTTCAGTCATTCAAGAAAATCCGGATCTTAACCGTTTAGAGTATAGAAGCCATCCTTCATATTCACGGCAGTTTGAAATATGGAGAATGGGCGGACCCTTCCTCACTATGCGTTTAACCGCTTTCCCCATGACTCTCAAGCCGGATTTGGAATTGCCGACGCCTCGTCCTATGTTTTGTATTGCAGGATTCCATGCAATCCGTGTATCATCATAACCGGCCTTCTGATCGGCACGATTACTGCTTAGAAAAGTAATTTCGGAGTTCTCTGAATCCATATCATCCATCAACGGGCGGTGTGAAACCCGGTTTTGAGCGAACCCCTTTCTCGGTATGAAGCCGGAAGAGTCGGTATGTGCGCTGAATGGACAACACATGGGCAATCCATGCGGGATGACGCAATGGATGGAGAGGATGTCACGATGTCCGGTTCAGTTGGGCGACTGTGCATAATTCTCATATTCCTCTTGTGTGGGATGGCGCGAACGGGAGACCTGCGCGCCGGACAGGTCGATCCGCACGTTCTGATTCTCAATTCCTATCACCAGGGAGAGATGTGGTCGGACAATGAGATTGCCGGTGTTTTGTCCGGTCTCCAGGCGCGATATCCCTATCTGACTCCGTCCATCGAGCACCTGGACGCCAAGCGTTTTCCCACCCCGGAACACCTTGCCTTCATGAGAGACCACCTGGTTCGCAAATACCGCAACCGGCGGCCGGACCTGGTGGTGGTGCTGGACAATCCCGCCTTTGACCTGGCGCTCGATCCGAACTCGGCAGACCTGTTTGCGGATGCTCCCGTCGTATTTGCGGGCGTAAACGGTTTTCGGCAGGAGATGATCGCCGGCAGGACCAATATCACGGGAGCGGCCGAGCGCCAGGACATGGCGGGCACCCTGAACATGGCCATCGGATTGCATCCCGGCGTTACCAGGGTGCTGGCCGTCCACGACTATACGGACAGCGGACTGGCCGTGCGCAGGGACATGGAAGCCATCGCGCCGCGGTTCCAAGACAAAGTCGAAATCGTCTTCTCTCCCGACGGACCGCTCGAAGTTCTGGCCCGGGAACTGAGAGCTATGAAAGCAGGTGAGTTGGTGCTGCTCCTGAGTTACGTCACCGACCAATCCGGCCGGACCTTTACCCGTGGAGAGAGCACCCGAATCATAACGTCGCTCAGCCCCGTGCCGGTCTACGCCATGCACGAAACCCGGCTGGGCCACGGCATCGCCGGCGGCTTGCTGCTCAACGGCGTGGAGCACGGAGCGCAGGCCGCGGACCTTGCCGTCAGAGTACTGGCCGGAGAGGCGCCGTCCCGCATTCCGGTGGAAGACAGCCTGTCCCGTCCCTTCCTGGACTACGAGGTCCTGACCCGCTTCAATATTCCCGAGAGGCTGTGGCCGCCCGACGCCGAAGTAATCGGCCGGCCGGTCTCGTTCTGGAATGAACATTCCGCCGCCTTGCTGCCGGCTCTTTGGGTGATTGGAGCCCTGGCGCTGCTGGCGTCCCTGCTCGGCGTGACGTTGGCCCGGATGCGCAGGGCGGAAAAAGCTCTGAAAGAATCCAACTCTCTATTGCTTGCAACCCTCGAATCCACCGCGGACGGCATACTGGCCGTGGACACCGCCGGCATGGCGACCTGCTGTAACCGGAGGTTCCTGGAGATGTGGAGGATTCCCGAGACGCCGGCCACGGTGCGCGATGACGACCGGTTGCTCCAGGTCGTTCTCGACCGGATCGCGCATCCGGATGATTTCCTCGACAGGGTGCGCGAAATCTATCAAAAACCCGGCGCCGACTCCAAAGACGAACTGGTCCTCAAGGACGGCCGTATATTCGAACGCTATTCGCTGCCCCAGCGTATCGACGACGCCATCGTCGGAAGGGTCTGGAGTTTTCGCGACGTCACGGAACGGGAAAATGCGGAGCAAAACCTGAAGAAGAAGGAACAGCAGCTACGCAGACTCCTGGAGACGACCAATTCCGTTCCCTGGGAGTTCGACTTCTCGAAGGATCGATTCACCTATATGGGGCCACAGATCGAGAGGCTTCTCGGATACCCGGCAAGCAGTTGGAGTGATTTTCAAAGCTGGGCGAGCCGGATAGATCCCAGGGATAGGGAGGATGCGGTAGGATTTTGCCGGACATGCACGGCCCGGGGCCAGGATCACGAATTTGCCTACCGTGTTGTCGCCTCGGACGGGAGGATCGTGTGGATCGAGGATATCGTGACCGTGCTGATGGGACCGGATGGCCCTGAAGGATTGGTGGGCTTCATGAGGGACATCACGGCCCAGAAGCGGGCCGAGCAAGATTTGCGGGAATCGGAGGAGCAGTACCGGTTCCTGGTGAACTCAGCGGGCGTCGTGGTCTGGAGAGGTGATCCGGATTCCTTCCAATTCACCTTCGTGAGCCGGGAAGCGGAGAATCTTCTGGGTTACCCGGCCCGGCAATGGATGGAGGAACCTGATTTCTGGGTCAACCACCTTCACCCCGAGGACCGTCAAAGGTGCATGGAAACCTGCAGAGAGGCAATCGAGCACGGGATCTCCCACGAGTTCGAGTATCGGATGATCGGCGCCGGGGGCCGGGTCGTCTGGGTGCGCGATATAGTCAAACTCAAAGCCGAGGACGGTGAGATAAGAGAGGTCGTGGGAGTGCTCGTCGATATCACCGAGCGCAAACAAGCCGAGGAATCGCTTCGGCTCAGCGAGCAAAGATACCGGACGGTCGCCGACTACACGTACGACTGGGAGTACTGGATCGGGCCGGATGGGAAGATGATTTACGTCTCACCGTCCTGTGAGCGCATCACGGGCTACAGTGCGGAGGACTTCATCCGGGACCCGGGTCTCGTGCTCTCGGTGGTCCATCCCGATGACCGGGAGCGATTCAGAGACCACCTGGACGAACCGAACTTGCCCGACCGCGAGGTATGCCAGGACGACTATCGCATCATCACCAGGGGAGGGGAGGTCCGCTGGATAAACCATTCCTGCCGATCGGTCAAGGGCGAAGACGGGACCTGTCTTGGGAGACGAGCCGGCAACCGGGACATAACGGACCGGGTTACGGCCATGGAAGAGAAGGCGAAGGTGGAGGCGCAGCTTCGCCATGCCCAGAAAATGGAGGCCATCGGGACCCTGGCAGGCGGCATAGCTCACGATTTCAACAACATTCTCTCCCCCATTATCGGCTTTACCGAAATGGCCCTGGACGAAATCCCGGATTCGAGCCCCTCCCGATACGATCTCAAGCAGGTGCTCACCGCGGCCCATCGGGCAAAAGAACTGGCAAAGCAGATCCTCTCGTTCAGCCGGCTCGGGGAAGACCCCCTGATGAGACCGGTGGATGTGAGCGTCATCGTCAAGGAAGCTCTCAAGCTGCTTCGGGCGTCCCTTCCGAGCAGCATCGAGATAAGAGAAGATATTCGGAAGGTTATGGTTTTGGCCGACGCCATCCAGATCCACCAGGTCATAGTGAACCTTTGCACCAATGCGGCCCACGCCATGGAGGACCAGGGCATACTCCGGGTGTCCTTAACGGAAGCGTCCCTGGATGAGCATGACCTCACCACCTTGTCGGCCGGGGCTCTCAAGCCGGGCAAGCACCTGAGGCTGAGCGTCGAGGACACGGGCAGGGGCATGAGCCCGGATACGATCCAGCGCATCTTTGAACCCTACTTCACGACCAAGGAGATAGGGAAGGGCACCGGACTCGGTTTGTCGGTCGTCCATGGAATAGTCAAACGGCATGGGGGAGAAATCCTGGTGCGCAGTGAGTTGGGAAAGGGAAGCGTCTTTGAGGTGTTTCTCCCCGCGGCAAGCGAGGAACTCAGACCCCAGGCCGGTCCCTCTCGAGGCATGCCCCAAGGCAGTGAACGGATACTCCTCGTCGATGATGAGCCCATGGTGGCCAGAATGGGCGGCAAGATGCTGGAGTCGCTGGGCTACCGGGTGACGACGCAGACCAACCCTCGGGATGCTCTCGATATTTTTCGCTCGAACCCCGACGAATTCGACCTGGTCGTCACCGACTACACGATGCCCCACATGGTGGGGACTGAACTGGCCGAAGAGATGATGAGGATTCGGCAAGGCATTCCGATCATCATGTTCACCGGCTTCAGCGAAAGGATCACCGAAGAAGACGCCAGGCAGATGGGGATCGAAGGGTTCGCCATGAAGCCCCTGGACAAGAGACGACTGGCCGAACTGGTGAGAACGGTCCTTGACGGGAAAGAGCAATGAAAGCGTCCGGTCCCGCCCGAAGCGTCCCCTCAGCGCGTCGGCGTAAGAGGCAGAGCGGAGAGGTGCCCCGCGGGGGACCGGGACTTGAGCTTGATGATCGAACGGGCCGCCGCCCTGCGCACGTCCCAGTCCCTGTCGGCCAGCGCGGCCGTGAGGGGCTCGACGGCTTCTTCGCTTCCGAGATCCCCCAAGGTCTCGGCGGCGGTTTTCCGGACTATTATCGCCTCATCTTCCAGGGCGGCTATGAACTGCTTCACCGCGTGCGTGCAGCGCATGCCGCCGAGCGCCGCGATCGCGCTCCTGCGCACCCGGTCGGAGCTGTCCCCCAGCGCGGAGACGAGACCTTCGCCCGCTTCGGCTCCCCCGATATTCCCCAGGGCGTCCACGGCGGCTTCCCGCACTTTCGCCTGTTCATCCCGGAGATAGTCCATTATGGACCTCACGGCCCCCGTGTCCTTGATCCTGCCCAGTATCCTGATGGCCGCCTCCCGCACTCGCCCGCCCCCGTCTCTTGCCGCCGCCAGGAGTTGATCCGCGGCTCCCGGGCCGATCCTTTCCAGTGCCCTGGCCGCGGCGTCACGCACCTTCCAGTCCTCGTGCCCGAGAATCTCCATGAGAGACTCGATAGCCGGAGGGCCGAGCTTCACCAGCGCCTCGAGAGCCGCATCGTACACCCTCCAGTCCTGTTTCCTGATGACGTTCACAGCGGGAACGACGGCCCGCGGGTCTCCTATATCGCCAAGACACTTGACGGCCAGTTCACGCACCTTCCAGTCTTCGTCGTCGGCCGCGGCGATGAGAGGGGCCACGGCATCCGGCCCGATCTTCACCACGGCATCGGCGGGTTCGCGTAACCGCCACTCCCCATCCCTGCATGCGGCAATGAGCGGTTGCACCGCAACGGAGCCCAGTTCGGCGCAACGGTCGAAATCACCTTTCACGGCCCGGTAGACGGCTCCGGTCCTCCCGTCGCCCGGCTCCCATCCGATCGTGTCCAGGACCATGACCGCGGCTTTGCACACTCGCCAGTCCCCGTCTTCGATCGCGGCGACGAGGGGCTCCCGTGCAGCGGAGCCGAACTTGCCGAGCGCTCTCATAGCGGCCTTGCGCACCAGCACATCACCATCCTTGAATGCGGCTATGAGCGGCTCCACGGCTTCAGGGTCCTCCAGGCGGCCCAGCGCCTCCACCGCGGCCAGGCGCACATTGAGGGCCGGTTCATAGCGCGACGCCGCGATCAGGCCTCTCACATCCCGTTTCAATTCCAGTTTCTTCACGTTGGGCGGGCCGAACAGTCGATTGAAAAACCACATCGATACATCCATCCTTTCTGTGCACATGCGGCCGGACAGGCTGATTCCAGGCTTCCGGCCGGTTTCCGGGACCGCTGCTTCCGGGCGGATGTCCTCGAACATCGAATTTCCGTGCCAGATATGATCACAGGTGATGCATTGCGTGGATCGATCTCGCCAACCTGCCGGAAATCAAGAGAATTCGGAGATCTTCAACCGACGGCGCGGATTGAAAGGAGAGAGAGTCAAAAGCGGAAGAAAAACGGAAAAGGTGCAGGCTTTCGACTGCACAGGTGAAGCGATAAGCCTGCATTCGCATCGATCGTCCACGGGCGTCGAGGTAAGGACGCCGCATGCCGCCCTACCGGGCCATCGCTTCCTTGACGGCCCGGCCAAGCTCTTCGATGGAATAGGGTTTCTTGAGAAATCCGCGGGCTCCGAGTTCGCGCGCCCGGAAGACTTCCTCGCTTTCGGAAAACCCGCTGGAGATGACGGCCCTCTGGTCCGGGCGGATTTCGACGATGCGCTCGTATGTCCGGCGGCCATTTATGCCGGGGTCCATGATCATATCGAGCAGGACCAGATCGACCCTGTTTTCCCGCAGGTAATCCACGGCCTTTTCGCCGGAACTCACACACGCCGTTTCGTAGCCGAGCGTCCTCAGCATACGGGCTGCAATATCGAGCAGTTGCGGCTCATCATCGGCGACCAGGATTTTTTCCCCGTTGCCCTTCAGTCCTTCTATTCCCTC
>CAYOVG010000084.1:0-21060 GCA_964407285.1 uncultured Syntrophobacteraceae bacterium
CTGCTCGAAATCGATCTCGAGACCGCTTTCGCCGGAGAGAAAATCGTCGAACAAAACTCCCTTCGGGATGCGGTCCGGATCTGGGTGAGCTTCCAGGTAGGGAACGATCACCGCCTTTTCGACGGTCGGGATTTGCTCCAGTACCTCACGGACGCGCTCCAGGGAGTCGAACTCCTTGCCGTTGTAGGTGTACCCGTCGGCGGTGAAGAGAATGCGCGGTTCGATCTGTCCGAAGCGGTCGAGCACGCCCTTGATGCCGAAGTCGGGAGAGCACGAGGACCAGACGGCTCCGACGCCGACCGCGGCCAGCATGGCGATCACGGTTTCGATCATGTTGGGCATGAAACCGGCAATCCGGTCTCCGGGACGAACGCCCATATCCCGCAGGGACCGGGAAAGGCGCGCCACGCGATCATAGAGTTGACCGTACGTAATGCTCACCGTCGGCCGGCCTTCCCCCTTGAAACTCAAGGCGATGTTGTCGTCGCGGCAGCGCAGCAGGTTTTCGGCGAAGTTCAACCGGGAGCCTTCGAACCACACGGCCCCGGGCAGCCTGGTGGGATCGTCCACCACCCGGTCGTACGGGCGACTGTGGATGACCTCTCCGTAATCCCAGACGGCGCCCCAGAATGCGGGAATTTCGCTTATCGACCAGTCGTAAAGTTCGTCGTATTCACGAAAATCTTTCCCGAAACGCTCGTTCACGTACTGCATGAACCGGTGCATATTGGTATTTTGGATCCATCCGTCCGATGGTCGCCACAAAAGCCTACTCATCGTTTCCTCCGTCGCTCCGAGTCAGGAAATCCGGTTCGAGATACTCGGGATTCGGGTAGGTGTAAAAACCCTTGCCGGTCTTCACACCGAGATCGCCCCGCTTCACCATTTCCAAAAGGGCGTCGGGCGGCCTGTCCTTCGGATCTCCGGAATCACTATAGTACACCATTTCGATATCATAGACGACATCCAGGCCTACCTTGTCCATCATGGCGAAAGGACCTTCCTTCATCCCGGTAAAGATCATCCAGCCCCGGTCCGAGTCCCGATGATCTACGAAACCGTTACCCCACATGTAGAGAACTTCCCGCTTGACGGCGCGCCAGACGCGATTGAAGCAAAAACCCAGGATTTCCTTGTTCACTTTCAGAGGAACGCAGCGGAGGGAGCGGACCCAGTCGATTCCGATCCGCATCACTTCGGGAAGGGTTTTGCCGCCCCCCATGATGTCCACCATGATCACGCCCTGCAGGGGGAAGTAGAAATGGATGTTCAGACACCGCTCCGGCCTGCCGCTGCTCGATTCCATCCTGGAAACCGGGATGGAAGAGCTGTTGGTGGCCAGAATGGCTTCAGGAGGGGCTTTCTCGCCCAGTTCCTTGAACACCTTGTTTTTGAGTTCGATGTTCTCCGGCACTGCTTCAATAACAAGGTCCGCGTCCCGTACCGCTTCCTCCAGTCGGGTTGCCTGCCGGACGCCCTGCCTGCACGCATCCCATTGCTCCCACGGGATGAAAGGGGTGATGCCCTTGTTCCGCAGGTCGGCGCGGAGTTTGTTGAAGGTTTGCCGGAAGGCGGCTTCCCGCGGGTCGAACACCGTGACCGTATAGCCGGCATGGACAGCCAGCATCGCTATCTGCGAACCCAGAACACCGGCGCCTACCACGACGATGTTTTGCAGAGGTTTATTCATGGCGGACTCTCCCTCCCGATCGACGATAATACTCTCCCCGCTGTTGGATACCGGAGGAGTACGGCGCTTGTTGGAGTACATGCTGTGTTGTCGCACCCGCCGACCTGCGAAAGGGAGCAGGGTTCGACCGGTCCGTCCGGCGGGTCCCCGGCCGAGTGAACGCCGGTTGACGAGAAGAAGATAATCACTGCGGAGATCGTGAATGTCGTAGCCGTAAAGATAGTTAAAGATCACAAAGTTCAAAGGATAGTGAGCTTGGCGATGTAGGGATGAAAGATTGACTGTGAGCCGGCCCGTAGGACTTCTTATCTTGCCGGAATTCGGCATGGTTCATAGACCGTGTGTTCGAGGCGATGCTCGAGAGGACTTACCATCATTCCCGCGCAAACGGGAACTCGGGCTTTTCAAAGCTTCCCGGACCCCCGCTCCCCGCCTGCGCGGGGACAAGCTTCGCGGGGGGACAAGCTTCGCGGGGGGCGACGGCTCAAGTGTCGCCCTGTTTTGAACCATACCGATCATTTGCACTCATGCCGGCCGGGTTTGCCGAGAGTTAATCGTCCATGGGGAATCTTTTCGACCTCTTGTTCTTTAAACTGCTCCGCTGCTTCTTTTCTTCCAGCCTCCGTTCCTTGGCCCCTTTGCCGATCCGGGTCTTTCTTCTTATTGGAAGTCGATGCAACGCGGCCTGCATCAATTCCACAAACCGTTCAATGGCCTTTTCACGGTTGGCAGCCTGGCTGGGGGTTCCTTGTGATGAGACGCGAAGGACGCCGTCTTTTCCGATGCGGGAACTGAGCCGATTTGTGATGAGTTCTTTATCCTCCGGAGAAAGGCTCGGGGAGTTTGCAACGTCGAACCAGAGGGTTATTCTTGAACTAACCTTATTGACATGCTGCCCACCCGGCCCGCTGCTACGCGACGCGGTGAAGGTTAGTTCCTCCTCTGGAATCGAAATCCGCTCATTGATTATGACCATCGACCTGCCTCAATTTATGCCCTGATCTCCCAATATCTCATTCTAAGACCCTTGATCCAGGTTTTCCACACTTCTGGTAATCCGTCATCCATGATGGATTTCGTTGTTTCGGCGGTTTCAGAGATCTCAGGCCGGACGGATTTGACGGGTTTTCCGGGGGTTAATCCTCAGAGGAACTCTTTTCGACCTTCCGTGCTTCAGGATGCTGTGCTGCTTCTTCTCCTCCAGCCTTCCGAGCTTTGCAGCCCGGCTTACTCAGATCTTCTTTCTCCTCCGCGCGGGTGTGACGACGGCGAGTAGCAGTTCCGCGAAACGCTCCACCGCCAATTCCCGGTTGTCCGCCTGGCTGCGGGATTGCTGTGCAACGACTCGAAGGACCCCGTGCTTGCTGATGCGGGTTTCGAGGCGGCTCATGATGAGTTCCTTGTCCTCCTCGCTGAGGCTCGTCGAGTTCACCATGTCGAACCAGAGCGTCACTCGCGTGCTGACCTTGTTGACATTCCGGCCTCCCGCTACGCGATTCGGTAAACGTGAGTTCTTCTTCGGAAACGGGTATACGTTCCGTTATCTTGATCGTGGGTCCCTTCCAACGAAAAGCGGGGCGCGGCGCCCGCGCTTACCGGAAGTTACGCGTCGGTCATCTTCCGGGTTCCGTTCCGTCCATGCAACTTGCCGGCGCCCCGGTTCGGCGGGATGAGTCCACAATCAAATCCCGGGCTACCCGGTACCCGTGGCGCCTTTAGCCGAGAGCAACTTTTGGGTCGATCCCATAAATGCTTCATAGATCGAGAAGATCTGGTGCACGAGTTTGCTGCCCCCCGCAAGCACCGCGCCGGTAAGCAATACATCGGCGACTACGAACCAATGAAATTGACTCGTGTTCTTAAAGGCATCATCCAATATAACAATCTGGCTCAAAAATCTAAAGCCCACGGCGGAGGTGAATACACCGACCACGAGACCGATCCAGATGGCTACCTTCTGCGTGCGCGCCTGGAACGGCAGCAGCGCTTTCTCTTCATTGTCCGCATTGGCGTTCGCTTCTTCGATTTTGGCGTACTTGTCCGTCAGCAGTTTGTTGATCTCCTGCTTTCGCGCCTCATCGGCGGGGGCCTGGGGATTATCCCTTTCGGCGATCAATGCCTGGATATGCCGCTTAAGATGCCCTTGCCGTCCCTTCCAGTAGTTTAAGTTCTGTTGGTGAACCGCGGTTTGGGGATCGCACCAGAGGGATACAAATACCTCGATCACACGCTCCACGAGCAAAGAGATGATGAGCATCGAACTAAAGATGCCGGGAATCATTGTCGGGAGATGCTCCTGGAATGTCAGCGCCGCCGCGGCATGCAACCACGTCAGCCACAGCATGGCCGCCGTGAGCAAAGCGGAAACCGAAAGCACCTTCCAGTCACTGCTCCAGGTATTCAGTGTAACAGACGTCGTTCCGGCAGTTTGCTGCGTCTGCACGGCTGCCGTTGTGTTTCCGTCCATGGCGGATCTCCCAAGATGTTCAAGATGTTGAACGGTTGAAGAGAATGAGCGCCATGAACCCGCGGCGGTGAACCGGGCGAGTACCTCCGTCGGCGCTCATCCTCTTCCATCTTCTTCATTCGCTGTTTGCGGTTAAATATCTCGGCTTTCTAATTATTATACGTTACATAGTTTATATAGTTACGTTATATAGTACTCGATGTGGTTGGCCTGAACGTTCGTGTTTCGCTTGAATTCCTCCCATTCGTCGGCCGACATGTCTCGAGGTTTCGCGCAGTTCTTTGGAAAGTCGGAATCCCCGCGCAGTACGCGCCCCGCCGTTTTCTTCTCCAAAGAAGCGAGCAAGGGGCCGGCGGGCATGTTCCAGCCTTGCGGACATCCACCCTTCGGACGACGCGCGAATTCCTCGTCGACCGGGATGGCGGCGACGAGCTTCGGCGATGTCATGGCTTCCAGCCCGCCCTGCTTCAACGTCGCATTGTGGCTTCCGTGATGGCCGACCTTGTAGAAAACGGTGCGCGACAGCAGGTCGGCGGCGCCGACATCCGGGTCGGAGAACTTCACGTCCCTCCAGGACCGCCAGTTCCCGATTTGCGCATCTCCCACGAACAGGAGCACTTCCTTGCTGTCGGGCAGTTCGAACGCCAGAACGAGGCTCGTATTGTTGGTGTGGTTGTCGATCTGCAAAGCAAGTTCCGCTGCGCTGTTGAGCCAGTCGCTATCGATCATGCGCCAGGGTTCGCCATGGTAGCTGCCTGCCGTTTCACTCCACGACTCTTCTTTCTTCCAGGCCTCCTCGTCCCACTGAAGGTAGGGTTCGAATGGCGCGTAGGGATCACCGGCCCGAGGGTCGAGCCGGCGGGAGGCCGCCGTGAAGAAGGCTTCGGCCCCGGCGATTCGCGACGGTCCCAGTGTCAGGCCGTACGTATCCTTACCGGTTTCTCCCTCCATGGCGCGTAGCGCCCCGGTGTCCTTGGGGGGGCCGAGCACGCGCACGCGCAGGCCCGGAATCTCCTCCACCTCCACCGTGTCTCCCGGACTCAACAACCTTCGCCTGCCGAGCGAAAGCGCATTGTTCATCGCGCTATCGGTGTTGGCGGAAAAGCCCATCAGGCATTCGGGCGGCACGAACCCCATCAGCGCGGCGACAGCCGAGCCCCGCCGCCGGTCGTCATCACTCCCGGAATCATTCCAATTCCGAAGCGCGGATTGCACGGCGTTTATGCGAATCCGGTTCAGCTTCCTTTTCTCTCCGGCGATGGGCTGGTTGGGGTCCTCCGTCCAGGCGGCCCAGACTTCGCCGATCCGGGAGAATTTCCTGAAGGAGTCGAATGCGCTCGAGAAGCCCGACACATGGTCCCAGTGTTCGTGCGTGACGACCAGCGCCGCCAGTTCACCGCCGGTCTCCTCGACGATGTCGTCAACGGTTTGAACGATCTTGTCCTTCCCTTCCGGCGTTCCGGTCATCACACCGCAGTCGATCATTATGTGGCTGCGGTGGTCCTCATTGCGAAACGTGAGTAAGAAACAATCGCCCAGCCACTTGCGATACATCCGGATGCGAACCTTCCAGTCCCCGACACCGGCGGCATGAGGCTGTGCATCGTTCGCAGCGTCGTAAGGTTCGCCGTCGGGCGATTTCTTCGCGACCGTCTTTTTCACAGTTTTCTTCGTAGCCATATCAGACCTCATCCCCAGATTTGTGCAGAATGGCGAATCGCTCGCCCACTCCGGCGAACGGCGTTCCCGAAAAGTATATCCGGCGCAGATCCCGTGAAGCTTTCAGATCGTTTTTGACTTTGTCGAGACGGAGCTTGCTTCCGATGCTCTTCCTGATCGCGTATTTGACTTCCCGAGACCTCGCGTCGACGACGAGCGTGGAACCTCCGAGGAAACGGAAATGATCTCCATCCACCGCTTCTTGCCGGTTCTGCAGGAGTTGCAACAGAAGATCGCATTGGACCTCGCCGTCCATGCCGATCTTCTCCGCAATGCGCAATGAGTGAAGTTCAAATGTTTCGCGTCCCGTTGAAAGATCCAGGCCCAGGTCCGCCGCAAGCATCGCGCGTTGCCCCGCCCCGAGGGTTTCGATTTTCTTCTTCAGTTCGTCGTGGAGTCTCTTCCTCCACTCGTGTGAGTGGCGGAACAGCCGCTCGCGAAGCGGCATGTCTTTCTCGATTTCATCAAATTTCTTGCTGAAACGGAGATAGGCGGATTCATCGACGAACTGCCGGGCGATATGCAGTACGTCGCCCAGGATCTCCTGCGACTCGGGAAACTGCAGCCCCCGCCAGCGTAGCGATTCCGGCAGCAGCGACTGCATGCCGGCCGGATAGATCCCCCAGTTGCGAAACGATTCGATGAACGCCACGCGGTATTCCAGTTCATCCTCGGGAGCTACTTCAAAGTCGGCGGTAATGATCGCCCTTAGATAATCGCCGAAAATGAGGTCCACGGGCGGGCAGAAGTCGAGCGCTCTAATGCATATTTTGAGGACATGTCCGGCGGCCTTGCGGGCCTCTTCGGCCAGCCGGTTCACCAGGTCGGGATGGAGGGCGCCGGGAGCCGGTATTCCCGTCCCGTTGGTTGCGATGCGAATCAGGTCCGCCGTGCGGCGCATGTAAATGTTGGTGAACGCTCTGAAGACCGCCGCCACCAGCAATGAGCCCCGGTCGTGCGGTTCGGTCGTCGTATCGATGAGCGCCGGGTCCGGCGACTTGCCGATGGCGCTGCGAAGCGCTCCGTGCATTCCGGTCGCGCGTCCGAATTCCTGCCCGATTTCGGCCAGCCGGTCGGAAATCCCGAGATCGCCGCGCGTTCGTCCGATTTCCGTCTTCAGCACGTCGGGAAGGGAAAAGTGCTGGAACAGCGCGACGATGTCGGCAAAGGCTTCGTGAAACGCAAGGTCGTCCACCGAACCCTCGTATGTCAGGTTCCGGTGCATGCCGTCGAGCAGCGCGTGCGTGGTTTCATGCGCCACGATATCGTGCGAGAGGCATGTGAAAATGATGCCGTCGGGGTGGATTTCTCCCGTGCGCGCGCTCCTCACGAGAAAGTACCCGAACAGCAGAGCTTTCTTCTCGGGGTTGTAGTAAGCGTTCCGATCACGAATCGCATGTGGATATATGCGCAGTCGCTGTATGTATTTGCCGTCATCGCCGCTGCCCGGGTCCATCAACGGCGACCACAAAGCCTTTCGTCCCAGGGCGGTTTCGAAACTTCTGATCGTGCGCATGGCGACGGCGTACACCATCTGCTGGTGGAAGCGCGGGTCGGCGGGATTGGGGGCAAGCCCGTCGCCGGCAACGATGTGGGGGTCTTCGAGGTCTACGGGAGCGTAGAAACACCCGGTCGCCGGGTCGTGGTCTATGACTTCCAGGTACTCTCCGACCGGACCGGGTTTGAGCGGTTCCCAAATCACCGGAATGACGGTTTCATTGCTGTCGGCGGTATGCAACTGAAGCGACAGGCTTGGATCGGTCGCATAGGCGCGCAAGCGGCGGCACACGGGTACGGGAGTTGGAAGCGTCCGGTTCCCGGGCGGTTCCGGTCCCGGCGGTTTGCCCAGGTCGGCTCCCGGAACGGCGGCGGACTTGAACCGGTCTTCGAGCGCCGCTTTCAAGGCCTTGGAAGCGTATGGACTCCCGATGACCGCATCGAAAAACTTCTGTGTCGGTTCTTGTGCGACATCGGGGTCTTCCATTGACTCCGCGACATCCTTGTCGATGTGGAAAAGTTGCGCCACTTCGACGTCCAGCATCTCCCGCAGGTGAGGTTCCGCAATCTTCGCAGCGGCAATGCCATGCCCGATCAGGACCTTCCAGAACGAAAAGCCGGCCGAATCGGGTTCCGTCCGCGGGAGGCCTCGTTCCGGGAGGACCGAAAGCGCACTCTGAGCGTTGAGAATGCCGCGGCCGAAGTATTTGCGCAAATTGGACGAATCCGTTCGAGCCGATGTGAAAAGCGCTTTGCGCGTCGCTTCGACGACTTCCTGCGGCGACCATCCCTTCATTGCGTCCTTGTGTTTCTGCAACCAGAGAGCGGCGGCCGCGGCGATTTGAGGAGTGGCGGAAGACGTGCCGGAGCCGTCCATGTCGATCATGTTTTCGCAGTTGATCTCCGCCCACGAGGTGTTCGGCGTATAAGCGGCAAGAGCCGTGTCCATCTTGCTGTCGGGACCGTAGTTCCCCGCCATTTTGCCGAAGGGAACGACACCGCGGACGTACGGCCGGCCGTCGGCCATTACTCCGCACGCGGCTATCACGCGCCGGAAACGCGCGGGATAGACGATGCTCTCGGGAGTGAGCGGGTAATTATTGCCGGCCGCGGTCACCATCACGATACCGGCGTCGTAGGCGCGATTCACCACTTCGGCCCACGCCTTCGAAGCCACCCCGCCCATGCTCATTGAGAGCACGTCCACGCGGTCGGCGACTTTTCCGTTGGGCGCGATGAGGTAATCCAGGCCGGCGGCAAAAGCGCTGGAGTAGAGGAGCACAACTCCCGAAGCGATGCGAACGGGAAGGATTTCCGCAAGCGGCGCGCCGCCGAGATAATCGCCGTCCTGCTCGGGGCGGAGCATGTTCCGCAGGCGTCGTCCCGCCAGCAGACCTATAGTGCCGGTACCGTGGCCCGGGTTCGAGAAAGGTTCGCGAGGGTAGGGGTCGGATGCGTCGATGGAGGAACGGCCGTCATCGACGAAGTTGCGTTGAAGAGTGAGCAGCAGGTTTTGTGGCCGCGCCCGGTGATTGAAATCGAATCCCGTGTCGAGAATGCCGATCCGCACTCGGGAGGGATTGTCTCCCACTTCGGCCCTCGCCGCCTTGAGCCCGGAGGCGTCGAGGTGCCAGGCGAATCCCGGTCCGCACGGAAAGCCCGACTCCTGGTCGTTGTAGGAGCAGTAGGCGGTCTCGCCGGGCGCCGCACCGGTCCGGGAGGGCATGTGGACGTGGTTTTGATAGTCCCATTGTACTCCGATGTCGGGTTCGACATAGGCGTTGTGCTGTTTTGCCGCATCGTGAGCCATGTCCCAGATGTCCGCCGGCGAAGCTGCGGCCGCTCTCGCGCCCAACCTGGCGAGATGCCATCTGTCCCTCTTTGCAGCCGCGCCGCGCAGCCCCAGTGTCTCGTTGGGACAGAGGTCCTCGATCGAGACGATGCCGCCCGCCAGTGCGAGCGCATTTCCGGGTTGAGGCGCGGATTTGATCAACAAACGTGGTGCAACGACGATTCGCATGGTAGACCCCTTTCCGAACGAATGATGGAAGATCCGGAAATGACAGGGTAAACGAGAATAGATCCAAATTGTTGTAATACGCACAAAAGCACTTCGTGTGCGTGGAGTCAAGAACTTTCTTCATGGGTTGTGTGAAGTAATGAGAAAAATAGTTTCTATGGCAAAATCGGTTCAAAGACGGCCGCCGGCGCTCGCGACGGGCGGCCTCCGTCACGGCTTGGAACCCGGGGCCTCCCCTCCACGGCGATATCCCCGTGCTTCGTCGTCCGCGCCGCCGGCGGCGCCGATACGGGAATTGCAGCCCCACGTTATTTCAATGTTGACATTGCGCCGACTATTACATAGAAGACAGGCTTCGGGTGCGCGGATGATGATCCCGGTAGTAGTCTCTCGGTGGTGATCCGGTTTTTCTGAATAATGAATCGATGAGGTAAACAGGTATAGGCGCTATGAGGACAGTACATTTATGAAAGGGAAAGGGTCAATCGTCATCAACCAGGTGCTGTGTAAGGGATGCGAGCTTTGCATCGCCTTCTGTCCCAAGAAGTCAATCACACTTTCTGATAAACTGAATGCGGCCGGATACTTGCCCTCCCGCTTCGCCGATATGGGGGAATGCAACGGCTGCGCTACCTGCGCTACGGTCTGCCCGGAAGTCGCGATAGAGGTTTACCGTGAATAAAGTATTAGCTACTGGAAACGCTGCTATTGGTGAAGCGGCCATCAGAGCCGGCTGTCAATGCTATTTCGGCTATCCGATCACTCCTCAGAACGAGTTGACCGAGTTCATGGCGAGCAACCTGGGCCGGCGGCCGGGCTGCACCTTTATTCAGGCGGAAAGCGAGATCGCGGCCATTAATATGCTCTACGGCGCGAGCGTCGCCGGAGTCCGGGCCATGACTTCCTCCTCCAGCCCCGGCATCAGCCTGAAGCAGGAGGGAATATCCTTTCTGGCGGCCTGCCAGTTGCCGGCCGTCATCGTCAATATGTCCCGCGGCGGGCCGGGGCTGGGAAGCATCGCGGCGGCCCAGTCGGACTACCACCAGGCCACTCGCGGCGGCGGGCACGGCGATTACCGGACCATCGTTCTCGGCCCCTCATCCGTGCAGGAACTGGCGGACCTTACCTACCGGGCTTTCGACATGTCGGATAAGTACCATATTCCGGTCATGGTCCTGGGGGACGGTATGCTGGGACAGATGATGGAGCCGGTGGAATTCAACTTCGAAACCATCGAAAAGCCGCCTGTCAGGACCGATGCCCTTCGGGGGGCGAAAGGCCGTCCGAGCCGCTTCGTACGTACGTTCACCTCCAATCCCGCCGAACTTGAAGAGCTTAACTGGAGCCTCTTCCGTCGCTACCAGTTGCTTCAAGAAGAAGAGGTCCTGTTTGAGAACTTCATGACGGAAGATGCGAAGCTGATCGTGACCGCTTTCGGCATCGGGGCCAGAATCGCCAAGGGCGCCATCAAGCAGGCCCGCATGCACGGGATGAAGGTCGGGTTGTTCCGTCCCGTCACACTCTTTCCTTTTCCCAAGGAGCAACTGAAGGAACTCGCCAAAACGACCGCCTTCTTCCTGGACTTCGAGATGAACATGGGCCAGATGATAGACGATGTCAAGCTGTCGCTGGAAGGGGCCGCGGATGTGTCCTTCTACGGACGGCCCGGCGGGGTCATTCCCACGGCTACCGAACTGCTGCGCGTGATTTCCCGTATCTATTCGCAAAAGGGTCTCGGTTGAAGAATGTTGAATAGTCGATCGCATAAAGGTTGAGTACATGAAAAAGATATTCAGTCGGCCAAAATCACTGAAGGAAGCCGTCTTTCATTATTGTCCTGGCTGCGGCCATTCCATCATTCACCGCATCACGTGCGAAGCCATCGATGAACTGGGTATCCAGGATAAAGCCATCGGCGTGCCGCCTCCGGGATGCTCGGTCTTCGCCTACTACTACTTCGACGTGGATATGGTCGAGTCCGCTCATGGCCGTGGCGCGGCCGTGGCCACCGGCATCAAAAGAGCGTATCCCGAGGCCGTCGTCTTCACCTACCAGGGCGATGGGGACCTCGCGGCCATCGGCACGACCGAAACCCTGCACGCCGCGAACCGGGGTGAAAACATAACCGCGATTTTCATCAACAACGCGGTCTACGGCATGACCGGCGGTCAGATGGCCCCGACCACCATGCTGGGGATGAAAACCACCACCTCTCCCTTTGGTCGGGACAACCATTTGGAAGGCTATCCCATCAAAATGAGTGAAATCCTGGGGCAGGTCAACGGCGCTTGCTACATAGAACGCGTGGCGGTCTGTTCACCCGCAAGTATTCGCAAGGCGAAGAAAGCCATCAAGAAGGCTTTTCAGTGCCAGATCGACGGGCTCGGCTACTCTCTCGTGGAGATCCTTTCTCCCTGTCCGACCAACTGGAAGAAAAGCTCCGTCGAAGCCTGGAAGTGGGTTGACGAAGTGATGGCCGTGGAATTTCCTCTGGGGGTAATCAAAGACACGACGGGGATGACGGAGAAGACGGAGAAGAGCGATGTTGATTAAAACGGTTTTTTCCGGTTTCGGAGGGCAGGGTGTTTTGTCCATGGGGCTCAACCTGGCCCAGGCCGCAATGCTGGAGGGCAGGCATGTCACATACCTGCCGGCCTATGGCGCGGAAGTGCGTGGAGGCACCGCCAACTGCACGGTGTCCGTATCGGACGAAGAGATTGCATCCCCGGTGGCCTACGCGCCCGATTTCATCGTTGCGCTGAATCAGCCTTCAATGGTCAGATTTCAGAACAAAATCCAGTCCGGCGGCGTGCTGTTCCTCAATTCATCCCTGGTCACCGAACCGCCCAACCGCGGCGATATTGAAATCGTGAATGTTCCGGCCAATACCATCGCGGAAAAAATGGGCAACATCAGGTCGGCCAACATGGTGCTGCTGGGCGCTTTTATAAAGAAGAGCAATCTCGTGAGCCTCGACAGCCTTGTAGAAGGGCTCTCCGTCGTCTTGAAAGGCAAGCAGAAGCTCATCAGCATCAACAAGGATGCTCTGGCCGTCGGATACGAATTCATCTAACGTTCAATGCGCAATCAGGAGTTGCAGATGCCTGTCAACCAGATTTCCGTCAGTTTGGAAAACGTACCGGGGAAGTTTCTCGACGTGAGTGAATGCCTGGGGATTGAAGGAATCAATATTCGTGCGATCACGGTAGCCGACACTTCCGATATAAGCACTGTCCGGTTCGTTACCGACGACCCGAAAAGAACGCTGGACGTGCTCAAAAGCCACGGATATTCCGTCAAGGAGACCGATGTCATCGCCGTGGAAGTTCCCGACCATCCGGGCGGGCTTCAAGCCATCTTGAGGCCTCTCAAGGCGGGAGGCGTCAATGTTCTCTATTTCTATCCCTTTCTCGGAAGAGGCGAGAGCAATAACCCCATCGTGATCATCGGCGTGGACAAGACCGAAGAAGCTCTCGATCTCTTGAAAGCGAACTGGATAAAGACCTTCAACTCGGAAATCTATTCACTGTAAAGCGAGCGGGGGTAGAGGGAGGATCAACGGCGTCGAGAGATATGCACGCACTATCCGTATTCTTGACGCAAAGGGAACAGCAAGGCTGGGCTGAGCGGTCTGCCGTCGAACAGGAGGCATTCGAGTTCAGCTTCAGCCCGTTGCCGGTTCCGCGAAGAACCGGCTGCCGGTATCGACGTCCGGCGATGCCGTAAGGGCCCTTACGGCAAGACGTCATGAATAGAGACCAGCGTCGGCGAAATCCCGCGTTCTCTGACCCTCGCCGCCTTTTCCGACATTCAAACCCTCCCGTGAAAATACAGTATTCACCCTATTTATTTGGAGCGCGTTTTAGCGTACTTAAGGCACATTGCTCAATGTGCTGAGAAGCCGGGATGGGCTACGGCATCGGGTCTGCCGGCCTGCGGCTGTAATTTCCGGCTTTCACATTCGTACTGGTTTGTATCTCCGGCGGCAAGGAAAGTGGTGCTGTGGTGTGTCTTCATACTGAAGCTGATTTCTTCCCAGAGATATTCGAGGTTATTGCCATGACAAACCCTTCGGTCAGGATCCTCCTCGTCGAGGATGACGAAGATGATTATTGTCTGGTCCGAAGCATGCTCTCTAAGGTCCCGTCCCCTGGGTTCCATCTGTATTGGGTGAATACGTACGACGGCGCGGTCGAAGCCACTACGAATTGCGATTATGATATTTGCCTTCTCGATTACCACCTCGGTGAAGGCAGAAACGGTCTGGACCTGTTTCAGGAATTGACGTCAAGAGGATTGAAAGCCCCGATTATTTTCTTGACCGGCCAGAAGGATTATCAACTGGACGTGGAGGCCATGAAGGCGGGAGCCGCGGATTTCCTGGTCAAAGACCAGATCAGTACTCCGCTCCTCGAACGATCCATCCGTTACGCCATCGAGCGCAGGCGAAGCGAAGATGCTTTGCGGGAAAGCGAGGAGCGCCTGCGGTTTATAATGGAAACGTCCGGTGACGCCATATACCGTCTCAAATACGACACCATGACCTATGAGTACCTGAGTCCCGTAATCGAGAGGTTGACGGGTTACACCCCCGAGGAGGTGAATTCGATCGGTTTCGCCCGCCTCATCTGTAAGATCAATCAACCCGGGGAGGAGAACGTTTCCGCCGGCCTCCTGGCGAAGAAGCGGCGGGAGGGAAGAACTCGCGAGTATTTCGCCGACTACCTGATCCGGACGAAAAGCGGAAGCCTGAGATGGCTGGGAGACCATTCGCTGCCCTGGTACAACGATCACGGGCAGCTTGTGGGGTCCGTGGGAATCCTGAGCGACATCACCGAACGCAAGCAGGTCGAGCAGGCCCTTCGCAAGAGCGAGCAGAAGTTCCGCATGCTCGTGGAGACTATGAACGAGGGACTGGGCGTCCAGGACGAGAAGGGCGCCATCACGTATGTCAACGACAAGATGTGCGAGATACTGGGGTACCGGCGGGAAGAACTGCTGGGACTCCCCGCCGCCAGGTTGATCGACAAGTCAAAGAGGTCCAAGGTTCTTCGCATGAATTCCAGTCGGGACCTGTGCAACCGCTCATGCTATGAAGTCAATCTGATAGCGAAAGGCGGGCGCAGGATTCCAACCATCCTTTCTTCTTCGCCTATCGTCAACGGGGAGGGGGAGTTCAAGGGAATCATCTCCACCATAACCGATATCACCTTGCGAAAGTCGGCCGAGAAAACCCTGTTGGAATCGAGAGAGCAACTCAGGTTCCTCTCTTCACAGCTTCTGAAGGTCCAGGAAAGGGAGAGACAACGCATCGCCAACGAGATACACGACAGCGTCGGTCAGTCGCTGCACACCATTAAAATAGGAGTTCGCGATATTGCTCATAAGCTCGAGACGGGGGAACAGCTTCCCGACCCGGAAGTGCTGCAGGACATCCTCCGGATCACCGAGTTCGCCATAGAGGAAGTCCGCAACATCTATATGGACCTGAGACCGTCTTTGCTGGACGATCTGGGACTGCTTGCGACGATTAGCTGGTTCCTCAGAGAGTGCGAGAAGACCTATCCTCATGTGCGGGTCCAAAGGGAGATCACCGTCAGCGAGGACGAGATACCGACTTACCTCAAGACCGTCATTTTCCGGGTGCTGCAGGGCGCCATGGAAAACGTCGGCCGCCACAGCCGTGCGGACACCGTCAAGGTCATTCTCCGTATCTCCGATGAGGAGATCGATTTCACCATAGAGGATAACGGAAGAGGGTTCGACCTGGGAAGCGGCATGTCCCTGGAAGGCTGCTCGAAAGGCCTCGGGATCGCCTGTATGCAGGAACGGGTGGAATCGTCGAGCGGTGTTTTCACCATCCGGTCCCTCAAGGGAGTCGGGACCACCGTGCGGGCCTGCTGGCCGTGCCTTCTCCTGGGAGAAATGCCTGCCGAGGAGCAGGCCGAAGAGATGTAGGGATGGCGGATGTTTCGGTGAATGGGTGAGTGGGTGAATGGGTGAGTGGGTGAGTGGGTGAGTGGGTGAATGGGTGTGTTGTTGCCTGTTTGCGGAACATAGAGAATATGTGTTGTGTAGACGCGCTCGGCCATGACGATCCGGATGGCCCCGTGACCGCGCAACCAATCCGGTAGTGGCAATGTTTTGTGCGGTTACGCCTGCCGGCCGCAACCGGACCGTTGGAATGCAACAGGTCGTGGTTGAAAGCTGAAACCGCGCAAAGCGCTCCGATCGAGATTCCCGGCATTGGCTTCGTCATTACAATCTTATGTGCTTACCGTTAGCTTGAAGCCGGTGGGGTGTTGCCCCCGCCGATGTTGACCGGGCCTCTCCGGCATCCCGCGCAGCCTTCCTTCAAGCAGGATAATTTTTCTCTCCTTTCAAATACCAAATTCGCATCAGTTCTTGTATACTGTCACGGGCCGGGGTCCCCGGCCGGTTGCCCGAACCATGTTTGTAGATACTGTACCAGGTATTCTTTTCCGAAGAAGGAGCATTCCATGAAAATGCGGTTTTGCGGAGTGAGTTGGGTCGCCATGTCGGTCGCCGCTGCAGTCGTTCTCGGTATCTGCTGCGGATTCGGCCATGCCGCGGAAAAAGCGGTAAGGATCGGGTTCGCCTTCACCATGACGGGCGGGTCCGCGGCTTACGGCGCAACGCAGAATAACGGCGCTCGACTCGCTGTGGATCGGATCAATTCCGAAGCCGGAAGCGACGGCGTCAAGATCGTCCCCATTTTCGACGATGACGCCGGCCTCCCGCAACAGGGAGTCAATGTCTTCCAGAGATTCATCAATGCCGACAAGGTGTCGCTCATCATCGGCCCCACCCTCAGCAATACGGCCAAGGTGACGGACCCCGTCGCTCAACGGGCCGGCGTGCCTGTTTTGGCCATCAGCAATACCGCGGAAGGAATAACTGAAATAGGCGATTTCATCTTCCGCAATTCCCTGCCGGAAGCTGTTGTCATTCCGAATACCTTAACCGTTGTCGCGCCGAAGCTGGGCATCAAGAAAGCGGCGTTGCTCTACGGAAACGACGATGCCTTCACGAAAGCCGGTTATGACGCTTTCAAGGACGCTTTGCAGAAGCAGGGCGTGGAGGTCCTTAGCGAGGAGACCTTCGCCAAGGGGGACCATGACTTCTCGCCGCAGCTTACTCGGATAAAGAGCCGCAATCCCGACGCCGTCATCGTCTCGGCCCTTGTCGAGGAAGCTTCGGGGATCGTTACCCAGGCCCGGCGGTTGGACATTCCGGCAAGCGTCCGCATTATCGGAGGCAACGGATTCAATTCCCCGGCCCTCATTAAAAACGCGGGCGATGCCGCGGAAGGAATCATTGTTGGGGCCTCGTGGAACGCCACGTCGTCCAATCCTCTGAACCGCGGCTTCGTGGAAGCCTACACGGCGAAGTACGGTAGCGAGCCCGATCAGTTTGCGGCTCAGGCCTACGCCGGCGTCTGTATCGCCTATGAGGCCGTAAGAAGAGCGGGCGGCTCAGGCGACGGGAAGGAGATCCGGGATGCGCTTGCGGGGATCAGGGATTTCGATACCGTTCTCGGCAAATTCTCATTCACGGAAGGCCGTGATGCCGATTATCCTCCGGTGGTCCAGGAGGTGAAAGGCGGCAGGTTCGTGGTGTTCGGCGATTAGCCGGGGAAGGGAGTATACTGGAGGGGGCGCCGTTACCGCGCTTCAGATCGTGATCCCCGCGACATCGGTTCTCCTGATGATCGGGCTTGCGCAGCTTCTGAAGCGCACGGGCAAGGCCATGCGCGCCATCGCCGATGCGGACCGCCCCGGTCCTCTTCCCGCCGGCCGTATCGGGCGACGACGAATTCGTTTGCAGGCTATGCGCCGCCCCTGGTTCACCACTCTCTATCAGTGTTTTGCATGTATACAATATGTGAATAGTTGTGCATATGTGCATAGTTGCTTATTCCGTATAAATACCGCTTTAAAGACCTTTTCAAACGGCCTTTCCTACCGCTCGGAATGCCTTGAAACCGCATCCGCTCCGGGCCGTCCTTACATCTCCCGGGTATATATGTGGACCGCCTTCCGGCGACTTGTGCATTTGATAACCGCGGTTTCGATTTCGCCTTGAACTATGATATGCACCGTGCTATGTTTGCATGACCTCTTGTATAATATGCGGTAGCCATTAGGTCCCGTTGAATGTGCTGCCCCGAAGTATCGGACACTGGGGAGTGAATTATTTCACCTTTGCAACACAGGAAGATAATGATGGAAACCAAAAAGAGCGAACAACTGGAAAGGCAATCCCTGGATGGGAATGGTGGCCGCCCTGTCGGTTCGGTCATGGTGGTGGGCGGTGGTATCGCCGGTGTTCAGGCCGCAATCGATCTGGCCAACACGGGCTACTACGTACACCTGGTTGAGAAGTCGCCGGCAATCGGCGGCGTCATGGCTCAACTGGACAAGACCTTCCCCACCAACGACTGTTCGATGTGCATCCTTTCTCCCAAACTGGTTGAAGGCGGACGTCACCTCAACATCAAACTGATCACCATGGCCGATGTGGAATCCCTCGAAGGCGAGGCGGGAAACTTCACGGTCACGGTGAAGGAGCGGCCCCGTTACGTCGATACCGAAAAATGTATCGCATGCGGTGTCTGCGCCGAGAAATGCCCGCGCAAGGTCGACGATGAATTCAACGAACGTCTGGGTAAGCGCAAAGCGGCATACGTGAAGTACCCTCAGGCGGTGCCCCTGAAGTACGCTCTTGACGAGGGCAACTGTATCTACTTTGAAAAGGGCAAGTGCCGCGCCTGCGAAAAATTCTGCCCCGCCGGCGCGATCAACTTCGACGACAAAGGCAAGACCCACGCCATTCAGGTGGGAGCCGTCATCCTGGCCCCCGGTTTCAAAGCCTTCGATCCCCAGTTGTACGACTACGGCTACGGCAAGTACCCCAACGTGATAACGAGCCTCGAGTTCGAACGTGTTCTCAGCGCCTCCGGTCCCTTCGAAGGGCACCTGGTACGGCCTTCCGACAAGCAGCCCCCCAAGAAGATCGCATGGCTGCAGTGCGTCGGGTCGCGCGGAACTCAGCAGGGCGCGCACGGCTACTGCTCGGGTGTCTGCTGTATGTACGCCATCAAGGAAGCCGTCATCGCCAAGGAGCATGCCCACGGCGACCTCGATACCGCCATTTTCTTCATGGACATGAGGACCTACGGCAAGGAATTCGAGCGCTACTACGACCGTGCGAAGGGTGAGAGCGCGGTGCGCTTCATCCGGTCGCGCGTCCACAGCATCGAAACCAGCCCCGGGACCGACGACCTGGTCATCAACTACGTCAACGAGGACGGCGAAGCCAGTTCGGAAGTCTTCGACCTCGTGGTCCTCTCCATCGGTCTGGAAGTTGCCGAAGATGTCCGCGAGTTGGCCGGAAAACTCAATATCAATCTGAATTCCGACGGCTTCATCGACGCGGGCAGCTTCTCGCCGGTCGCCACTTCCCGCCCCGGCGTATTCGCCTGCGGCGCCACCGCCGGCCCCAAAGACATTCCCTACTCCGTCATGGAAGCCTCGGCTGCCTCGGCTGCTTCGGCCGCGTCCCTTACCGCCGCCCGCAACAGCCTGACCCAGGTCAAAACCTACCCCGCGGAAACTCCCGTCGCCGATCAGGAACCCCGCATCGGTGTTTTCGTCTGCCACTGCGGTATCAATATCGCCAGTGTCGTGGATGTCCCGGCGGTCCGTGAATACGCCCAGACGCTTCCGGGCGTGGCGTACGTGGCCAACAACCTGTTCACGTGCAGCCAGGATACCCAGATGATGATCCGCGACGCGATCAAGGAGCACAACCTCAATCGCGTGGTCGTGGCGGCCTGTACGCCGAGGACCCACGAACCCCTCTTCCAGGAGACCATCCGCGAAGCCGGGTTGAACCGGTTCCTCTTCGAGTTGGCCAACATCCGCGACCAGGATAGCTGGGTGCACCAGGGCGAACCCGAGAAGGCCACCCAGAAGGCCAAGGACCTGGTCCGCATGGCGGTCGCCAAGGTTGCGCTGCTCGAACCCATCGACGAAATCCAGGTGGATCTCAACCACAACGCCCTCGTCATCGGCGGCGGCGTGGCCGGCATGAACGCGGCCCTCAACCTGGCCGACCAGGGATTCAAGACGTACCTGGTGGAAGAAAAAGACGTCCTGGGCGGGCATACGCTCAAGATCAAGAAGACCTGGAAGGGCGAGGACGTGGGCGCCTACATGTCCGACCTGATCAAGCAGGTGAGCACGCACGCAAACATAGAAGTCATGACCAACGCAAAGATCAACAGCGTGGGAGGTTTCGTCGGCAACTTCACCACTTCCGTCAGCGTAAACGGGGCCGAGCGCGAACTGCAGCACGGCGTGGCCGTTCTCGCCATGGGCGCGCATTCCTACAAACCGACCGAATACCTGTACGGCGAAAGCGATAGGGTTTCGACCTGGCACGACCTGGAAGACCTTTTCACGAAGGAACCCCGGAAGCTCAAGGATGCCGAAGGCATCGCCTTCATCCAGTGCGTCGGTTCCCGCGAGCCGGATCGCCCCTACTGCTCGAAGGTGTGCTGCACGTCTTCCGTGCGGCAGGCGATCGACATGAAGACCGCCAACCCGGACCTCGACATCTACATCCTCTACAGGGATATGAGGACCTACGGGGAGCGCGAGGAGTTGTACAAAAAGGCCCGCGAACTCGGCGTGATTTTCATCCGCTACGCCCCTGAAGGGAAGCCCGATGTCGAGAAGGTGATCGTGGACGGTAAGGAGAAGCTCAAGATCACGGTGAGAGACCACGTGCTCGGCCGTCCCGTGAGCGTCTTCGTCGATTACCTCAATCTCGCCACCGCCATCGTCCCGCAGGGACTCGAAACCTTGGCCAAGTCCTTCAAGGTGCCCCTCAACCAGGACGGTTTCTTCCTGGAAGCCCACATGAAGCTTCGTCCCGTGGATTTCGCCACCGACGGCGTCTTCGTGGCGGGTCTCGCCCACTATCCGAAGCCCATTGAGGAATCGATAGCTCAGGCCCAGGCGGCGGCCGCCAGGGCGGCGACCGTGCTCACCCAGGAGCGCGTGCAGGTGGAGCCGATCGTATCCGCCATCGACCAGGAAGGCTGCATCGGATGCGGGCTGTGCGAGATGTCGTGCCCCTTCAAGGCCATCAGGCTCGTCAAGGTGGTCGGCACGGGTTACAGAGCCGAAAACATCTCGGCATCCTGCAAGGGATGCGGGATCTGTGCGGCGGCCTGTCCTCAGAAGACAATCGATATGAAGCATTTCCGCGACCGTCAGATCATGGCAGCGATCCATGCCGGCGGAGCAATGGAATAGGGGAGCAGGAGAACAGCAAATGAGCGATGCATTTGAACCGAAAATCGTGGCATTCTTATGTAACTGGTGTGCGTACGCAGGCGCGGACCTGGCGGGCGTGTCCCGGTTCCAGTACCCCAGCAATATCAGGGTCATCCGCACGATGTGCTCGGGCCGCGTCGATCCGGTCTTCGTCCTGGAAGGGCTCAAGAGCGGGTTCGACGGCGCCTTCGTCTTCGGGTGACACATCGGCGACTGCCATTACCTGGACGGTAATGTCTTTGCCGAGAAGCGCATGGCGATGATGAACCAGTTGCTGGACCTCTCCGGCATCGGCCGCGAC